>NZ_CP115463.1:1420000-1762500 GCF_027912495.1 Caulobacter sp. NIBR1757 | reverse complement strand
TGGCGAGAAACGCCACGCCCGCCGTGATGGCCGCCCGCACCGCCGGCGACGGCGCGCCGGAGAGCACCAGATAGGTGCCGACGGCCGCCATGCCGAGCAGGGCGGCGGTCTTCTTGCCGTCGATACGCAGGGCCAGCCATGGGATGGCGGCGATCAGCAGCCTCGCCAGGGCGAAGGCGAAGCCGCCGACGATGGCCATGTGCAGACCCGAGATGGAGATGATGTGGGCCAGGCCGGAGGCCCGCATGGCGTCGGTCTGCTCGCGGGTGATCCAGGCTTCGTGGCCGGTGACCATGGCGGCGCCCAGGCCGCCGGACCGCACGCCCATCTGATCGACAATGCGCCGCGCCAGGCTCCAGCGCATGGCGTTGACCGCCATGGCCCAGCGCAGGGCCATCGGCGGCTCGGCCAAGGCCACGACCTGCGGCTGGGACACCGAGAAGCCGACGCCGCCGACCCGGTCGAACCAGGCGTCGCGGGCGAAGTCGTAGGAGCCGGGGCTGGAGGGCGGCGGCGGCGGGCCAAGGCCGGCGCGCAGGCGCACCGCCTGGCCCGGCCCGACCACCGCGCCCTGGTCGACCGTGAGCCGCACGCGATAGGGCAGCTGGTCCCGCTCCAGCCCTTCGATCCGGGTCGGGGCGATCAGCAGGCGGCCGCCGCTGGAGCCCGGGCTGGCCACATCCAGCACCCAGCCCTCGACAATGACCGGCTTGTCGAAGGTCGGCGCCACCGGGGCCCGGACCAGTTCGGTCCGCAGCTTGCCGGCGACGCCGCCGAGAACGATCAGGGCCGCCAGACCGACGACCAGGAACCAGCCGCCGCCGCGCGTAAGCCGGTGGGTCGTCCAAGCCGCCGCAATGGCCGCCAGCCCCAGCAACACCGCCGCCCAAAGGGCCGGTTCGGTCTTCAGGCCCATGTACCCGGCCGCGCCCAGACCGAACATCACCGGAGTCCATAGCCGCCAGCGGGCCCGCTGGGCGACAACCTCTTCCAACGGAGTCGGACCGCCCCGAATCCATGCGGTCAGGCGGCCGCGCAATTGAGCGGCCGCCGATCCGATGCCCTCCACTGCCCCCGTTGTCACGCGGCCCGCCCTTTCGCCTACCGGCTCACTTCACATTGGAGGGGCAAGGCCAGCGTTGTTCAACTCCCTGATGTCGCGGATGTGAACAGGGCCGCCCCGCGGCGCTACCGGGCCAAGCGAACCCCATCGACACCTGCTCCGTGCAGGTCGCCGACAGCGGCCGCCAGGCCGGCCCGGTCGGCGAGGTCTTCGACGGCCGTGCCTTGCACCGCAGTGGACCGCGCATCACGGCCTCCGCCAACGCCATGCAAGGTCTCATCGACCCCGGCGACACAGGTCCGGCGCCAGCTTGGCAGACCCTCGAACTGCTCACTCAACAGTCTGTTTTTGTTTACAAATCAGCGACCCCGTTGCTGATCGAAGAGGCCGCCTCAGGCGTGAGCCGCCTCACCGACCTGCCCCTCGACCAGGACGCCCGGTCGCCCGAGGCGCCCGCAGGAACGCTCAAGGCCTTTGCCAAATCCGGGGGCGTGGCCCTGGGCAGGATCGGCCCGCCCCCGCGCGGTCTCCTCAACGGCACCGCCCCCTCCCCCGATATGGGCGTGACGCTCGGCGTGCCCGGCAAGCTCGAGAGTCCCGGCCGTATCGAGGATGCGCTTTCACCCGCCAAATGAGACGCTATAAGGCGAGCCGAACGAACGTTTACCGACCCTATTGAAAGGACCTCGCCGAATGGCTGACAAGGCGACGCTGACCATCGGCGACCAGAGCTTCGACCTGCCGATCCTCAAGGGGACCACCGGCCCCGACGTGATGGACGTGCGGAAGTTCTACGCCGACTCCGACCTGTTCACCTTCGACCCCGGCTTCACCTCGACGGCCAGCTGCGAAAGCAAGATCACCTTCATCGACGGTGATGCCGGCATCCTGCTGCACCGGGGCTATCCGATCGACCAGCTGGTCGAGAAGTCCAGCTTCTTGGAGGTCTGCTACCTGCTGCTGCACGGCGAGCTGCCGAACGCCGCCGAGTTCGAGACGTTCGATCACAACATCACCTACCACACGATGTTGCACGCCCAGTTCGACCGCTTCTTCGAGGGCTTCCGCCGCGACGCCCATCCGATGGCGATCATGACCGGCGCGGTCGGCGCCCTGTCGGCCTTCTACGCCGACAGCATCAACGTCGATGATCCGCGCGAGCGGGAGATCAGCGCCCATCGCCTGATCGCCAAGATGCCGACCATCGCGGCCCGCGCCTTCAAGTACCACATGGGCCAGCCCTTCGTGTCGCCGCGCAACAACCTCTCCTACTCGGAGAATTTCCTGCGCATGTGCTTCGCCGTGCCGGCCGAGGACTGGGTGCCGAACCCGATCCTGACCCGGGCCATGGACCGCATCTTCATCCTGCACGCCGATCACGAGCAGAACGCCTCGACCTCGACCGTCCGCCTGGCCGGGTCGTCGGGCGCGCATCCGTTCGCCTGCATCGCTGCCGGCATCGCCTGCCTCTGGGGCCCCAGCCATGGCGGCGCCAACCAGGAAGCCCTGGAAATGCTCGAGGAGATCGGGACGGTCGACAAGATCCCCGAGTTCATCGAGGGGGTGAAGGCCCGCAAGTACAAGCTGATGGGCTTCGGTCACCGCGTGTACAAGAACTTCGACCCGCGGGCGACCGCGATGCAGAAGACCTGCCACGAGGTGCTCGGCGAGCTGGGCATCAACGACCCGCTGCTGGAAGTGGCCATGGAACTGGAGAAGATCGCCCTCTCCGACCCCTACTTCATCGAGCGCAAGCTGTACCCGAACATCGACTTCTATTCGGGCATCACCCTGCGGGCGATGGGCTTCCCGTCGAAGATGTTCACCGTGCTGTTCGCCCTGGCCCGCACCGTCGGCTGGATCAGCCAGTGGAAGGAAATGTTCGAGGATCCGGCGCGTAAGATCGGCCGTCCGCGCCAGCTCTACACCGGGGCGACGCAGCGCGACTACGCGCCCATCGACAAGCGCTAGGGGCCAGCCGGCGTGGTGCGGATCGCGCCCATCACGCCGGACGCCCTGCCGGCCCTCGTACCGGCGCTGAGCGAGATCCTGATCGAGACTGTGGGGCTGGGAGCCAGTGTCGGGTTCCTGGCCCCTTTGTCTTTGGACGAAGCCACGGACTTCTGGCGCAAGATCGGACCGGCGCTGGAAAGCGGCGACCGGCTGATGTGGGGCGCCTGGGAGGGTGAGACCCTGGTCGGGACGGTTCAGATCGTTGTCGGCATGCCGGGCAATCAGCAACATCGTATCGACCTCGTGAAACTGATGACGCGGCCCTCGGCGAGAGGCGCGGGGATCGGGGCGGCGCTGACCCTGGCGGCGGAGGTCGAGGCGGCACGGCTGGGCAAGACGCTGGTGGTGCTGGACACGGTGGCGGGCAATCCGGCGCAGCGGCTGTACGAGCGGCTGGGCTATACGGCGGCAGGGGTCATTCCGGACTATGCCCGGTCGAGCGCCGGGCCGCTGGAGCCGACCTGCCTGATGTACAAGCGGCTGGGCGGCTGATCGAAGCGGCGGCCAGTATACCACGGCGTCAGGGCGGCAAAGGCCCGATTCGCCGCCAACCCCTTGAAATCATGTGACAACGATGTTGGCGACGGGGCTGGGAATGTAGGCGCCCGCGTCGGCGCCGCGTTGACATCAAGGCGGTGAATGTTGGCGCCTTGTGATGGGCCGGCGCCTACGGGTGAGCAAATCGCGCGTCACGGACCGATGGCGAGGCCAAAACGGCGATGAATATGTCTAGACATATTCATCCGGCGCGGTCGGCGAGCACTTTCAGGACAGCATCGGCGGCCAGTTCGGCGGGGTCGACCTGCGGGCGGCCCATCTTCGCAACGGCCTGAAACTGGGCTTCGATCTGAATGCGGCGCATCTCTTCGCTGTCCAGCCGGTCGGCGATGGCCGAGGCCAGCATCGGGCCGTTGCAGTCGGTCTGCAGCAGTTCGGGGGCGACCATGTCCTGGGCGGCGATGTTGAACATCGTCACCCAGGGGGATTTGAAGACCAGCATGACCAGGCGGTAGCTGACCGGGCCGAGCCGATAGCCGACGACCATGGGACAGCCGGCCAGGGCCAGTTCCGTTGTCACCGTGCCGCTGCAGGCCAGGGCGACCGTGCCGGCGGCGAAGGCGTCGTCCTTCAGGGTGGCGTCCTCCAGCACATGCACCGGGAAGGGCCAGGCGGCGATGCGTTCCTTGACCATGCCTGCGACGGTGGCGGCCAGGGGCATCACGATCTGGAGGTTCGGCCGCTCGGCCTTGAGGCGCAGGATGGCGTCCTCGAAGGGCGGAAAGACGTGTTTGATCTCGGCCGGGCGGCTGCCGGGCAGGACCAGCAGGATGGGGTCGGTGGCGCCCGCGCCGATGTGGGCGCGCAGCCGGGCCGGGTCGGCGGTCGAGAAGTCGCGGATCAGGGTGGGGTTGCCGACGGTCGTGACCGGCAGGCCCTCACGCTCGAACCAGGGGGCGTCGAAGCCGTGGATGGAGAGCAGGTGATCGACGGACTTCGCCAGAGTCCTGGCCCGGCCGGGGCGGCTGGCCCAGACCTGCGGGCCGACGTACTTCACCAGCGGCAGTTTGGGGTCGAGCTTGCGCAGGGCATGGGCGACGCGGAGGGTGAAACCCCAGCTGTCGATCAGGACGGCGATGTCGGGCTTCTCGCGAGCCGCCAGGGCTGCGGTCTCGGCCACCCGGCGCTTGACCATCGGCAGGGCCCGGACGCCCTCGATGATGCCGAGGATCGACAGCTGGGCGATGTCGAAGGGGCTCTGCACCCCCTGCTCGGCCATCTTCTCCCCGCCGACGCCGACGAAGCGGACGCCGTCGCCCAGGCGGGCCTTGAGGGCGCGGGCCAGGCCGGCGCCAAGCGAGTCGCCGGACGCCTCGGCGGCGACCAGCATGACGGTGAGCACCTGACTCACGGGGCTTTGTGCTCGACGCCGAGCACGAAGAGGCCGAACTCGTCGGCGGTGGCGATGACGGCCTCGCGATCGACGATCAGCAGGCGGCCCGCCTCGCCCACCACGCCGGCCAGCCCGGCCTTGGCGGCGCCGCGGATTGTGGCGACACCGATGGTCGGCAGGTCGACGCGCAGTTCCTGGATCGGCTTGGGGGCCTTGGCGATGACGCCCTTGAAGGCGCCCGGCTGACCGCGCAGGGCGACCGGCAGTTCGGCAACCCGGCGGAGCATGGCGTCGGTGCCTTCCTGAGCCTCCACGGCCAGCACCAGGCCGTCGCAGACCACCGCGCCCTGGCCGACGTCGAGCTGGCCGATGGCCTTGGCCACTTCCAGGGCGCGCTCGATGTCCGCCTTGTGTTCGGCGGCGGGCGCATGTTTGCCGAGCAGGCCGAGCGGCAGGGTCATGGCTCCGACCGCCTCATGCACGCCCTCGATGACGAAGCCCTCCCTGGAGAACTCCTCCAGCACCCGGCGCAGCAGGGCGTCATCGCCGTGGCGGGCGGCGGCGATGATCCCCGGCAGGGCGGCCATGCCACGGATGTCGGGCTTCAGGGCCGAGAAATCGGGCCGATGGACGAGGCCGGCGAAGCAGACCGCCTCGCACTTCTCGCGCTTGAGGGCCTTGAAGGTCTTGCCCAGCTCGGCGAGGCCGACCGCCTCCCCCGGATGGCCAAGGGTGGCGTCGTCGGCGATGCCCTTCAGCCGGATGACGAAATAGGGCCGTCCGGCCTTGCGGCAGTGGTCGGCGATCTCGGCCGGCAGGCCGCCGGCGCCGGCGATCAATCCCAGCTTCTTCAAGGCCTTACGTCTCGCGGCGGGGCAGGCAGAGGGGGCGATTGGCATCGACGCGGATGAAATCGAGGATCTCGACCACCTCGGGAATGTCCGAATAGCCCTCGGCCACGTCGTCGAGCCGCTCCTGGAAGGTGCCTTCGTCGGCGAACAGCAGGCGGTAGGCGGCGCGCATGGCGCTGATCCGCTCCCGGTCGAAGCCCCGGCGCTTCAGCCCGATCAGGTTCAACCCCTCGAGATGGGCGTGATTGCCCCAGACCGAGCCGTAGGGGATGACGTCCTTGGTGACGATGCCGCCGCCGCCGATGAAGGCCGAGCGGCCGATGCGGCTGAACTGGTGGACGGCCGCCAGGCCGCCGAGGAAGACGAAATCCGCCACCTCGGCATGGCCGCCGACCGCGACGCTGGGCGCCAGGGTGACGCGATTGCCGATCACGGCGTCATGGCCGACGTGAACGCTGACCATGAACAGGCAGTCGTCGCCGACCCGGGTGACGCCATTCCCCATGACCGTGCCGGTGTGGATGGAGACGTTTTCGCGGAAGATGTTGCGCGCCCCGACATCCAGCCGCGTCGGTTCGCCCTTGTGGCCCAGATGCTGCGGCGGGCCGCCAAGATTGACGAACGGGTGCAGGGTGCAGCCTTCGCCGAGCGTGGTGACGCCCTCGAGGACGACATGGCTGTGCAGCTTGCAGCCGGCCCCGAGGGTGACGTCCGGACCGACGATGCAGAAGGGTCCGATCTCGACGCCCTCGCCCAGGGTCGCGGCGGAATCGACGATGGCGGTGGGATGGACGGCGGTCATCAGCCGGCCAGCGCCTTCATGGCCGCGAACTCGGCCTCTGCGCAGACCTTGCCGTTGACCAGCGCCTTGCCGCGGAACTTGAAGATGTCGCCGCGCACCTTGGTCACCTCGACATGCATATGCAGCACATCGCCGGGCCGCACCGGGGCGCGAAACCGCACGCCATCGATGGTCATGAAGTAGATGACCATGTTGGAGATATCGATATCCATCGACTTGGACATCATGATCGCGCCGGTCTGGCCCAGGGCCTCGACGATCAGCACGCCGGGCATGACCGGGTGACCCGGGAAGTGACCCTGGAAGAAGGGCTCGTTGTAGGTCACGCACTTGATGCCGACGATCGAGGTGTTCGGCACGAACGATTCACAGCGATCGACGAGCAGGAAGGGGTAGCGGTGCGGGATCCGCGCCAGGATTTCGGTGATATCGATGTCGCTGACGTCACCCGTCGCTTTGCTGGTGCTCATACCTGACTTACCCCTTGCGGCGCGCGGCCCGGGCCAACCACGCCGACTCCTTCAACCACTCACGCACCGGTTTGGCCGGATAGCCGCTCCAGAACTCCCCGGGGGGTACATCTCGCATGACCCCGGCCGCCGCGCCAACAATGGAGCCGGCGCCGATATTCACATGGTCGGCCACCCCGGCCCTGCCCGCGAACGTCGCGCCATCGCCGATGGTGACACTGCCCGAAATACCAACATAGGCGGCCATCACACAGTTGCGGCCGACGCGGGTGTTGTGGGCGATATGAACGAGGTTGTCGACTTTGGTGTTCTCGCCGACGACGGTGTCGTCCCAGGCGCCGCGATCGACGCAGGAATTGGCGCCGATCGTCACATTGTCCTGCAGAATGACGCGGCCCAGCTGGGGAATGTCGATGATGCCGTCGGGGCCGGGCGTGGCGCCAAATCCGGCCTCGCCGATCACCGCGCCGGCATGCAGGGCGACCCCGTCGCCCAGCAGGGCGAACCCGACCACGGCGCGCGGGCCGATCCGGCAGCGGCGGCCGATGGAGACCCCGGGCCCGATGACCGCTCCGGCCCCGATGCTGGTCTCGGCGCCGATGCGCACGCCGGGGCCGATGACCGCGCCAGGGGCCAGGGTGACGCCCTGCTCGAGGATGGCCGAGGGATCGATCAGTTCGCTGCCCGCCGGCTGGCGGATCGGTCGGTGCAAGGCGCCGGACGCGATGGCCCAGGCCGCCTGAGGCCGGCCGACGACAAGCGCGATGCAGCCCTCCGGTGTTTCGCCCGCCAGGGCCTCGGGCAGAAAGCAGGCGCCAGCGCCCGTCGCCTTGAGCTCGGCGAGGAATTTCTTGTCGGCGATGAAGGCGATGCCGCGACTGTCGGCACGATTGAGGGGGGCTGCCTCGTCGATCATCAGATCGCCTGGCCCGGAGACGATCCGGGCGCCGGTCAGCTCGGCGAGCCGGCTCAGGGACAGAGGGCCGAGGGCCTCAAAAAATCGGGGATCGGGCATGTTGTCCTCGAGCACGACCCCGGGAAATAGACGGGGCCCCTGGCGCCGGGCCGGCCCATCTGGACCGCCCGACGCCAAGGAGTATCCCGAGTCGCCTCAGTTCGTCGGCTTGGCGGGCATCGGCGGCGGCGGCTTCGGCCCGTCCAGACGCTCACGATCGATCGGGAACTGCTGGATCTTGGTGTTCAGGGCAGCGATCACCGCCGGGGTGATGTCCATGGCGGGGTTGCCCAGAGCCACGGATTCACGACGGATCAGGATGGAGCAGGACTTCTGCTGGTAGACCTGGACGACGATCGGATCGACTTCGGTCAGGATCCGCATGCCGGCCTTCTGGGCGGTGGCCTGGTACTCGCGCTTGCGCAGGGCGGCCTTGGTGTCCCAGGCCTTGGCGCGGGTCTTCAGATCGACGGCGCGCTTCTGGAGGGTGGCCTCGTCGGCGCCCGGAGCCTGGGCGGCGGTCTGCAGGGCGGTGGCTTCCTTGTTGATCGCCGCCTCCTCGGTCTGCAGTTCGGTGTCGACCACCTTGGCGATCGCCTCGAGCCGGGTGTCGACGTACTTGCCGACGGTCGAGGTGGCGACCACGGCGTTGACGTCATAGATGCAGAAGCCGGGGATCGGGGCGGCGTGGTTGACGGGCAGCTGGGCCGGCTTGGGCGGCGCGGCGGCCGGCTTGGGCGGGACAGTCTGGGCAACGGCGGCGCTGGCGAAAGCCAGAACGGCGACCGCGCCGACGGCGCGGGCCGCGAAGGACTTGATGTGCATGAGAGATCAGAACCTTGTGGAGGTGGAGAACCGGAACGTTTCGGTCTTGTCGTAGTCTTCTTTGGCCAAAACTTGGCTGAAGTCGAAACGGATGGGGCCCATCGGCGAGCGCCAGTGAATCGACAGGCCGGCCGAGGCGCGCAAGCCCAGGTCATCCCTGATGTCCTCATTGAAGACGCCGGGGGTGGTCTGGCGGTCGACGTCATCCAGCAGGCCGACGGTGCCGACATCGGTGAACAGCGAAGCCTTGATGCCATACTGCTCGGGCAGGAAGGTCGGAACCGTCAGTTCGGCCGTGCCGATGGCGTACATTTTGCCACCCAGGGCGTCGCCACGGTTCGTGCCCGTATCGCGCGGGCCGATACCGGCCGTTTCGAAGCCACGGAAGGTGTTGCCGCCCTTGTAGAAGCGGTCGTTGATGCGGACCGTGTCGCCGCGCCAGCCGGCCGTGTAGCCGGCCGAGCCGGTGGCGCTGAAGATGAAGTCCTTGTTGAACCCGTAGTACCAGCCGCCGTTGGTTTCGGTGCGCAGATAGTTCACGTCGCCGCCGATGCCGGCGAGATCCTGCGACAGTTCGACATAGAAGCCGCGGGTCGGCCTTTGCGGATCGTTCCTGCGGTCCAGACGCACGGTGTAGCCGAGCGAGGAGGTGATCCGCGACCCGCGCTGGGCGCAGAGGCTGGTCGAAACCGATCCGGTCGTGCAGAGCGAGTCGGCGACATCGACGTTGTCGCTGCGCAGGACGTAGCGCAGGCCCATCGAGGCGTTGCTGGTCAGCGGGAAGCCGACGCGCAGATTCATGCCGGTCGAGGAGGTGTCGAAGGCCGTCTGTTGGCTGAAATCGTAGCGGTAGGTGTAGAGATCGACACCGGCCAGCAGGTCGCGGCCGAGGAAGCGCGGCTCGGTGAACGAGAAGTCCACCTGCTGGCGCAGCGAGCCGACCGAGACGCGGGCGCGCAGGTTCTGGCCGCGACCGCGGAAGTTCCGCTCGGAAATGCCCAGATCGATGATCAGTTGGTCGACCGAGCTGTAGCCGGCGCTGAACGACAGTTCGCCGGTGGGCTGCTCTTCCACCTTGACCCGCAGGCCGGTGCGGTCGGGCGCCGTGCCCGGCACTTCCTCGATATCGACTTCCTTGAAGTAGCCGAGGCCGCGAATCTGGCTCTTGGAGCGATCGACGTAGACCCGGTTGTAGGCGTCGCCTTCGGACACCAGCATTTCGCGGCGGATGACGGCGTCGAGGGTGCGGTTGTTACCGACGATGTCGATGCGGTCGATGTAGACGCGCGGGCCTTCACGGACCGAGAAGACCACATCGACGGTCTTGGTCTCGCGGTTGGGCACGTAGCGCGGGCGGACGTCGACGAAGGCGAAGCCGGCGGCGCCGGCCGCGAAGGTCAGGGCGTCGGTCGCCTGCTCGATCTTCTCGTCCTGATAGAGCTCGCCGGCGCGGATCGGCAGCAGCTGTTCGAGCACGGTGCCGTCCAGCTTCTTCAGCTCGGTCTCGACGCTGATCTTGCCGAACTTGTACTTCACGCCCTCTTCGAGCGTGTAGGTGATGGCGAAGCCGTTCTTGTTCGGAGCCAGCTCGGCCACGGCCGAGACGACGCGGAAGTCGTAGTAGCCGCGGTTACGGTAGTGCTTGCGCAGCTGTTCCTTGTCGTACTCGAGCCGGTCGGGATCGTAGTTGTCGTTGGTCGACAGGAATTTGTACCAGGCGCTCTCCTTGGTCACGACCACGTCGGAGAGGTCGCCGTCCGAGTACTGCTCGTTGCCCAGGAAGTTGACGTCGAGGACGCCGCTCTTGGGGCCTTCGTTGATCTCAAAGATCAGGTCGACGCGCTTCTGCGGCAGCTCGACCACCTTGGGCGTCACGGTCGCCGAGATGCGGCCCGAGCGGCGGTAGAGTTCGATGATGCGCTGGACGTCGGACTGGACCTTGGCGCGGGTGAAGATGCCCCGCGGCCGGATGGTCAGCTCTTCCTTGATCTTGTCGTCCTTGACCGAGGAATTGCCCTCGAAGACCACCTTGTTGATGATCGGGTTTTCGACGACGCGAATGTTCAGGTCGCCGCCCTGCAGGTCGATCTTCACATCGGCGAAGAGCTCCGTGCGGAACAGGGTCTTCAGCGCCAGGTCGATTCGGGCCGAATCGACCGCTTCACCCGGCTGGATCGGGAGATAGGAGGCGATGGTGGAGGCTTCGATCCGCTCATTGCCGATGACGACGATGCGTTGCACCACGCCCTGTTGCGACTGGGCGAAGGCGGCCGCCGGCGTCATCAGGGCCGTCGATCCCATCAGCAGGGCCAGGCCCGTGAGGACGGCGGCGCCGTGGCGTCGAGAATGCATCATGAGGTCTGCCATCAAGGATACGAACGGGCTCACGAGAAGAGGCCGCCCAGGAAATTGAACACACGCAGCCGCTGGAGGTCGTTCCAGGTGGCGAACAACATGAAACCGACGAGCAAGGCAAGACCAAGGCGGTATGAAACGGCCTGGATACGGGCCGGAAGTGGCCGCCGGGCCACGGCTTCGTAGGCGTAGAAAACGAGATGACCGCCATCGAGAACCGGCAGCGGCAGAAGGTTCATGAAGCCGACGCTGACCGAGAGGAAGGCGGCCAGGCCCAGCAGGGAGACAACCGAACCCAGCAGCCCCCAGGCGGCGTTGGGCGCGCCCTCGGCGCCGGCCTGGGCCACCTTGCCGGCCGTATTGCCGATTCCCAGCAGGCTGCCGATCTGGTCGGCGGGCAGTTTGCCGGTGATGACGCGGCCCAGGTAGGTCACCGTGGTGCTGAGCACCATCCAGGTGGTCTGGCCGCCGTAGGCGACGGCCTCGACGGGGTTGAGGCGCAGGCGCTCGACCCTGGCGTCCTTGTGGGTCTGCAGGCCCAGGGAACCGACCTTGATGTGGCCGCTGACCTTGTCGTTCATCTGCTCGAGCGTCGGCTCGGCCGTCAGGATCACGGGCGCGCCGTCACGAAGGACTTCGACCCGCACCGGTTCGCCGACATGGGTTCGGGTGAAGTTCACCAGATCGTTGAAGTTGGCGATCGTCGTGCCGTTCATCCGCCGGATGACGTCGCCGTCGCGAATGCCGGCGACCGCGCCCGGACCCGCCGGATTGCGGATTGCAACCTTGGCCTCGACCGAGATCACCCCGAAAGACACGGCCAGGGCGGCGAACAGCACGATGGCCAGGATGAAGTTCGACACCGGGCCGGCGGCGACGATGATCGCCCGCTGCCACAGCGGCTTGAAATGGAAGTAGCGCTTCAGGGCCGCCTCGCCCTCGGTTGTCGCGACGTCCTGGCGGAGGCTCTCCAGATCGTCCTGGTCAGGCACGCTGGCGGCGTTGTCGTCGCCCGCGAAGCGGACATAGCCGCCGAGCGGGATCTGGGCGATCTGCCACTGGACGCCCTGCTTGTCGCGCCAGTGAAGGATGGGCTTGCCGAAACCGACGGAGAAGCGGTCGATGGCGGTGTCGAACAGGCGGGCGGCCCAGAAGTGGCCGAGTTCGTGAACGACCACGACGATCGACAGCACGAACAGCAGCGCCAGGACGGCGGTGAGGGTAAAGAGGAGGCCCGACATCAACGCCCCCTCAAGCCGCGCGCGCGGCGGCGAGGCGACTGACGACCTCGGTGGCCACGCGCCGGGCGCTGGCGTCGATGATCATGGCAGCCTCCAGTTCGTCGCCCCCCGGCTGATCGCCCAGCTCCCCGCCGCCGTTGAGGCGATCCAGCGTATCCTGGACGGACCCGGCAATATCAAGAAACCCGATACGGCGGTCAAGAAAGGCCCCGACCGCCACCTCATTAGCCGCGTTCATTGCGGCGGGGGCATGGCCGCCGATGCGCAACGCTTCGCGGGCGATGGCGATGGCGGGGAATCGCACGAGGTCCGGGGCCTCGAAGGTCAGCTGGCCGATGGCCGCCAGGTCGAGCGGCGCCGCCGGCCAGGACAGGCGGTCCGGCCAGGCCCAGGCGCAGGCGATCGGACTGCGCATGTCCGGGGGCCCCAGCTGGGCCAATGTCGAGCCGTCCGTGTATTCGACCATCGAATGGATGATGGACTGCGGATGGACGACGATGTCGATCTGGTTCTCCGGGGTGGCGAACAGATAGCTGGCCTCCACCATCTCCAGGCCCTTGTTCATCATGGTCGCCGAATCGACGCTGATCTTGGCGCCCATGCTCCAGTTGGGATGGGCGACGGCCTGTTCGGGCGTGGCGGCGCGCATGGCCTCGTAGGTCCAGGTGCGGAACGGGCCGCCGGACGCCGTGAGAATCAGCCGGGCGACCTTGTCGCGGCAGGGATCCTGCAACACTTGAAATATGGCCGAATGCTCGGAATCGACCGGGATGATCGTCCCACCGGCCTTCCGCGCCACGTCGAGTACGCCCGGGCCGCCGCAGACCAGGCTTTCCTTGTTGGCCAGGGCGACGATGGCGCCGCGTCGGGCGGCGGCCAGGGTGGGGGCCAGGCCGGCGGCCCCGACGATGGCCGACATCACCCACTCGGCGGGAAGTTCGGCGGCGGCCCTGACCGCGCCGGTCCCGGCCGCGGTCTCGATGCCCGAGCCGGCCAGACGCTCGCGCAGGACCGGCAGCAGGGTCTCGTCCTCGATCACCGCCAAGCGGGGCCGCCATTTCAGGGCCTGCTCGGCCAGCTTCTCGACATTGCGACCGGCGGTCAGGGCGAGAATCTCGACCTCGACGCGCGATTCCTCGAACAGGCTGAGGGTCGAGACGCCGATCGAGCCGGTGGATCCAAGGATGGTGACGGTGCGGCTCAAATTCCCCAACCCCAGTGCTGCACAAGACGGGCGGCGGCGACGACCATGACCGCGAACATCAACCCGTCGACCCGGTCCAACATGCCGCCGTGACCGGGAATGATGCCGCCGGTATCTTTCACGCCGAACCGCCGCTTGAGCATCGATTCCCACAGGTCGCCGCCGCTGGTCGCCAGACCGGTCAGCAGGCCGACGAAGATGGCGCCCGGATAGCCGATGAAGGGATGGTTGAAGGCGCTGCTGATGGCCAGGACGACGGCGCCGGTCAGCATGGCCCCGAACAGCCCGCCCCAGAAGCCGCTCCAGGTCTTGTTCGGCGAGAACCGGGGCCACAGCTTGGGTCCCTTGAAGGTGTTGCCCCAGATGTAGGCCATGATGTCCGTCCACCAGGTGACGGCGAACAGATAGACGGTCCAGGGCGCGCCCTCGGGCATGTCGCGCAGCCAGACCATCGCGATACCGGCCGGGGCGATGTAGATGACCCCGTAGGCGGCGTCGGGCACGTGGGCGGTCAGGCGGAAGGCGACCAGGGTGGTCAGGCCGCTGCCGATCACGATCGAAGCCCAGGCGGCGATCCACCAGCGTTCGGCGCCGGGCCAGCCGGCATGGCTGGCCATGCTGGCGACATGGGCCAGGACAATGGCGGCCAGGACGCTGGCGCCAATGATCAGGCCAACCCGGATCGGCGCCGAGGGCGCGACCAGCCGGCCCCACTCCCGGGCCAGCAGGGCGCCAACGATGCAGATCAACACCGTATAGGTCCAGCCGCCCAGCCAGACAGCCAAAGCCACCGCCGGAATGATGGCGAAGGCGGAGATCAGGCGAACCCGCAGGTTCTTCCAGTCGAACCGTTTAGCCGGTGGCGAGGACGTCATCGGTCGTCACTCCGCCGTAGCGTCGCTCGCGTGAGCGGAATTCCCCGACCGCGGCGGCGAGGTGATCGGGACCGTAGTCCGGCCAGTAGACGTCCTGGAAGACGAGTTCGGCGTAGGCGCATTCCCATAGAAGGAAGTTGGAGATGCGCCGTTCCCCGCTGGTGCGCACAATGACGTCCGGGGTCGGAACGCCGGCCGTCGACAGATGGCTTTCGAACAGCTGCTCGTCGAGGTCTTCAGGACGGGCCTCGCCCCGGGCCACGGCCTCGGCGAACTTGCGGGCCGCATCGACCAGGTCGGCCTGGCCGCCGTAGTTGAAGGCCACCTGCAGGCGGAAGCGGGTGTTGTTTTCGGTGCGACGCTCGGCCCGCTCGATGATCTCGAGGATGTCGGGACGCAGGCCGGTCCGGCGGCCAAGGATGGTGACCTTTACCCCTTCGCGGGCCAGGCGGTCGAGGTCGCTTTCGACATAGGCCTTGAGCAGGTTCATCAACTCACTGACTTCGGTCATCGGCCGACGCCAGTTCTCGGTCGAGAAGCCGAACACTGTCAGGGTGGAGACGCCGATGTCCGGCGCCCCCTCGACCGTGCGCCGCAGCGCCTTGACGCCCTCGCGGTGGCCCAGGGTGCGCGGCAGCCCACGGCGCTTCGCCCAGCGGCCGTTGCCGTCCATGATGATGGCGACGTGCAGGCCGCCATCCCGGCTCACGCCCGGATCGCCGGCCGGGACCTGACCCCGCTGTTGTACGCCATCCTTTGGGGGCATCACTTTCCCTGTCTCATCCGGAGTCCCGCGCGCATCCGGACAATCAGACCTGCATGATCTCTTGTTCCTTGATTTTCAAGGCTTCGTCGATCTTGGCGACATGCTCGTCGGTGGCCTTCTGGAGGCCGGCCTCGAGCTTCTTCTGCTCGTCCTCGGTGATCACCGAGTCCTTCTGGGCCTTCTTGACATCGTCCATGCCGTCGCGGCGCACGTTGCGCACGGCGATCTTCTGCTGCTCGGCGTATTTGCCGGCGATCTTGGCCAGGTCCTTGCGGCGCTCTTCGGTCAGCGGCGGGATCGGAATGCGCAGGTTGGTGCCCTCGACCACCGGGTTGAGGCCCAGGCCCGCCGAGCGGATGGCTTTCTCGACCGAGACGACGACGCCCTTGTCCCAGATGTTGACGCTGATCGAGCGCGGCTCGGGGACGCTGACCGAAGCGACGGTGTTGAGCGGCACGGTGTTGCCGTAGGCCTCGACCATCACCTGGTCGAGCAGGCCGGCCGAGGCGCGGCCGGTGCGCAGGCTGCTGAATTCTTCCTTCAGGGCGGCGACCGCCTTGTCCATCCGGCTGGCATAGGTCGCTACAACGGGCTTTTCGCCACTGGCCATGGTCTTCACTTCCTCTTTTCACCGGCGACGATAGCGGACAGGTCTTCAAATCCCGTCAAGCCGCCGCGCGGTTTTCACGTGAACAGGTTTGTATATCAGGAGTCTTCGGTGATCACCGTGTGCACGCCCTGGCCGTGCAGCACCTTCAGCAGGTTGCCGCGCTCGCGGATCGAGAACACCACGATGGGGATCTTGTTCTCGCGCATCAGGCTGATCGCGGACGCGTCCATGACCTTCAGGTCCTTGGCCAGCACGTCGTGATAGGTCAGGCGGTCATAGCGGGTGGCGGTCTTGTCCTTCTTCGGATCGGCCGTGTAGACGCCGTCGACGCTGGTGCCCTTGAACAGGGCGTCGCTCTGCATCTCCGCCGCCCGCAGGGCCGCGCCGGAGTCGGTGGTGAAGAAGGGGTTGCCGGTGCCGGCGGCGAAGATCACCACCCTGCCCTTTTCCAGATGCCGCTGGGCCCGCCGACGGATCAGCGGCTCGCAGACGGTGGGCATGGGGATGGCCGACTGCACCCGGGTCTGCACCCCGATGCGCTCCAGCGCGTCCTGCATGGCCAGGGCGTTCATGACCGTGGCCAGCATGCCCATGTAGTCGGCGCTGGCCCGTTCCATGCCCTTGGCGGCGCCGGCCATGCCGCGGAAGATGTTGCCGCCGCCGATCACCAGGCTGAGCTCGACGCCGGCCTCGACCACCTGTTTGATGTCTTCAGCCACGGCCTCGACCGTGGGCATGTCGATGCCGAAGGCGGTCTCGCCCATCAGCACCTCGCCCGAAACCTTCAGAAGCACCTTCTTGTAACGCAGCTTGGTCATGCCAAAGGGCCCTCACCTGAGTCGGGAAATCTACATAAACCAAGGGCGCCCCCAGCGTCAGCCGGGAGCGCCCTCTTTAAGTCGGGTGACAGACGGATCAGTTCCCGCCGGTCATCGAGGCCACTTCAGCGGCGAAGTCCGGCGCTTCGGCCTTTTCGACGCCTTCACCCAGGCCCAGACGGACGAAACCCTTGATGGTCGCGCCGGCTTCGGCGACCAGCGCCTTGATGGTCTGGTCGGGGTTCATGACGAAGGGCTGCTCGAGCAGCACGACTTCACGCTGGAACTTGGAGATCTGGCCGTCGACGATCTTGGCGATCATGTTTTCCGGCCGGCCTTCTTCCTTGGCCTTCTCGGTCAGCACGGCGCGCTCACGCTCCACGGCCGCCGGGTCGAGGTCTTCCGACGACAGCGACAGCGGGTTGGTGGCGGCCACGTGCATGGCGATCTTGCGGCCCAGCTCCTGCAGCGTGGCTTGATCGCCATCGCCTTCCAGAGCGACCAGCACGCCGATCTTGCCCAGTTCCGGGGCGACGGCGTTGTGGACGTAGGCCGAGACCGAGCCCTTGGCGACGCTGAACCGGGCCGAGCGGCGCACGGCCATGTTCTCGCCGATGGTGGCGATCAGGTTGGTGACCATGTCCGAGACGACTTCACCGTCGGCGGTCTTGGCGGCGCGCACGGCGTCGACGTCGCCGTCGGTGCCGAGGGCGACAGCCGCGACCTTGCGGGCGGCGGCCTGGAACAGGTCGTTGCGGGCCACGAAGTCGGTTTCGGCGTTCAGCTCGATGACCGCGCCGGTCATGCCGGCGCCGTCGCTCTTCAGGGCCACGGCGACCAGGCCTTCAGCGGCGGCGCGGTCGGCCTTCTTGGCGGCCTTGGACAGCCCCTTGGAGCGCAGCCAGTCGGTGGCCTGTTCCATGTTGCCGTCGTTTTCGACGAGGGCCTTCTTGCAGTCCATCATGCCAGCGCCGGACTTTTCGCGCAGTTCCTTGACGAGGGCAGCGGTGACTTCCGCCATGTTCAGTCCTCCAGTTCGAGTTCTCTAAATAAGGATGCAGCCGGGCCTTTGAGGGCCCGGCTGCGGAAGGGATTGTTCAGGTCCCTCCCGGAGCGCCGGGAGGGCTCCGAAATCAGTTGGCTTCTTCGGCCGGGGCTTCTTCAGCAGCGGCTTCGGCGGCGGGAGCCTCCTCGGCGACGGCTTCCGGAGCAGCGGCTTCAGCGGCCGGGGCTTCTTCGGCGACGGGCGCGGCGGCTTCTTCAGCCACCGGCTCAGGGGTCAGTTCGCGGGCCAGGGTCGGTTCCATCGGCGCGATCTGGGCGCCGAGATCGACGCCCGAGGCGGCCTGACCGGCGGCCATGCCGTCGAGGACGGCGTCGGCGATCAGGTCGACGTACAGCTGGATGGCGCGGGCGGCGTCATCGTTGCCCGGGATCGGGAAGGTGATGCCGTCCGGATCGCAGTTGGTGTCCAGGATCGCGATGACCGGGATGTTCAGCTTGCGCGCTTCCTGGATCGCAATCGCTTCCTTGTTGGTGTCGATCACGAACATGATGTCGGGAATGCCGCCCATGGCCTTGATGCCGCCGAGCGACAGTTCAAGCTTGTCCATTTCGCGCTGCAGGCTGAGGCGTTCCTTCTTGCCCCGGCCCTGACCTTCGCCGCCGAGCAGGCCTTCCAGCTCGCGCAGACGGGCGATCGAGCCCGAGATGGTGCGCCAGTTGGTCAGGGTGCCGCCGAGCCAGCGGTGGTTCACGTAGTACTGGGCGCAACGCTTGGCGGCTTCGGCCACCGGGTCGGACGCCTGGCGCTTGGTGCCGACAAACAGCACGCGGCCGCCGGCGGCGGCGACTTCACGCACCTTCACCAGGGCCTGGTGCAGGAGCGGAATCGACTGCGACAGGTCGATGATGTGGATGTTCGAGCGCGAACCGAAGATGTAGCGGTCCATCTTCGGGTTCCAGCGGTGGGTCTGGTGGCCGAAGTGGGCGCCGGCTTCGAGGAGCTGGCGCATGGAGAATTCAGGCAGAGCCATGTCTGTATCGGATCCTTTTTCCGGTTGTCGCCTCCGCGGGCAATTCCCGACCGGTTGGTCAGGACCGGAACGGATCGGTCGGGATGTCTCCCCGGCCAGCCCGAACGCCCGCGTGCGTGATGGGCGGGGGAGATAGTCGGGATTGGGCGGAAATGCAAGCGGGCGCGGTCAGCCGGCCCCGAAGGACTGCAGGACCGCCGACACGACCAGCAGCGTTCCGACCGTGAGGATGAAGCCGAAAGTGGTCTGCGAGCGCCGCCAGCCGCCGGTGCGCCACATGATCGCCGCGCCGCCGAAGTTTGAGACGAGGCCCATGGCCACCACGCCCCAAGGATACTGCCCCTGCCCGATCAGCCACAGGCCGTAGCCGTATCCGACCAGCACGGCCAGGATCGACACGCCATACAGCCGGAAGGTCGCCACCATCGCCGCCGGCAGCGCCACGCCGCGGCCGAGCCGCTCCGGCGAAGCGAGCAGCAGCGGGCCGGCGATCAGCGGCAGGCTGCCGAGAATCTTGAAGACGAGGACGAGCGCGAGAAAGGTCATAGCTGGATTCCGATTTTGAACCTAGCTCTTGTTCGCCTACCTAGGTTCAAATGTCAAACCCATCCTTTCCCGAACCGGTCCGCCGCGCGCCGGTCTCCTGCGAAGACTGTGGCCTGGCCGCCGCCAGCGACCTGCTCGGCGACCGCTGGACCCTGCTGGTGATCCGGGAGGCCTTCTACGGGGTGGCGCGCTTCGACGATCTGGCTTCCGATCTCGGCGCGCCCCGGGCAGCGCTCAGCGACCGGTTGAGGGCCCTCTGCGACGCGGGCGTGCTGGAGAAGGTCGCCTATCGGGAACCGGGGCGGCGGGAGCGGCACGAATACAGGCTGACCGCCTGCGGCCGGGACCTCGCCCTCCCTCTGCTGGGCTTGATGGCCTGGGGCGACCGCTGGCTGCGCCGGCGACCGCCGGGGGCCGCAGCGGTCGAGGCCGACGGCGGAAGCGCCCTGCAGCTGGCGCTCGTCGATCCTGACGGTCGGCCGGTGGCGGCGGACCGGCTGCGGCTGGTTCCCGCCGCCTAAACGTCTTCCAGGTAGGCCACGCCCGGCGCCGTCTTCAGCGCGCCGCGCAGCGACGCGTCCAGCGAGTAGAACCCGGGCAGCTTCATCTCGATCTCGCGGCCGCCGCCGATGCCGGCCACGAGGATCACCTCGCCGCCGCGTTGGGACGCGGCCCGGGTCAGGCGCTGCTTCAGGCTGTCGATCTCGGCCGAGCCAGAGGAGATGTGCACCCGCAGCCCCGCCGCCACCGCCTCGAGGGACTGGTCGACCGGCTCGGCGTCGTCGCCGAAGAAGCGGACCTCGCCGTCCTTGGACTTGGCCCTCACCCGAATGACAACCGCCTTGCCGGGCTCCAGAATGTCGCGGCATTTGCGCAAGGACTCGGGCGGGAACAGCACCTCGTACTCCCCGGTCGGGTCCGACATCGAGACGAAGGCGAACTTGTCGCCGCTCTGGCTGGCCCGTTCCTGGCGACGGCGCACGATGCCGGCCATCTTGAAGGCGTCGCGGCCGGCCTCGGCCTCAGGCAGGGCGTCCTGCAGCAGGGTGACCCGGCGGCGCTGCAGAACCTTGACCATGTCCTCCAGCGGGTGACCGGTCAGATAGAAGCCGACAGCGGCCAGTTCCTCGTCGAGGCGGCGGATCTGGTCCCAGGGCTCGACCTTGGGCAGGCGCGGACGCGAGGCCTCCGACTGGTCGCCGCCGAACAGACTGACCTGCGAAGAGGCGCGGTCGGCGGCCAGGCTCTGGCCGTGGGCGATCAGCACATCGGCGGCGGCGACGATCTGACCGCGGCTGGGATGGATGCTGTCGAAGGCCCCGGCCCGCGCCAGGCCCTCGAGCGCCCGCTTGTTGACCTGCTTGGGATCGAGCCGCTCGACGACGTCGAAGATGTCCTTGAACGGCCCGCCCTCGTTGCGCACCTCGACCAGGTGTTCCATCGCCGAAAGGCCGACGTTGCGCACCGCGCCCAGGGCATAGAGCACCTCGCCGTCCTCGACCTCGAAGTCGGCGCCCGAGCGGTTCACGTCCGGAGCCCGCACCGGCACACCGGAGCGGCGGGCATCCTGGTAGAAGACCGCCAGCTTGTCGGTGTTGGAGATGTCGAGGCTCATGGAGGCGGCCATGAACTCGACCGGCGCGTTGGCCTTCAGCCAGGCGGTCTGGTAGCTGATCAGCGCATAGGCGGCGGCGTGGGACTTGTTGAAGCCGTAGCCGGCGAACTTCTCGACCAGATCGAAGATCGACCGGGCCTGGTTCGGATCGACGCCCTTGGTCTCGGCCCCGGCCACGAAGCGGACCTTCTGGGCGGCCATCTCCTCGGGCTTCTTCTTGCCCATGGCGCGGCGCAGCAGGTCGGCGTCGCCCAGGCTGTAGCCGGCCAGGATCTGGGCGATCTGCATCACCTGTTCCTGGTAGACGACGATGCCATAGGTCTCCTTCAGCACCGCCTCCAGGGTCGGGTGAAGATAGTCGATGGGTTTGCGGCCGAACTTGCAGTCGACGAAGCTGTCGATGTTGTCCATCGGCCCCGGCCGATAGAGCGAGATGATGGCGGTGACCTCTTCCAGGCTCCCCGGCCGCAGCTTGCGCAGGGTGTCGCGCATGCCCTGGCTTTCCAGCTGGAACACCCCGACCGTCTGGCCCGAGCTCATCAACTCGTAGGAGGCGGCGTCGTCGAGGGTCAGGGCCTCGATATCGATCGCCGCCCCGCGCTTGGCCATGTGCTTGAGGGCCCGGTCAATGACCGTCAGGGTCTTCAGGCCCAGGAAGTCAAACTTCACCAGACCGGCGCTTTCGACCCACTTCATGTTGAACTGGGTGGCCGGCAGGTCCGAGCGCGGGTCCTTGTACAGCGGCGTCAGCTCGACCAGCGGCCGGTCGCCGATGACCACCCCGGCGGCGTGGGTCGAGGCGTTGCGGTACAGCCCCTCCAGCCGCAGGGCGACGTTCAGGCACATGGCGACCTGCTCGTCCTCGTCCCGCGCCTGTTTCAGGCGCGGCTCAATCTCGATCGCCTGGGCCAGGGTCGTGGGATTGGCCGGGTTGTTGGGGATCATCTTGGCCAGACGATCGACCAGGCCCAGGGACAGCTGCATCACCCGGCCGACGTCGCGGACCACGGCGCGGGCCTGCAGGGTGCCGAAGGTGATGATCTGGGCGACTTTGTCGTCGCCGTACTTCTGTTGGACGTAGGTGATCACCTCGCCCCGTCGTTCCTGACAGAAGTCGATATCGAAGTCGGGCATCGAGACCCGCTCCGGATTGAGAAAGCGCTCGAACAGCAGGCCGAACCGCAGAGGATCGAGGCCCGTGATGGTCAGCGACCAGGCGACAAGCGAACCGGCGCCCGACCCCCGCCCCGGGCCCACCGGAATCCCATGCGCCTTGGCCCATTTGATGAAGTCCGAGACGATCAGGAAGTAGCCGGAGAACCCCATCTGCTGGATGATCTTCACCTCGAACTCGAGGCGGGCCCAGTAGTCTTCCTCCGGCGCGGCCAACTCGACCGTGGCCAGCCGGGCCTTCAGGCCCTCGCGCGCCTGATGAGCAAGTTCGTCTGGCTCGCTGCGGCCCGCGCCGGTGTCGAAGCGCGGCAGGATCGGATCACGCTTCTTGACCATGAAGGCGCAGCGGCGAGCGATCTCCAGCGTCTGGTCGCAGGCCTCCGGCAGGTCGTTGAACAGGGCCCGCATCTCGGCGGCGGTCTTGAAATAGTGCTCGGCCGTCACCCGCCGCCGCTCGTCCTGGCCGACGAAGGCGCCGTCGGAGATGCACAGCAGGGCATCATGCGCCTCATGCATCGACTTGTCGGGATAGTAGACGTCGTTGGTGGCGACCAGCGGCACGTCGTGAGCGTAGGCCCAGGCGACCAGCCCCGGTTCGGCCGCCGCCTGCTGCGGCAGGCCATGGCGTTGCAGCTCGACATAGAAGCGGTCGCCGAACACGGACCTCATGGCGGCCAGCGTCGCCTCACCCTCGGCGGTCTTGCCGGCGGCGAACAGCGGATCGATCGGGCCGTCCGTGCCACCGGACAGCAGGATCAGCCCCTCGCTGTGGGCGGCGATCTTGCTCCAGGGCACCGAGGGCTCGGACACCGCGTCGATGTCCAGATAAGCCGAAGAACTGAGTTCCGAGAGGTTGAGATAGCCGCGCTCGTTCTGCGCGATCAGCGTCAGGGTCGGGGTCCGGGCCCAACGTTCGGGCGGCCCTTCGCCGATGCCGGTCACCGGCAGCGCGCAGGCGACCAGCGGCTGCACACCCGCCTCCTTGGCGGCGACGGAGAATTCGAGAGCGCCGAACAGGTTGGCCCGGTCGGCGATGCCGATGGCCGGCATGCCCTCGGCGGCGGCCAGCTTCGGCGTCTTGTCGGCCTTGATGGCCCCTTCCAGCAGGCTGTAGGCCGAGCGCACCCGCAAATGGACAAAGCCGTTCGCCAGATCCGCCATCACCTACGTTCAACCTCCGCCTACTGCGGGTTCATCCTTAAGACCGACTCAGGCCGCGACATAGGCCAGCGAGCACATCATCCACACAAAGCTGACCACCGACGCCAGAGCGAGGGTTTCACGAGCAATCTTGGCCATTCGAGCCTCCCCGGTTCAAGTTCCGGGTTTGTTCCTATTCCCGTTTTGTTCCACAGGCAAGTGGAAAGTGGAACAGCGTGTTGGCAGGCTGTGGAGCGCGTCGGGGAGGACCAGCGCCCTCCCCTTCGGCCTTAAAGGAACCAGCCGTCCTTGGGCGCCTCGACCGGCATCGGGCTTGGCAGACCGATGAAGTCGGCTGCGCTGAGGCTGGTCGCCTGGATGCCGGTCAGGGTGACGGAGCTGCCGTCGGCGAAGATGACCTTGGCCCCGCCGGCCAGTTGGACGATCGAACTGTAGCCGCCGAAGGCGGTGACATCGATGCGGTCGATCCCGTCCTGGAAGTCGGCGATGGTGTTGGTCGCCCCGTCGCCCAGACCCAGCACGAAGATGTCCGCGCCCGCCCCGCCGGCCAGGGTGTCCTGACCCGCGCTGCCGATGAGGATGTCGTCGCCGTCGCCGCCGTTGAGCCTGTCGGCGCCGAGCCCGCCTTCGAGACGATCGGAACCACCAAGGCCGTTGAGGGTGTCGTTGCCATCGAGGCCCTGGATCGTATCCCAGCGGTCGTCGCCGTTCAGCGTGTTGGCCCCGATCGTACCGACCAGCGTGCGCTCCGAACCGGGCTCCGACGGAGGCGGCGGTGGGGGCGGAGGCGGAGGCGGCGGTGGTGGTGGTGGTGGTGGTGGTGGTGGCGGCGGGCTGACGCCAGTGATGAAGTCGGCCGCGCTCAGGTTGCCGGCCTGCATGCCGGTCAGGGTCACGTAGCCGCCGTCGGCAAACACCACCTTCGCGCCGGCCGCCATCTGGACGATGGAGCTGTAGACGCCGCCGTAGCCGGAGATGTCGATCAGGTCGGCGCCGTCCTGGAAGTCGGCGATGGTATTGGCGCCATCGCCGGTGGCCAGCACGAAGATGTCGGCGCCGGCCCCGCCGGTCAGGGTGTCCTGCCCGGCCCCACCGACCAGCACATCGTCGCCCTCACCACCAAACAGCTTGTCGGCCCCGAGGCCGCCTTCGAGGCGGTCGGAACCGCCCAGGCCGTTGAGGCTATCGTTGCCGTCGAGGCCCTGGATGAGGTCCCAGCGGTCGTCCCCGTTCAGGGTGTTGGCCCCGATCGTCCCCACCAGCGTCCGTTCCGAACCGGGTCCGGCCGGAGGCGGAGGCGGAGGCGGCGGAGGCGGAGGTGGAGGCGGGCTCGGGTTCTGGAAGGTGATCGCGCCGCTCATCGATGCCAGCGTGGCGCCGACGACTTCGACCTGTGTGCCGTCCGTCAAGCGAATCCGGACGTTGCCGCCCTCGGCCTGCGACCCGGAGCTGGAGAAGCCGTCCAGCCAGATCTTGTCGCCCTCGGCGGCGTTGAAGTCGGTGATCTTGTCGATGCCGTCTCCCGGGCGGATGACGAAGACATCCGCGCCGGCCCCGCCGGTCAACAGGTCGTCCCCGACCCCGCCGATGATGAGGTCGGCGCCGCCGAGACCATCCAGCCGGTCGTTGCCGCCCGTGCCGGTCAAGGTCTCCCCGTCGGCGGTTCCGTTCAGATCGATGCCCGCCACGACCGGTCGGACGAACATCGTGTAGCTGACCCAAACCTCGTAGAAGTTCACCAGGGTCACCGTGCCACCGCCCGTCAGGGTGAAAAGCAGGTTGTTGCCGACCTGGGTCATGCCGCTGTAGCCGCCCACGGCCGTCAGATCGAGGAGATCCTCGGACCAGTCGAAGCCCTCAACGGTATCGGCGCCGTCGCCCGGCCCGAACACATAGGTGTCGCGTCCCGGTCCGCCGTTCAGGATGTCGTTCCCGGCTCCGCCGACCAGCACGTCGTCATCGCCGAGGCCCCGGAGGGTGTCGTCCCCGGCGCCGCCCTCCAGCCTGTCATTGCCCAGGCTCCCGTTAAGCAGGTCTGGCCCGTCGAGACCCTGCATGAGGTCGCGCAGCTCCGAGCCGTTGAGGCTGTCGCCGCTGCTGGTTCCGACCAGGAGCTGGTCGAACCCCGGCGGAACGGTTGGCGGCGGAGGCGGCGGCGGCGGAGGCGGAGGCGGGGGTGGGGGCGGCGGTGGGGGCGGCGGTGCGCTCAGGCCGATGAAGTCGGCGTTGGTCAGGCTGGAGGCCTGCACGCCGGTCAGGGTGACGTAGGAGCCGTCCGAGAAGACGACCTTGGCGCCGGCCGCCAGCTGGCTCTTGGAGGCGATGGCTCCGAAGGCGCTGACGTCGATCCTGTCCACGCCCGAGACGAAGTCGGTGATGGTGTTGGCGCCGTCGCCCAGGCCGATGACGAAGATGTCCGCGCCGGCCCCGCCGGTCAGGGTGTCCTGCCCGGCCGCGCCGACCAGCACGTCGTCGCCGTCGCCGCCGAACATTTTGTCGGCTCCGGCGCCGCCCTCGAGCTTGTCGGAACCGCCGAGGCCATTGAGCGTGTCATTGCCTTCCAGGCCCTGGATGGTCTCCCACAGGTCCGTGCCGTTGATCGTGTTGGCCCCGGCCGTGCCGGTCAGGGTCGCCTGATCACCCGGGACCACCCCGCCCGTGGGCGGCGGCGGCGGCGGCGGAGGGGGCGGTGGCGGAGGAGGAGGAGGGGGCGGCGGTGGCGGCGCGCCGACCAGGCCCCGGAAGTTGTTGCTCGTCAGAAGGTGAGCCTGGAGATTGAACAGCTTGACCGTCACGCCGCTGGCGATGGTCACCAGCGTGTCGTCCCCGACCTGGACGATGGACTGGTAGGTCCCGAAGGCGGTGACATCGATCTGGTCAACGCCCAGTTCGAAGACCGAGATGGTGTCGGCGCCGGACCCGGCCTCGAAGACGAACCGGTCGGCGCCCGCGCCGCCTATCAGACTGTCGTTCGAGCCGCCGCCGATGATGATGTCGTCACCGTCGTCGCCGAAGATCATGTCGGCGCCGGCGTCGCCGGTCAGCTCGTCGTTGCCGGTCCCGCCGTGCATCTCGTCGGCGTCCAGGCCGCCGTTCATCACGTCGGCGCCGTCACCGCCGAACATGCGGTCGCCGCCCTCCATGCCGTACATGCCGTCGTTGCCGGCCTCGCCGTAGAGGATGTCGACCCCCTCGTTGCCGTGCATGCCGTCGTTGCCGTCGCCGCCGTAGATGATGTCGTTGCCCAGGCCGCCGAACAGGTTGTCGTTGCCGCCCATGCCCCGGAGGATGTCCTCGCCCCCCCTGCCTTCCAGGCTGTTGGCCAGGGCGCTGCCGGTCAGGACGTTGGCGAGGTTGTTGCCGTAGATGATGTTGGCCGCGGTCGCGACGCCGTTCTCGATGTTGGCTTCCAGGGTGTAGCCGTTGGCGTCGGTATGGACCGTGTCGATCCCCTCGCCGCCCCACTCGATGGCCCGGTCACCCATGCTCAGGTAGTAGGTGTCGTCGCCGATCCCGCCGCTCAGGTCGTCCTGGCCCAGGTCGATGCCGGCATCGAGGATGTCGTCCCCTGCCCCGCCCTTCAGGATGTCCCAACCGGCCCCGCCGTAGAGGGTGTCGTTGGCATCGCCGCCGTCCAGCTGGTCGTCGCCGTCCAGGCCGTTGAGCGTATCGTCGCCACCCAGGCCGCGCAGCACGTCATTCCAGCTGTCGCCTGTCAGGGTCTCGCCGGCGGCCGAGCCGTCCAGCACCACCGAGGGCGGCGCGGTCTTGCCGATGAACAGGGCGTCGGCCAGCGTCGGCGTCGCGCCCACCAGCCGCAGCGTCACCCCGCTGTCGAAGGTGAACAGGGTATGGCCGCCCGTCTGGGTCACGGTCCGCCAGTAGCCGAAGGCGGTGATGTCGATCTTGTCGTCGGTGGTGCTGAAGTCGGTAATGCTGTCGGCGCCGCCGTTCAGCTCGACGACGAAGACATCCTTGCCGGCCCCGCCGGTCAGGGTGTCGTTGCCCGCGCCGCCGATCAGGCGGTCGTCGCCGGCCTCGCCGAGCAGGGCGTCGTCCCCGGCGTCGCCGAGCAGCCTGTCCTTGTCATCGCCGCCGCGCAGGGTGTCGATCCCGTCGCCGCCTTCCAGCAGGTCGTCGCCCGCCAGGCCGTTCAGGATGTCGTCGCCGCCGAGGCCGCGGATCGAGTCCTTGCCGCCGCCGCCACTGAGGGTCTCGGCGGCCGCCGTGCCCTCGATCGGCGGGGCATAGCCGGCGATGCTGGTCAGGGTCACGGCGCTGGCCAGGACGTTGCGCAACAGCACGGTGACGCCGCCGGCGAAGGAGAGCAGCGCGTCGGCGCCGGACTGGGCCTTGCTGACCCAGACGCCGAACTCGCTGATGTCGAGCAGGTCCGTGCCGAGGGAGAAGTCGGTGATGGTGTCGGCGCCGCCGCCGACCGTGACGTGGAAGAGGTCGGCCCCGTCGCCGCCGGTCAGGGTGTCGTCGCCACCCAGGCCGCGCAGGATATCGGCCCCGGCCCCGCCGCGCAGGATATTGGCCGCGTCATTGCCGAACATGGTGTCGGCCCCCGAGCCGCCGTCGGCGTTCTCGATGACCACGCCCAGGGCGATGGCGACATTGCCCTTCAGGCCGCCGACGTTCGAGAAGGCCGTCTGACGCAGGTCGATGAGCTGGTTCTGCGCATAGCCGGAGAAGTCGAAGGTATCGACGCCGCCGGCGTCCCAGACCGCGAAGATCAGGGCGGCGCCGCCGTCGGCGCTGAACCAGCTGCGCTGGGCGTTGGAGTTGAAGCCGTAGGTGGTGTCGCCGGTGCGGGTGGTGGTGTTGGCGCCGTACAGCCGCTGGGCCGCGGCGATGTCGTGCAGCATGGTGGTGGCCGGGTACAGCGGGCCGAAATCGGCGCCTGTCTCGTACTCGTAGAAGTAGCTCATCACCGTGTACTGGTTGCTGTCCTCGAGATACTCGGCGCTGCCGGCGTAGCTGGGATTACCGCCGTTGTAGTCGCCCGGATGGTCCAGGCCGATGGCATGGCCGATCTCGTGGATCAGGGTGAGCATGCCGGATTCGCCGTTGGCCAGCTCCGTGTACTCGGGATAGCCACGGTTGATCCAGACATCCCCGGACATCTCGTCACCGAACGGCACAAGGCCCTCGGGCATGTAGGCGAAGCCGGCCGTGCCGTCGGTCGCGTCGCTGTAGTTGGCGAACCGGATCATGCCGGTGTTGGAGTAGGTGCTCGGCCCATCCATGTAGACGAAGTTGATGTCGGCGACATCGGCCCAGGCGGTGAGGGCCCGGCTGGCCGCCGTCCGCTGGGCGGCGCTGAACAGCGAGAAGCCATTGATGCCCTCGGTCGAGGCGTAGGACGGCCTGTCCAGCATGAAACTGACCCAGATGGTCGCGCTCTGGCCGATGTGGCCCTGACCGTTCCAGCTCAGGTTGTCGCGGGTCAGTTGCTGGCCCGCCTGGGCATAGGTCAGGGAGGGTTTGCCGGCCGCCTGCGGGCCCTCGCCCTGGCTCGGGGCGAATTTCAGCGCCCCGTACAGCAGCGGCTCAAGGAAGTCGGACGGCTGGGCGAATTCGACCGCCGGCCGGGCGACGCGCACGGTCTCGGCCCCATCGGCCTGGACCCGGCTTTCCGGATCCGCCAGGCGGATCAGATAGCTTTGCGCCGCCTGGTCCGCGTCGGGACGCAGGTCCACCGGCTCGCTGGACGCCCAGTCGAACGAAAGCTGATCTTCAAAGGCCACGGACCAATCCCCCCAACGCAACTAAGGAGGGACCCTAGGCAGCTGCTATCGTGAAGGCAACCAGAACCGGTGTTACTCTTCGTCGCCGTTCATGGGCGGGTTGTGCAGGGCGACGATGTCTTCCAGTTCGGCCCGGCGGATGGCGCGGGTGACGTTCAGGCGCACCAGGATGGTGTTGGCCCCGAAGGTCTTCTTGGCCTTGTCCCAACCGGAGTGGACGCCCTTGTGCAGGCACTCGGTCTCGCCTGCGTAGACCACGGTGCGCTCACCGCCCTTCATCTTGACGAACAGGTAGTTGGCCCCTGTCGGCGACATCGGGCCTTCGCCTTCCAGCGGCTGGTAGCGATAGCCATGGCCCGATTGACCTTCGAACTCGAACTGATGGGCCATACGCGCCTCCCGACTACAGAACTGTTTCTATGGCCTTGTTTGCATGGCGAAATCTGGGCGAGCGGGCGCCGGCCAGAGGGCGCCGGGGACCGGCGTTCGTGACGGTTGACAGCGATACGCTACATTTGTAGCGTACCCGTGACGTCAGACGAGACCCGAGCATGACTCAGCCGCCATCCGACACCGAACTCGAGATCCTCAAGGTCTTCTGGCGCGACGGCGCGGCCAGCGCCCGCGAGATCCAGGCGGCCTTGCCAGAGGCGCTGGACTGGACCGCCTCGACCACCCGCACGGTGCTGGAGCGGATGCGGGCCAAGGGCCTGCTGGTGCGGCGATCGGTGCATGGCCTGGCGGTCTATGAGGCGGCCCAGGCCAAGGCCGACATCCTCGGCGGCGTGCTGCGCCGGGTGATGCGGGTGCTCGAGGTCGAGGGCCCCCTGCCCGCCTCCGCCTTCGCCGGCAGCGCTATCCTCTCGCCCGAAGAGCTGCGCGATCTGGAAGCCCTGCTCAACGCCGAGGAGGAAAAGTGATGGATGGGATCACCCTCTCCCTGCTGATCCTCGGCGCGACCCTGCCCATGAGCGCGCTGGGCCTTGGCGCCGGCCTGCTGGCCGAGCGGATCACCGGCGCGCCGGGTCTGCGCGAGCGGGTCTGGGGCGTGGCCCTGCTGGCCCCGGTGCTGGCCGTCGTCGCCGTGGTGCTGGTCTCGCCGCATCTGTCGCGTCCGGTCCCCGTGGGGGCGCCGGAGACGGATCCGACCGCCGTCATTGTCGACGCGGCCGTGAGCGTCGTTCCGGCGACAACCCCGTTCCAGACCTGGATCGACGTGGCCCGGGTGCTGGCGCCGACGCTGCTGCTCAGCCTCATGCTGCTGGGCATGATCGTCGGTGTGGTGTTGCTTGTCCGCCGCCACGTCCTGCTCGGCCGCCTGCTGGCCAGCGCCCGGCCGCTGGACGACGAGGCCCTGATCGCCGACCTCGACCGCCAGGCCGCCGCCCTCAAGGTTCGCGCCCCGGCCTTGAAGGCCTCCGACCGGGCCGGCAGCCCGCTGCTGGCGGGGCTGGTCCGCCCCACGATCATCATTCCCCGGGTTCTGACCAAGCTGCCGACCCCGCGCCTGGCCCTGATCTGCGGCCATGAGCTGGCCCACCTCAAGCGCGGCGACAACCCGCGCGCCTGGGCCGAGGGCGTGCTGCTGGCGATCATGTGGTTTAACCCCTTCATGGCCATGATCCATGCCCGGCTGAACGCCGCCCGCGAGGAGCATTGCGACGCCATCGCCCTCAACCAGGCCGATCCCGCCGCCCGCCGCGCCTATGCCGAAACCCTTCTCGAAACGCTCCGCCTCAGCGCCGGCCCGGAGCCGCAATCCGCATTCATCGGCGCCGGAAGGAAGACCGCCATGCGTCTCAAGGCCATTCTGAAGCCCCACGCCCCCGCCTCCCTGCGCGCCAGGGCCAGCGTCATCGCCATCGGCGCCGTCCTGGCCCTGTCGATCGGCGGGGCCAGCGTCGCCCTGGCCATGCAGGCCGCGCCCGAACGCGCCATCGCCGGCCGCGCCTCGCAGTGGAAGCAGTCGATGCAGGACAATGCGCTGGCGCCCAAGGGCGAGATCCAGGTCGCGGCCGACCAGATGCGGGTCAAGGGCGGCGTCGCCTACTGGAGCGGCCGGCCGGTCATCGTCCTGACCCCGGCGACGGGCGATCCGGGACGTGATGCACAACTGGCCGGCGTGACCTTCCTGGTCAACGGCAAGGCCGCCCCCGCCGACTTCACGCCCAACGCCCTCGACGCCAAGGACATCGGCCTGATCAAGGTGCGGCAGCGGACAGACGACGAGGACGGCCCGACCGTCGTCGATATCGTCATGGCCCCCGCGGCGCCGCCCGCGCCCCCGGCTCCGCCCGCCCCGGCGCCCGAGCCGCCGCCGGCCCCGCCGACGCCGCCGTCGCCCATGACAGCGCCGACCCCGCCCACGCCGCCCACCCCGCTGACGCCGATGACCGCGCCGACGCCGCCGACGCCGCCCCTCGCGCCCCTGGCCCGCCTCCAGGCTCCGCCGGCGCCCCCTGCCCCGCCGGCTCCGCCGAAGCCGCCAGAGTTTGGCCGGCCGGTCTTCGAGGCCCGCCCGACCGGGGCCGACGTCGCCGCTGTCTACCCCCGCAAGGCTCTGGAGGCGGGGTTGTCCGGTCGGGTCGTGCTGTGGTGCAAGACGACGCCGGCAGGCTTGCTCACCGACTGCGAAACCCACGGCGAAACGCCTGCGGGCAACGGGTTCGCCGAAGCGGCCCTGAAGCTGGCGCCGAAGTTCAGGCTTCGGCCTGTGATGTCGGATGGTTCACCCGCCGGGTTCGGAAACATCAACCTGCCGATCATGTTCGGCGCGCCGACTCCCATGCCTGCGCCGCGTCCCGCGCCAACCGCGCGGTAAGGAAGAGGGGACACGTTGGATCAGCGTGTCCCCGTTTCCGCTCTAGAACCGCCGCTCTTCGAGTAGCCCATCCTTCAACGCGAACACCCGGTCCATGTAGCGGGCCAGTTCCAGATTGTGCGTGGCGATCAGGGCGGCGACGCCCTGGTCGCGAACCGCGTCGTGCAGGGTCTTGAAGACGGCGGCGGCGGTGTCAGGGTCGAGGTTGCCGGTCGGTTCGTCGGCCAGCAGCAGCTTCGGCTCGTTGGTCAGGGCCCGGGCGATGGCCACCCGCTGCTGCTCGCCGCCCGACAGCTGGGCCGGCTGGTGGTCGGTGCGTTCCGACAGACCCATGCTGGCCAGCAGGCCTTCGGCGCGGGCCTGGGTCCAGGCCTTGTCGCGGCCCTGGATCAGGGCCGGCAGGGCGACGTTCTCCAGCGCCGTGAACTCGGGCAGCAGATGGTGGAACTGGTAGACGAAGCCGATGCTGGACAGCCGCAGCAGGGTGCGGGGCCGATCGCCGAGGTTGGTGCAGTCCTGGCCGGAGATGAACACCTGGCCCTCGGTCGGATGCTCCAGCAGGCCGGCGGCGTGCAGCAGCGACGACTTGCCCGAACCGGACGGCCCGATCAGCCCGACGATCTCGCCCGGCATGACGTCGAGGTCGACGCCCTTCAGCACCTCCAGCGGGCCGGAGCCGGCGTTGTAGGTGCGTTTGACGCCCCTAAGCGAAAGAGTGGGCAGGCTGAGGGTCGGGCTACTCATAGCGAAGCGCCTCGACCGGATCGAGACTGGCCGCCCGCAGAGCCGGCGGCAGGGTGGCGATGAAGCTGACCAGCAGCGACACCCCGACAATCAGCGCCACCTCGCCCCACTCGATGCGGGCGGGGATGTGGGTCAGGAAATAGACGTCGGCGTTGAAGACGCTGGTCCCCGTCACCCATTCCACGAACTTCTGAATGGACTGGATGTTCATGCAGAACAGCACGCCGAGGATCAGCCCAGCCAGGGTGCCGGCCACGCCGATGCTGGCCCCGGCCATGAAGAAGATGCGCAGGATGGAATTCTTGGTCGCGCCCATGGTGCGCAGGATGCCGATGTCGCGGCTCTTGTTCTTCACCAGCATGATGAGGCCGGAGACGATGTTGATCGCCGCGATGACCACGATGCAGAACAGGATGAAGCGCATCACCGTGCGTTCCACCTGCAGGGCGTTGAAGAAGCTCTGGTTTTTCTCGGTCCAGTCGCTGACGCTGGCCCCCGGTCCCGCCGCCTGGCGGATGGCCGGCTTGAGGCCGGCGGCGGCGTCCGGGTCGTCGAGCTTGACCTCCAGCACATCGACGCTGCCCTCCTTGCCGAAAAACAGCTGGGCCTGCTCGAGCGGCATGTAGGCGAAGGCCTGGTCGTATTCGCTCATGCCGACGCTGAAGAGGCCGCCGACGGTGTAGTCCTTCTGGTTGGCCGACATGCCGAAGGCCGAGGGCGAGCTGGAGGCGGCGACCAGGGTGACCGCATCGCCCGGACCGACGCCCAGCTGCATGGCCAGACGGTCGCCGAGCAGGATGAGGTCGCCGCCGAATTCGCCCTGGCCGTAGCCCTCGATCGAGCCGCCGGGCTTGATGGTTCTGGAGACCAGCGGGGTGGCTTCGAGGTCCTTGCGGCTGACGCCGCGCACGATGGCCCCGCCGGCCTGGCCGCGACCGACGATCATCACCTGGCCCTCGATCATCGGGGTGACCTGGGCGACGCCGGGCAGGTTGCGGATGCGCTGCACCACGCCGTCCCGCTGGCCATCGGACAGGGGCAGCTGGCCGACCACATAGGCGTGGCCATTGAAGCCGAGGATTTTGTCGAGCAGTTCGGTGCGGAAGCCGTTCATGACGCTCATCACCACGATGAGCACCAGCACGGCGGCCCCGATGCCGAGGAAGGCGAGGATGGAGATCAGGGCGACGCCCGCGTCCTGGCGCCGGGCGCGCAGGTAGCGGCCGGCGACGGCGCGCTCCCACATCCCGAACGGCGCGGCCTTGCCCCCGGCTTTGCTCACCTTAAGCGAGCTCCGCCAGCACGGCGTCGAGGGCGGCGACCGAGCGTTCGCCGGTGGCGCGCACCTTCACTTCCACATTGCCCTCCGCGATGGACTTGGGGCCCACGACGATCTGCCGGGGGATGCCGATGAGGTCCATCGTTGCAAATTTCGCGCCGGCCCGCTCGTCGCGGTCGTCGTAGAGCACCGCCTTGCCGGCCGCCCTGGCCGCCGCATAGGCCTTTTCGCAGGCGGCGTCGCAGGCCGCGTCGCCGGACTTCAGGTTGATGATGCCCAGGTCGTAGGGGGCGACGGCGTCCGGCCAGATGATGCCGCCCTCGTCGTGGCTGGCCTCGATGATGGCGCCCAGCAGGCGCGAGACGCCGACGCCGTAGCTGCCCATGTGGACCGGGGCGCTGACGCCGTCCGGGCCGGCGACGTTGGCCTTCATCGGCTTGGAATACTTCTCGCCGAAATAGAAGATATGGCCGACCTCGATGCCGCGGGCCGACAGTTGCTTGTCGGCGGGGACGGCGCCGAAGGCCGCCTCGTCGTGCATCTCCTCGGTGGCCGCGTAGAGGGCCGTGCGCTGGTCGACCAGCGGCTGCAGGTCGCCGTCGAAATCGACGTCGGGGCCGGGGGCGCCCATCTCGACCAGGTCCTTGTGGCAGAAGACCTGGCTCTCGCCGGTGTCGGCCAGGACGATGAACTCGTGGGAGAGATCGCCGCCGATCGGGCCGGTGTCGGCCTTCATCGGCACCGCCTTCAGGCCCATGCGGGCGAAGGTGTTGAGGTAGGCGATGAACATGCGGTTGTAGGACCGCCGCGCATCGGCCTCGTTGAGGTCGAAGCTGTAGGCGTCCTTCATCAGGAACTCGCGACCGCGCATGACGCCGAAGCGCGGGCGGCGCTCGTCGCGGAACTTCCACTGGATGTTGTAGAGGTTGAGCGGCAGGTCCTTGTAGCTCTTCACCGAGGCCCGGAAGATGTCGGTGACGACCTCCTCGGCGGTGGGCCCGTAGAGCAGCTGGCGATCGTGGCGGTCGGTGATGCGCAGCATCTCGTCGCCGTAAGCTTCGTAGCGGCCGCTTTCCTTCCACAGGTCGGCGAGCTGCAGGGTCGGCATCAAGAGTTCGATGGCGCCGGCGCGGTCCATTTCCTCGCGGACGATCTGCTCGATCTTCTTCAACACCCGCAGGCCCAGCGGCAGCCAGGCGTAGATACCGGCCGCCTCCTGGCGGATCATGCCGGCGCGCAGCATGAGTTGATGGGAGACGATCTGGACGTCGGCGGGCACTTCCTTGAGCACCGGCAGAAAAAAGCGCGACAGGCGCATGGCAACCCCGTTGTGAATTCGGCGCTGACTTAGCCGGTGGGGGTGTTGATTGGCAACGACAGCGGGCGAAAAGAAGGCCGCCGGGTCAAACCCAGGCGGCCTCCAAGTCAATCGTCGGGGAACATACGCCACGGAAACACCAGCGGGCGAGGCCCGCTCTCCGAGCCTTGAGAATGCATGGGACTCGGCGCGGGGTGCAGTGAAGACGGTCGGCAAGCTCAGCAATCGTCGATGTGACTGCCGATTGTGCAGCCGGGGCCGAACCGGGCGCCCATTTTTTCGGCGCAATCGCGGAGCGGACTGATCCGCCTCAAGCCTCCGGCAGTTGGGACAGGATCGTCGGCGCGTCGAAGTAGTCACGCCAGTAGGTGATCAGCCCATTGTGGACCTCGAAAACACCGGTCACCGGCAGCTCGACCCATTTGTCGCCAAACAGGTGCCGATCCAGCCGCTCCAGGAAGACGACCGGCCCGTCGACGGCCGCGCGCAGGACACGGAACTCGTTCTCGCGGGTCGGGGCGAAGAAGGGCTCGAGGACCGCCCTGACCGCGGCCGGCCCGCGCACCGCGCCGAGGGGCGGAGGGTTGATGTAGTCGCAGTCGTCGGCGACCAGCTTCAGGGCCGCATCATAGTCCAGCGGCTCCATGAGCTTCATGAACTGGCGGACGACGTCGATCGGGGAACTGGACATTTGCGGTCTCCGGGGTTGGATCTGATGCGATCCTGAAAGACCGCCTCCCCCGCCGCAATTACGCCGGGGGTTATCGTCTGGCGGCGTTGCGGAACAGGGCTTCGGTTTCCGGGTCGGCGGGGAAGAGAGTCTCGATCCGAAGCTCGTCGGCGGTGACGTCCTGGGCCGTGCCGAAGGTGGCGACGATCGCGAACATCGACATCTTCAGGTCCCCCACCTGCATCTCGAACGGCATCACGGGTAGGAGCGCGGTGTCAGCGGCGGACCACAGGATGGTGTCGGGTTGAAGCGGCGCGAGGTCGTTCAGCACCGCCTGCATCTCCAGACCTCCCAGCGTCTCGGCTTCTCTTTGGGCGCGGCTCCACATCAGGGGACCGACCGCTGACCAGTTGGTGACGAAGGGGCGGATGCCAAGCGGGTGGAAGAACAGGCGCATCAGGTTGCGTTGCTCGCCACCGATCCTGGCCCAGATGTCGTCGCCCAGCATGGCCCCCATCTGGTCGAATGACTTGTTCGACATCCGCACATTCCAGGCCCGGTCCAGGGCAAGGGCCGGGAAGGGCTCGTGCGCCGTCAGCATCATGCGCACGGCGCTCAGGACCTGACCCATCTGAGGATCTTCCAGGGCGCGGGTGCGGAACAGTGGGGCAAACCCTGCAGCGGTCAGCCAGGCGTTGCGGTCACGCAGGGGGACCTCCAGCGTTTCGCTCAGTTGCAGGATCATGTTGCGACTGGGATTGGCCCGGCCCGATTCCAGGAAGCTGACATGCCGTTGCGAGACCCCGGAAGTGAGCGCCAGGTCCAGTTGCGACAGCCGGCGCTTCAGACGCCATTCGCGCAGCAGCCTTGGAAAGCCTGCCTCAGCCTGCGGGATCATGGTGGACACGTCTGGGACCTCGCCGTTGCGGGACTGTCGCCCGGACACGGCGTCAGTTCAACGACCCGGGAGGTAATTGACCCGCTCCCGCCGATGACGGGAAGGATGGTCGAAACCGATACGAACGAGAGGAAAACTCAACATGTCTGGCTTCTGGCGCGGGTGGTTTCTGGCCTGGTGCATTTCCATCGGTCTGTTCGGGGCAGTGCTGTGCGGCGGCGCTTTTGAAGCCACCAGCGGACCCATCCGCCTGTTGCTGAGCACCCTCAACAGCGCGGCCGATCCCCGCTTCGACGCAACCCTGCGGTTCAGCCTGGGCGTGATGGGGGCGGTGTCGATCGGCTGGGCGGTGACCCTGGCCTTTGTCGTCCGGGCCGCCCTTGCGATGGAAGACCGGGCCCGGCCAGTGTGGAACGCCATCACAGCGGGCATGATCAGCTGGTTCGTGATCGACTGCACCCTGTCGATCGCCACGGGCTTCGGGCTGAACGTGCTGCCCAACCTCGTCCTGGCAGGGATGTATCTGGTCGGTCTGATCGGCGGCGGCGCCCTCAAGCGCGGCGGATGACGGACAGAGCCGCGCCTATTCCCAGTGCGCCAGCGACGGCATCGGGATCCAGTGGAAGTGCAGGGCCAGCATCAGCAGGGCCCAGGCGATGAAGGACACCCAGGTGGTGGTGATGAACTTCTTCTTGAGGTTGGGATTGACCGGCGCGCCGGGGTCGCCGCCGTCGGTCACCTTGATGCCGGACTCGTGGTAGCTGCGGCTGCCCAGCGGCAGGACGACGAACAGGGTCGTCCACCAGATGGTCAGGTAGACGGCGAAGGCGGTCAGCGGGCCCATCAGTGGTGATCGCCCTTCGGCGTTTCCATCAATTCCACGAGCATGCCGCCCATGTCCTTGGGGTGGATGAAGATGACCGGCGTACCGTGCGCCCCTATGCGCGGTTCGCCAAGCACGGTCGCGCCCTTGGCCTTCATGTCGTCGCGGGCGGCGATGATGTCCTCGACCTCGAAGCAGATGTGGTGCTGGCCGCCCTTGGGGTTCTTGGCCAGGAAGCCGTGGATCGGCGAGGATTCGCCGTAGGGCTCGATCAGCTCGATCTGGCTGTTGGGCAGGTTGACGAAACAGACCCAGACGCCCTGTTCCGGCATCGCCCATTTGTCGGTGATGGAGGTCGCGCCGAGCACGTCGCGATACATCTTCACCGCTTCGTCGATGGAGGGGGTGGCGACGCCGACGTGGTTGAGTTTGCCGATCATGGGGAGTCCTGCCTGGATGATGCGCGGATGTCCTACACCGGTTGGCGCGCCGCCTCCACCGTGACGAAGGGTCAGCCGGGGCGTTCCCGGAAGGTGGTTTGCCGAAGCGGGGCCATCTTACCACGGCCACGGACAAGGCGAGTCGGTTTTTTCGTGATTTTACAACACCCTCTGACCACCTGGGCGCCCACCCGAGACCGATATCAGGACCACCCCAAACCCCTCAAATGACCCACCGAAAACCACCGGCGCGCTGCCGTACGAGGAGTCGGCGCCTCTGCCGTCGCCGCCAGCTGACATACCCGGGATTCAAAAAATCGGACGAGCCCGGAACACCGGCAGGCCGATGAGCAGGAGGCCGGCGAGGTAGCCGCCCAGGTGCGCCTCCCAGGCGATGCCGCCGTAGCTCATCTGTCCGGACAGCAGAGCCGGCACGAGGATGATGGCCATGATCACCAGGTTGCTGACGATGGCGCTTTGGGTCTGTTTCCAGACCTGGCGGGAGAAGATGGGCGCGAGGCTGCCGTTCGGGCCAAGCCGGGCGCTGGCGCCCCAGAGGCCGAAGATGGCCCCGGAGGCGCCGATCATCGGCACGGCGCTGGTCGGATGGAGGACGAGGTAGACGGCGTCGCCGAGCAGGCCGCAGAGCAGGTAGAAGGCGAGATAGGTCACCAGGGCGCGGCCGTCCCGGCCGAAGCGCAGGGCGACGATCGGGCCAAGCTGGGCCAGGGCCAGCATGTTGAAGATCAGGTGGGCGATGCCGGCATGCATGAACATGCTGGTGAACGGCGTCCACCAGCGGCCCTGGGCCAGGGCGGCGGCCGACAGGCCACCCCAGTCGATGCCGAGATTGGCGTCGCCCGACAGCATGCGCCCGGTCTGCCAGACCGCGACCAGCAGGATCGCGACCGTGACCACGATGTTGGGCCAGGCCAGCTTCCACAGCTCGACCAGGGTCAGCGGGCGGGGCGGCGGGGGTTGGTCTGACCAGGGTCCGGGCGCGTCGGCCATCAGATGCGCAGCACCACGGCCTCGACCATCGGCTTGCGTTCCCAGATGCGGTAGGCGCCCTTCTTGACCACGCGGCAGATGGCCTGCTCGACGATCTCGTCGAAGGCGCGGTCCTCGCCGGGGATCTTGCGGATCGCCTGTTCGGCCTCGTCGGCCAGATCGTCCAGGGCGTCGTCGAGGGGATATTCCTCGTCGCCGGGCAGGCCCAGCGCCCGGACCTGCGGGCCGCTGACCAGCTTGCCCTTGGCGTCGAGCACGACCGACACGGTCAGGGCGCCGTTGAAGGCGGCGTGGCGGCGCTGCTTGAGGGCGTCGCCGTTCTCGGGCGTCAGGACCCCGGCATCGACGTACAGGCGGCCGGCGGGGACTTCATCGATGATCGAGGGGTGGCCGGGGGCCAGGCGGACCATGTCGCCGTTGCGCGGCGTGACGGTCATCGGCACCTGCAGGTCCTTGGCCAGGGCGGCGTGTTCGAGCAGGTGGCGGCGCTCACCGTGGGTGGGGACGGCGATCTGCGGCCGGGCCCACTGGTACATCTGCTTGAGCTCGTCGCGGCAGGGGTGGCCGCTGACGTGGATGCCGGGGTGGTCGCGCTCGGTGTAGAGGCGCACGCCGCGGTCGGCGAGGCCGTTCTGCAGAGCGCGGATCGAGACCTCGTTGCCGGGGATGACGCGGCTGGAGAAGATGGCGTGGTCGCCCTTGCCAAGTGTGATGTGCGGATGGGTGCCGGAGGCGATGCGCGAGAGGGCGGCGCGGGCCTCGCCCTGGCTGCCGGTGCACAGGTAGAGGATGGTGCTCTCGGGGAAGTAGCCGGCTTCCTTTTCGCTGACGAACTCGGCCGTGCCCTTCATCAGGCCCACCGACTTGGCGGCGGCGGCCATGCGGTGCATCGAGCGGCCGACCAGGCAGACACGGCGGCCGGCGGCCTCGGCGGCGCGGATGACGGTGTCCATGCGGGCGACATTGGAGGCGAAGCAGCCGACGGCGATCTTGCCCTTCAGCGAGCCGATCAGCTTGGTCATGGCGACGCGGACCTCGCCTTCCGATCCGGCGACGCCGTCCACGAAGACGTTGGTGCTGTCGCAGACCATGGCCAGCACGCCTTCGTCGCCGAGGCGGCGGATGGCGGCGGCGTCGGTGACGGCGCCGAGCAGCGGGTCGGGATCGATCTTCCAGTCGCCGGTGTGCAGGATGGTGCCCAGCGGCGTGCGGATGGCCAGGCCGTTCGGCTCCGGGATCGAGTGGGTCAGGGTGATCAGTTCGAGCTCGAACGGTCCAAGCTCGATGGAGCCGCCCAGCGCCACCTCGGTGATGTGGACCTCGTCGAGGAGACCCTTCTCGCGCAGCTTCTCGCGCAGCAGGAAGGCGGTGAACGGCGTCGCATAGACCGGCGCCTTGAGGCGCGGCCAGAGCCAGGCGACGGCGCCGATATGGTCCTCATGGGCGTGGGTCAGGACGATGCCGAGGATATCGTCGGCATAGGCCTCGATGAAGGTCGGATCGGGCAGGATGACCTCGACGCCGGGCGTCGTCTGGTCGCCGAAGGTGATGCCGAGGTCGACGACGATCCACTTGCGGGCCTCTTCCGGCCCATAGCCGTAGAGGTTGAAATTCATGCCGATTTCGTTGGAGCCCCCCAGCGGCAGGAAGATGAGTTCGTCGCTCGGAGAAGGCTTAGTCATATCGGTCAAGTGGTGTTCCTGCGGTGGATTTCCAGCAGACCCCGGATCGTGAGGTCGCCGTCGAAATGGTCGATGGCGTCGGTGGCGCCTTCGAAGAGGGAGAAGACGCCGCCGGTGGCGACAACGGTCAGGTGGCCGCCGCGTTCATCCTTGATGCGTTTGATCAGCCCCTCGATGAGGCCGATGTAGCCCCAGAAGACGCCCGACTGCATGGCGGTGACCGTGTCAGTGCCGACGACGCGGTTGCGCTCGGGCCGCTGGATGGCGATGCGCGGCAACTTGGCCGCCGCCTCATGCAGGGCCTGCATGGAGAGGTTGATGCCGGGGGCGATAACGCCGCCCTCGAAGCCGCCATCGGCCCCGATGACGTCGAAGGTGGTGGCGGTGCCGCTGTCGATGACGATCAGCGGGCCCGGATAGACGATGTGGGCGCCGATAGCGTTGACCAGCCGGTCGGCGCCGGCCTCGCTGGGCTTGTCGATGCGCACCGGGATGCCGAGCTCGGCGTTCTCGCCGATGACCAGCGGCTCGACGTGCAGGTAGCGGCGCGAGAGATTGCGCAGGTTGAACAGCGACTGCGGCACGACGCTGGAAATGATGCAGGCGGTCAGGGCGCCGAGACTCATGCCTGACATGGCCAGCAGCTGGGCCAGCCAGACGGCATATTCGTCGGCCGTGCGGGTGCTTTCGGTGGCGGTGCGCCACTGGGCGATCCAGTCCTTGCCGTCATGCACGGCGAAGAGGGTGTTGGTGTTGCCCTGCTCGATGGCCAGCAGCATTCAGCGGTCTCCGAAAAACACGTCGCCCGCCGTGATGCGGCGCAGCATGCCGTCTGGCAAGCGCAGTCTGAGCGATCCGTCGGGATCGAGGCCCTCGGCCACGCCTTCAACGGTTTCGTTGCCCAGGCGGGCGACGCAGGGCTCGCCGATGCCGTGCGCCCGGCGCATCCAGGCGTCGGCGATGGCCGGGAAGCCGAAGCGGTCCCAGACCTCCTGCCAGCGGGCGAAGGCGGTGGCCAGCACGGTGAGGGCGTCGAGGGGCGCCGGCGGCGGGGCGGTCATGTGGGCGGCGAAGGTGGTGGCGGGCCGCTCGGGGTTCTCGGGGGCCTCGGCGAGGTTGACCCCGATGCCGACGGCCAGCCACAGGCCGCCGAGCGGGCTGGGGCCGGATTCGATGAGGACGCCGCTGGTCTTGCGGCCGCCGATCAGCGGATCGTTCGGCCATTTCAGGGTGACGAGGCTGGCCGGCACATAGGCGTCGGCGAGCTCGGCCACCGCCAGGGCGGCGACGAAGCTGATCTGCGCCGCCTCGCCGGGCGGGCGCTGGGTGGTGAGCAGCAGGGTGGCGGCGAGGTTGCGCCCCTGCCCCGTTTCCCAGGCCCGGCCGCGGCGGCCGCGCCCGGCGGTCTGACGGCGGGCGGTCAGCCAGACCGGGCCCATCTCGCCGGCTTCGGCGCGACGGCGGGCCTCGGCGTTGGTGGAGTCGATTTCGTCGTAGGCAATGATTGGAGGCGTGTTCACTTAGACGGCGATCGCTACTTTAGCTATTTCACTACGACCCAACACGAGCCGACCCCGCCAGTTCTAGAAATTGATCCGCCTCTTTCCTAACCAAACACCGCGCAAATTGGCCACTGGCGTACATTGAAGTTAGTGCGACGAGTGTCGTCATGTTGCGGAGGCCGTCGGCAAACGATCCGGCCATCCCAACAACCACGTCCTCTTGGGCCCGCAGTTCCTCCGGTGACTTCAGATAGGCCTGGGTATGCACTCGAATATCCAGACCGCAAATTAGATCGGCGGCGCCGTAGATATGGTAGTGCTCATGCCGGTCCGGCGGCGTTTCAGGCGAGACTGAAAATAACCAAAGGCCGAAGGACACGTTCGGTCGGTACCGAAAAGTCTCAGCTGCGACGTAGCAAGCCACCTCTTCCGTGGACAGGATCACGCCGGCTCCGTGGCGCACAAAGCCATGCTCCATCAAAGCGGAGCGGAAGCATCCGGCGAACGATTTGGCCACCGCTATTCTCCTCCGCTCGTCATCTTGGCGCCGCTGTAAGGACGGACAAGCTGGATAACTTACCCCAGCGCCGCGGCGGCCGCCCGGGCCAGCGGGTCGAGCCAGATCAGCGCCACGATGCAGGCCGGGAAGCTGAACAGGGCCGCCAGGATGCCGATGGTGCGGGCCTCCAGCGGCGGCTTCTCGGTCGCGCCGGGGGACGGGTCCATCCACATCACCTTGATCAGGCGCAGGTAGTAGAAGGCCGCCACCACGCTGCCGACCAGGCCGAGGATGGCCGCCCAGGCCATGTAGCCGTTGGCGCCGGCGTCGACGAAGGGAATGCCGCCCGAGGCGCCGATGGCCGCCTTGAACACATAGTACTTCGCCCAGAAGCCCGCGAACGGCGGCATGCCGATGGCCGACAGGGCGAAGGCGGTGATGGCCAGGGCCATGCCCGGACGTTCCTTCACCAGGCCGGCCATGTCGTCGATGGTCTCCATGGGACGACCATCGCGCTGCAGGGCGCAGAGGATGGCGAAGAAGCCGGTCACGTCGACCATGTAGAGGATCATGAACAGCAGCATCGCCTGCGTGCCGGCCTCGCCGCCGGCGGCCAGACCCAGCAGGGCGTAGCCGATGTTGGCGATCGAGCTGTAGGCCCACAGGCGTTTCAGGTTGCGCTGCGCCAGGCCGGCGAAGGCGCCGACGAAGATCGACAGCATGGCCAGGGCGACGATGACCTGGCGCCAGTCGTTGATGGCGCTGCCGAAGCCCTCGCTGAGCACCCGGGCCAGCAGCACCATGGCGGCCAGCTTGGGGGCGGCGGAGAAAAAGCCGACGATGGGGGTCGGGGCGCCTTCGTAGACGTCGGGCGTCCACATGTGGAAGGGCGCGGCCGAGACCTTGAAGGCGATGCCGCAGATCAGGAAGACCAGACCGAACAGCACGCCGGTCCCCGCCCCGCCCGCCTTCACCGCCTCGGCGATGACCGGGAACTGGGTCGAGCCGGCGAAGCCGTAGATCAGCGAGGCGCCGTAGAGCAGCAAGCCGGAGCTGAGGGCGCCGAGCACGAAGTACTTGAGGCCGGCCTCCGAGCCCTTGCCGTCGTCGCGGCGGAAGGCGGCGAGGACGTAGAGGGCCAGGGAGTGCAGCTCGATGCCCATGTAGAGGCTGATCAGGTCGCCGGCCGACGCCATGACGCCCATGCCGAGCGCGGCCAGCAGCATCAGGACGGTCAGCTCGAACTTGGCCTCGCCGCGCCGGGCCAGCCAGCGGTCGGTGAGCAGGATCGAGACGGCCGTGAAGCCGTAGATGAAGACCTTGGCGAAGGCGGAGATCGGGTCCGAGATCAGGCCGCCGGCGAAGGCGGTTCCGTGCGGGCCGATCATGGCGGCGACGGCGGCGGCGATCAGCGCCAGGATGGCGACGGCGTTGAACAGCGCCGTGACCTTGCCCTGGAAGGCGCCCCAGACGAGCAGCCCGAGGGCCGCCACCATGAGGATGACTTCCGGCCAGGCGAGGGAGAGGTGGCTCATGAACATGGCGTGACCCCTACCCGCCCGTCGCGGCGCGATAGGCGCCGACCAGCGCATCGACCGAGGCGCCGGTGTATTGGAAGATGCTGTGCGGATAGACCCCGAGGAACAGGGTCGAAACGATCAGCGGAACGAAGATGGCGACCTCGCGCCAGTCCAGGTCGGTGATGTTGGCGAGTTGCGGATTGGTGATCTCGCCGAACATCACGCGCCGGTACAGGGTCAGGGCGTAGACCGCCGACAGGATGACGCCGGTCGAGGCCAGCAGGGCCGTCCAGGTCGAGGCCTGATAGGTCCCGGTCAGGGTCATGATCTCGCCGACGAAGCCGCTGGTCCCCGGCAAGCCGACGTTGCCCATGGTGAACAGCAGGAAGACCGCCGCGTACCAGGGCATGCGCTGGGTCAGGCCGCCGTAGAAGGCGATCTCGCGGGTGTGCATGCGGTCATAGACGACGCCGACGCAGAGGAAGAGCGCGCCGGAGATCACCCCGTGGCTGATCATCTGGTAGACGGCGCCCTGCACCCCGACCGCGTTACCGCTGAAGATGCCCATGGTCACGAAGCCCATGTGGGCGACCGAGCTGTAGGCGATCAGCTTCTTGATGTCGGTCTGCCGGAAGGCGACCAGCGAGGTGTAGATGATGGCGATGACCGACAGGCCGAAGACCAGCGGGGCCCAGACCTCGGAGGCCTGCGGGAACATCGGCAGGGAAAAGCGCAGGAAGCCGTAGCCGCCGAGCTTCAGCAGGATGCCGGCCAGGATGACCGAACCGGCCGTCGGCGCCTCGACGTGGGCGTCGGGCAGCCAGGTGTGGACGGGCCACATCGGCATCTTCACCGCGAAGGAGGCGAAGAAGGCCAGCCACAGCCAGGTCTGCAGCACCGGATCAAACTTGTACTGCATCAGCTCGGGGATCGAGCTGGTGCCCGAGATGCCGATCATGGCCAGCACGGCGGCCAGCATCAGCACGCTGCCCAGCAGGGTATAGAGGAAGAACTTGAAGGCCGCGTAGACCCGGCGCTTGCCGCCCCAGATGCCAATGATCAGGAACATCGGCACCAGGCCGAATTCGAAGAACATGTAGAAGAGGATCAGGTCGAGGGCGGTGAAGACGCCGATGACCAGCACTTCCAGCACCAGGAAGGCGATCATGTATTCGGGGACGCGGGTCTCGATCGACTTCCAGCTGGCCGCGATGCAGAGCGGCAGCAGGAAGGTGGTCAGGATCACGAACAGGACCGAGATCCCGTCGACGCCCATCCGGTAGTGCAGCCCGGCGAACAGCGGGAAGTCCTCGAGGAACTGGAAACCCGGATCGCCGGCGTTGAACTGGGCCAGCATCAGCAGGCTGAGGGCGAAGGTCACGACCGTGGTGGTCAGGGTGATCCAGCGCGCGGCGTTGTCGGCCGCCGGGCCGGTGCGGCCCGACAGCTTGATGGCCAGGATGGCGAGGACGCCGATGAGCGGCGAGAAGGTGATGAGGGAAAGAATGCCGGTCATGGTCCTGGCCTACCCTCGGAACTGGAACAGGGCGTAGGTCAGCAGACCCGCGATGCCCAGCAGCATGACGAAGGCGTAGTGATAGACATAGCCGGTCTGCAGCCGGCCCGTGCCCTTGCCGACCAGCATCGAGGCGGCGGAGACGCCGTCCGGACCCAGGCCGTCGATGATCTTCTGGTCGCCGCCCTTCCAGAACAGGTCGCCGAGGAACTTGGCGGCCCGCACGAAGGTGGCGTCGTAGAGCTCGTCGAAGAACCACTTGTTGTAGAGGAAGCGCCACAGCGGGCCTTCCTTGGCCGCCAGCCGCGCGCCCATGCCCTCGTTGAGCAGGTAGACATAGACGGCGACCAGGAAGCCGAGGGCCGTGACCACGAGCGGGGCCCAGATCACCCAGGGCGGCGCCTCGTGCATCTCGTGCAGGATGTGGTTGGTGGCGGCGTTGAACACCGACCCGTGCCAGAACTCGACCTGGTCGTGGCCGACGAAGTGCTCGACGAAGAAGAAGCCGGCGGCGACGGCGCCGATGGCCAGCAGCGCCAGCGGAACCAGCATGCTCAGCGGGCTTTCGTGCGGCTTGTGGTCATGGCCGTGGCCATGATCGTCGTGGGCCCCATGCGCATGATCATCCGGCAGCGGCTCGCTGTGGGTTTCGAGCTGGGCGTGGCTGGCGTGGTCGTCGTGGGCGTGGGCAGCGGCGTGACCGTGGTCGGCTTCAGCCCATTTGGGCTTGCCGTGGAAGGTCATGAAGGCCAGGCGCCAGCTGTAGAAGCTGGTCAGGGCGGCGGCCAGCAGGCTGACCACGAAGGCGAACTGGGCGGCGGCGTTGTGCTGCCCGGCGGCCCAGCTGGCCTCAATGATGGTGTCCTTGGAGTAGAAGCCGGCGAAGCCCAGGTCGAGGCCGGGGATGCCGACGCCGGTGATGGCCAGGGTGCCGATGGTCATCACCGCATAGGTGAAGGGCAGGTACTTCCACAGGGCGCCCATCTTCCGCATGTCCTGCTCGTGGTGCATGCCGTGGATCACCGAACCGGCGCCGAGGAACAGCAGGGCCTTGAAGAAGGCGTGGGTGAACAGGTGGAACATCGCCGCCTGATAGGCGCCGACCCCGGCCGCGAAGAACATGTAGCCGAGCTGCGAACAGGTCGAGTAGGCGATGACCCGCTTGATGTCGTTCTGGGCGAGACCCACGGTCGCGGCGAACAGGGCGGTGACGGCCCCGACCACGGTGACGATGGTCTTGGCGCCGTCCGCGTATTCGAACATCGGCGACAGCAGGCAGACCATGTAGACGCCGGCGGTGACCATGGTGGCCGCGTGGATCAGGGCCGAGACCGGGGTTGGGCCCTCCATGGCGTCGGGCAGCCAGGTGTGCAGGAAGAACTGCGCCGACTTGCCCATGGCGCCGATGAACAGCAGGAAGCAGGCCAGGTCCATGGCGCTGAAGTCGCGGCCGATGAAGGTCCAGGTCTTGCCGGCCCAGGTCGGGACCTGCGGGAAGATCTCGGCGAACTCGATCGAGCCGAACATCCAGAAGCAGGTCATGATGCCGAGCGCGAAGCCGAAGTCGCCAACCCGGTTGACCACGAAGGCCTTGATGGCGGCGGCTGACGCGGTGGGTTTCTTGTACCAGAAGCCGATCAGCAGGTAACTGGCCAGGCCGACGCCTTCCCAGCCGAAGAACAGCTGCATGAAGTCGGCGGCGGTAACCAGGGCCAGCATGGCGAAGGTGAACAGCGACAGATAGGCGAAGAACCGCGGACGGCTGTCGTCCTCGGCCATGTAGCCCCAGCTGTAGAGGTGGACGAGCGACGAGACGCTGGTCACCACGATCAGCATGACCGCGCTCAGCGTATCGATGCGGATCGACCAGGCCGACTGGAAGTCGCCGACGTTGATGAAGGGCAGCAGCTTGACGGTGAAGTCGGGCCAGTCGCCGAGCGCCACGCCGAAGAAGGTGGTCCAGGCCAGGGCGCAGGACAGGAACAGCAGGCCGGTGGTGATGGCCTGGCTCGGGATGTTGCCCAGCCGGCGGCCCGACAGGCCGACGATGGCCGCGCCGATCAGCGGGCCGAACAGCAGGATGGTGACCAGAAGCTCGTGAGACATGGGTGCGATCAGCCCTTCATCACCGAGACGTCGTCGACCGCGATGTCACCGCGGTTGCGGAAGAAGGTCACCAGGATGGCCAGGCCGACAGCGGCCTCGGCCGCGGCGACGGTCAGCACGAACATGGCGAAGATCTGCCCCGTCACATCGTGCAGGTAGACCGAGAAGGCCACCAGGTTGATGTTCACGGCCAGCAGGATCAGCTCGATCGACATCAGGATGACGATGATGTTCTTGCGGTTCACGAAGATGCCGAACACCCCGATGGTGAACAGGATCGCCGCGAGCGTCAGGTAGTGGGTGAGGCCGATCATTCGCCTTCTCCGACGCCGGGTTTGATATCGACGATGGTCATGCCGCTCGCGGGACCCCGACGGTTCTGGGCGGCGATGTTCTGGCGCTTGACGCCCGGCTTGTGGCGCAGGGTCAGGACGATGGCCCCGATCATGGCGACCAGCAGCACCAGGCCCGCGGCCTGGAAGAAGTAGACGTAGTCGGTGTAGAGCACCCGGCCGATGGTCTCGGCGTTGGAGACGTCCGGCAGGCTGGCGGCCGGGCCGCTGACCTTGGAGGCCGCGCCCTTGGTGGCGACGCTGATCGACACGACGATCATCTCGAGGGTGAGGATGCCGGCCACGATCAGCCCGAAGGGCAGATACTGGGCGAAGCCCTGCCGCAGCGACTTGAAGTCGACGTCGAGCATCATGACGACGAACAGGAACAGCACCGCCACCGCGCCGACGTAGACGACGACCAGCAGCATCGCCAGGAACTCGGCCCCGATCAGCACGAACAGTCCCGCCGCGCTGAAGAAGGCGGTGATCAGGAACAGCACCGAGTGCACGGGGTTGCGCGCCGACACCACGGCAAACGCCGCCAGCACCGTCACTGTCGCCATCAGATAGAAGGCTATCGCCTGCAGGCCCATGTGGCCTTCGTCCCTTCTCAATACCGCTGGATCGTTAGTCCTGGAATCGCGTGGCCGCTCTTAGCGATAGGCCGCGTCCAACTCCAGATTCTTGGCGATCTCGCGCTCCCAACGGTCGCCGTTATCGAGCAGCCGTTCCTTGTCGTAGTAGAGCTCCTCACGGGTTTCCGTGGCGAACTCGGTGTTGGGTCCCTCGACGATGGCGTCCACCGGGCAGGCCTCCTGGCACAGGCCGCAGTAGATGCATTTGACCATGTCGATGTCGTAGCGGGTGGTGCGCCGGCTGCCGTCCTCGCGAGGCTCGGCCTCGATGTAGATGGCCTGGGCCGGGCAGATGGCCTCGCACAGCTTGCAGGCGATGCAGCGTTCTTCACCGGACGGATAGCGGCGCAGGGCGTGCTCGCCCCGGAAGCGCGGCGACTGCGGCCCGCGCTCATTGGGATAGATCACCGTCTTCTTCGGCGCGAGCATGTACTTCATGGCCAGCCCGAAGGCGCCGACGAAGTCCATGAGGGCGAAACCCTTGATGGTCTGGGCTAGGCGGCTCATTGAGCCTTCTCCTTGGGGGCGATGACGCACTGGTAGTTGGACAGCTGGTACTGGTCGCCGCCGTCGGTATAGGGCCGCACCACGCCGCCGGCCGCGACGCACTTGTCCTTGGCCCGCTTCAGCTCGTCATAGGTCACCAGGCCACGGCCGAGCGTGTAGCTGCCCGGGTTGGCGTCCGGCTGCGTGGCGCAGGCGCCAAGCAGAACCAGTGGGAGAAGCAGGGCGGCACGCATCAGGCGTGCCCCGTGTAGACGCGGTAGGCCGCGACCAGGACCACGGCGATCAGCGAGGTCGGCAGGAAGATCTTCCAGCCCAGCCGCATCAGCTGGTCATAGCGGTAGCGAGGCACGATGGCTTTCACCATGGCGAACAGGAAGAACATGAAGATGGTCTTGGCGAAGAAGACCAGGAACAGCAGGAAGCTCTGCAGCGTCTCCGGCCAGTCCTTCATGAACTCGACCGGGAAACCGGGCTGCCATCCGCCGAAGAACAGGATGGTGAACAGCGAGCACATCAGGACGATGTTGGCGTACTCGCCGATCATGAACAGCAGGTAGGGGGTCGAGCTGTATTCGACCTGGTAGCCGGCCACGAGCTCCGATTCCGCTTCCGGAAGGTCGAAGGGCGGGCGGTTGGTTTCGGCCAGGGCCGAGATGAAGAATATCACCGCCATCGGGATCATCACCACCGCCAGCGGCAGGTTCTTCAGGCCGCCGCCGAAGACGTTCCAGTTCCAGATCCAGCCGCCCTGCTGCTCGGTGATCTCCACCAGGCTCATGGTGTTGGCCAGCAGGATGACGGTGATGATCACGAAACCGATGGAGACCTCGTAGGAGACCATCTGGGCCGCCGAGCGCAGCGAGCCGAGGAAGGGATACTTCGAGTTGGACGCCCAGCCGCCCATGATGATGCCGTACACCCCCATCGAGCTGATGGCGAAGATGTAGAGGATGGCCGGATTGATCGGCGCGATCACCCAGCCCGGCGCCAGCGGCACCACCGCCCAAGCCCCGAAGGCGAGGACGAAGGTCAGGATGGGGGCGATCAGGAACACCGTCTTGTCGGCCCCGGCCGGGATGACGATTTCCTTGAGCAGGAACTTCAGGAAGTCGGCGAACGACTGGAACAGGCCGAAGGGACCAACGACGTTGGGCCCTTTACGCATCTGCACGCCGGCCCAGACCTTGCGGTCGCCCCACAGCAGGAAGGCGAGGCTGAGCAGGATCCAGACCAGCACGGCCAGGATCTGGCCGGTGTGGACGAGGAACCAGCCGAGCGGAGTGGTCCAGAAGTCGGGGGTCGTCGGCACGGGCTACTCCGCCGCCATCTTGGCCGCGCCGCTGGCCAGGGCCGCGCATTCGGCCATGGTCACGCTGGCGCGCGCGATCGGGTTGGTCAGGTGGAAGGCCTCGACAGCGCTCGCGAACGGCGCGTCGGAGACATCCCCGGCGGCGCCGAGGCCGCTCAGGTCGAAGGTCGTGGCGACCGAGCCCGGCGCGTAGTCGATCTGGCCGAAGGTCGGGTGATCGGCGAACAGTCGGCTGCGCAGCTGGTCGAGGCTGTCGTACGGCAGGGTCTTGCCGACCCGGTCCGACAGCGCCCGGATAATCGCCCAGTCCTCGCGGGCTTCGCCCTTCGGGAACACGGCCCGTTCGCCCATCTGCACCCGGCCCTCGGTGTTGACGTAGAGGCCGCTCTTCTCGGTGTAGGCGGCGCCCGGCAGGATGACGTCGGCCTTGTGGGCCCCGCGATCGCCATGGCTGCCCAGATAGACGGTGAAGGCGCCGCTGGCCGAAGCCTCGCACTCGTCGGCGCCGAGCAGGAACAGCACATCCAGCGCGCCCGGCTTCAGCATCTCACGGGTCGACAGACCGCCCTCGCCCGGGACAAAGCCCATGTCGAGACCGCCGACGCGGGCGGCGGCGCTGTGCAGCACGTTCCAACCGTTCCAGCCCTCGCGCACGACGTTGAAGCTCTTGGCCACCCCGGCCAGCGCCTTCAGCACCGCCGCGCCGTCTTCACGGGCGAAAGCGCCGGCGCCGACGATGATGGCCGGCCGCTCGGCGTCCTTGAAGGCCTTCACGAAGTCTGACTTCGACTTGGCCAGACCCGACAGGCTCGAAACGCCGGCGCCGAGGTAGTCGTACGAATAGGTCAGATCGACCTGCTGGCCGATCAGGCCGATGCGGGTCTTGCCGGCCACCCACTGCTTGCGCAGGCGGGTGTTGAACACGGCCGCCTCGGTCCGCGGGTTGGCCCCGACGATCAGCACCACATCGGCGTTCTCGACACCGGCGAGGGTGGAATTGAACAGCCAGCTTTCGCGCGGGCCGGTCCCGAGGGCGGAACCGTCCTGGCGACAGTCGAGGTTCTTCACCCCCATGGAGGTGAAGAGGTCCAGCGCCGCCTTCATCGATTCGGCGTCCTGCAGGTCGCCGGCGATGACCCCGACCTTCTCAGGCGCGGTCGTCGAAAGCTTGCCGGCGATCGCCGCGAAGGCTTCGGGCCAGGTGGCGGGGCTGAGCTTGCCGCCGGTGCGGACATAGGGACGGTCAAGGCGCTGACGGCCCAGGCCATCGACGGCGTAGCGGCTCTTGTCGCTCAGCCATTCCTCGTTGATGTCCTCGTTGACCCGCGGCAGCACGCGCAGCACGGCGGCGCCGCGGCTGTCGACGCGGATGGCGCTGCCCAGCGCGTCCATGACATCGATGCTCTGGGTCTTCTTCAGTTCCCAGGGCCGGTAGTTGAAGGCCCATGGCCGGTGCGTCAGGGCGCCGACGGGGCAGAGGTCATTGACGTTGCCCGACAGCTCGCTGGTCACCGCAGCGCCCAGATAGGTCGTGATTTCAACGTCTTCGCCGCGCGAGATGAGGCCGATCTCCGGCACGCCGGCGACTTCGGTGATGAACCGCACGCAGCGGGTGCACTGGATGCAGCGCGTCATCACCGTCTTGATGAGCGGACCCATCTCTTTTTCTTCGACGGCGCGCTTGTTCTCGCCATAGCGGGAATCGTCCCGCCCGTAGCCCATCGCCTGGTCCTGCAGGTCGCACTCGCCGCCCTGGTCGCAGATCGGGCAATCCAGCGGGTGGTTGATGAGCAGGAACTCCATCACCCCTTCCCGGGCCTTCTTGACCATCGGGGTGCGGGTGAAGATCTCCTGGCCTTCGGCGGCCGGCAGGGCGCAGCTCGCCTGCGGCTTGGGCGGGCCAGGTTTGACCTCGACCAGACACATGCGGCAGTTGCCGGCGATGCTGAGGCGCTCGTGGTAGCAGAACCGGGGGATTTCCTCCCCCGCGATCTCGGCCACCTGGAGCACCGTCATGCCGGGCTCGAATTCGACCTCGACGCCGTTGACCTTGGCTTTGGGCATAGTTCGTCCGGGACTAACAATTGGGCGGCTGAGTGCACCGGTTTCCCCGCAGGTTCAAGGGGTGCGGACGCATTGAGAACGGGTCTTAACTGAGTGTGAAGCATCAGCGAACTTCGACCACCGGATCACCGGCTGAAAGGCCGCCGATCACTTCCGGCCACACCTCTTCGAGTCTCGCGAGAAGCTGCGGTGTAGCGATGTTTCCCGTCCGCAGCCAAAGAATCTGGAAGTCAGGCCTGCGTCGGCGCAACTCAATGAAATCACTGTCTTTTGTGATCACGACGCCGCTCGCATCAGCCACGAGATGGCCAATAGCCACGTCGGGCGAGGCCCGTAGACCAAGTTCGTCGATGTGCTCTGCATCATGGCCCTTCCAGCGCAACCATCGCGCCAAGCCAATCGGCAACTGCTCATCGACGAAGAACTTCACTCGGCGGCGACGATACGATGGTTGAATTCGCCGGCCGCGTAGCGCAGCACCGCTGGGAAGTCCTCGGGTTCAAGCGCCGGGTAGTCAGCCAGGATTTCCTCCTTGGTCATCCCACTGGCGAGAATTTCCAGGACGTCTTTCACGGTGATCCGCAGGCCACGGACGCAGGGGCGCCCGCCCATCTTCCCACTTTCGACCGTGATGCGATCCGCGATGTACATGGACCCAGCCTATCACAATGCATCGAAGCGGGCGATTCCGCCCTAAAACCAACTCTTGTCGCCCACGACATAGTCCTCGTGGAACTGCTGGTCGGACTTCACCAGGTAGATGATGAACTCGACGAAGGCGATGATGCCGATGATCAGCGGCGGGATGGCGAACAGCACCCAGCCGATGGTGCCGCACAGCAGCATGATGATCCCGGCGTTGGTCTTGCCGAGGTAGAACTTGTGGATACCCAGCCAGCCGAGGAAGAAGGCCAGCAGCGCCGCGACGATCTTGTTCTTGTCTCCGGACAGCCCGCCGTAGGCCGGGGTGGTGACGTAGATGTTGCGGGCCGCCCCGTCCTCGACCTCGAAATCGACCTCGGTGCCGGGAACTACGCTGCGCACTCCGCCGCCCAGGTCGCCGCGCGTGAACGGATACCGCTGGCCGTCATCGCCGCTGATCAGCCCCGTGCCTTCCAGGTCGGTGTAGGAAAGAACCTTGCCCCGCATGAATTTCGCCCTCTTGCGTCCGCCGGTTCGGCAGTCGCCCCATGGGGGATATTCGATGCGGCGGGGGCCGGCTGCAAGCCTATCTTCGATCGATGATCCCGGGCGGCGGGAGCTTTGGCCCGACTATGGTCAAGGCGGCCAGGATGATCGTCAGGCTGAGCCAGGCCGAGATCAGCCCGACCAGCAGCACGGCGACCGTCACATCGGCCCCTGCCCGGAGCTGTCCCCCGCTGTACATGAGCTGCAGACCGAGCCCGCTCATTGCCGCCAGCGCCAGCCATGGCGCCGCCACCCACCAACCGCGCCGGCGGGACCGATGGGCGATAACGCTGACCGCGACCAAAGGAAAAACAGCGACCAGGACCACTATGCTGAAGCCGATCACCTCCCCGAGGTTCATGATCAGAACACCTTTCCGACATCGAGCGTGGGCAGCTTGGGCCCGGCGATGGCGAGCGCCGTCAGGAACAGACCCAGCGAAACCCAGGCGGCGATAATCGTCGTTGCGGCGATCCCGAACGCCGGCCCATCGGCGCTCTTCATGCCGCCGGTTGCGCTGACCACCAGCACCGTCAGCGGCCACGAGACTATGAAGAGGCCTCCCGGCCCCACCAGCCACCAGCCCCGGCGAAGACTGCGCCACGACAGGACGGTCGCCAAAACGATGGGGAGAAGACCGAGGCCAAGAGCGACGCCCATTCCGGCGATCTGGCCCCAGCTGAAGCTCACGCTGAACATGTCGCGACCTTGATTGCCCGGCCCATCGTCGCGTGCGGCCAGACGAATCGCAACCCTCAAGGTCAGGATTCCGGCGACTGCGGCGGCGGCGGCAGGCCGATGATGGCGAACAGGACGATGCAGATGCCGACCGACAGGCCGGCCCCGCTGGCCCAGCTGGCGATGCAGCCGAGCACATAGCCGTACTGGAAGTAGCCCTCGCCCTTGGCCAGCCAGAAGATCATGCCGTAGACCGGCCCGCAGAGCATCGCCAGGGCCCATGGGAAGCTCGGCCAGATGCCGCGACGGCCGGCGCGATGCAGAATCACCGACAGGCCGCCGAGCGGCAGGGTGGTCATCAGGGCCAGCAGGCCGAAATAGAGCAGGTGCTGGAAGAAGGCGGGGTCCGCCTGGACCTCCTCGACCAGCCGCAGGGCGCTCAAAACACGTCCGCGGTGTCAGCGGGGTGCGGGGCGGCGCGGACGATGACCAGAGCCAGCAACAGAGCAAGGCAACCGACATAGCCGCCAGCGAAGATCGACAGGAAGACGTAGACGTCCGTGCCGCCATAGGGATAGCCAAGCCATGTGGCGACCGCGAACAGGATGGCCACGACAGACGGCCAAACCTTCCAGCCCCCCCGCCGGCCCATACGATGAGCCAGGATGGTGGCTACGACGAGTGGTGCGGCCGACAGCAGGAAGGCGAAGATGAGCGCGGCGATTTCCACGCCCGCCGTCCTACTCGGCCGCGACCAGGGTCGCGCCCTGCACATGGGGCTTGCCGGCGCGATAGCTGGTGATGCGGTCCTCGACCTCATGGCGGAAGTGGCGGAACAGGCCCTGGATCGGCCAGGCCGCCGCGTCGCCGAGGGCGCATATGGTGTGGCCTTCGACCTGGGTCGTGACGTCCAGCAGGGTGTCGATTTCCTTCATGTCGGCCTCGCCGGTCGCCATGCGCTCCATCACCCGCCACATCCAGCCGGTGCCCTCGCGGCACGGCGTGCACTGGCCGCAGCTCTCATGCTTGTAGAAGTAGCTGAGGCGAGCGATGGCGCGGACCAGATCGGTGTCCTTGTCCATGACCATGACCGCCGCCGTGCCGAGTCCCGACTTCAGTTCGCGCAGGGCGTCGAAGTCCATGAACAGGTCTTCGCACTGCTCGGCCGGGATCATCGGCACCGAGGCGCCGCCCGGGATGACGGCCTTCAGGTTGCCCCAGCCGCCGCGAATACCGCCACAGTGGTCCTCGATCAGGGTCTTGAACTTGATGCTCATCGCCTCTTCGACGTTGCACGGCAGGTTCACGTGGCCGGAGATGCAGAACAGCTTGGTGCCGGTGTTGTTCGGCCGCCCGAAGCCGGCGAACCATTCGGCCCCGCGGCGCAGGATGGTGCCGACGACGGCGATTGATTCGACGTTGTTGACCGTCGTCGGGCAGCCGTAGAGGCCGGCCCCGGCCGGGAACGGGGGTTTCAGGCGCGGCTGACCCTTCTTGCCCTCGAGCGATTCCAGCAGCGCGGTTTCTTCCCCACAGATGTAGGCCCCGCCACCGTGGTGCATGTAGAGGTCGAAGTCCCAGCCGTGGACATTGTCCTTGCCGATCAGCCTGGCCTCGTAGGCCTGCTTGATCGCGGCTTCCATGATCTCGCGCTCACGCACGTATTCGCCGCGGATGTAGATGTAGCAGGCGTGGGCCTGCATCGCGAAGGAGGCGATCAGGCAGCCTTCGATCAGCAGGTGGGGATCATGGCGCATGATTTCCCGGTCCTTGCAGGTGCCCGGCTCGGACTCGTCGGCGTTGACGACCAGGTAGTGGGGACGCCCGTCCTTCACTTCCTTGGGCATGAAGGACCACTTCAGGCCGGTGCCGAAGCCGGCGCCGCCGCGGCCGCGCAGCCCGCTGTTCTTGATGTTGTCGATGATCCAGGGACCGCCGGCGTCCAGCATGTCCTTGGTGGCGTTCCAGCAGCCACGCTTCTTCGCGCCTTCCAGGCCCCAGTCGTGGAGCCCGTACAGGTTGGTGAAGATGCGGTCCTTGTCTTCGAGGATGCCGACCATCGGTAGTCTCGTCTCTTTCTCGCGGGAACGCCCCGCCCTATCAGCAATTGGCCGTCCGGGGAAACGCCCCGCTTACGGCTTCCAGGTTTCGAAGGGGTTGGCCTTGCGCCAGGCCGTCCGCTTCCAGATCACATAGATGGACACCACCCAGCCCGCCGCCAGTAGCGAAAAGCCACCGAGCACCAGAAGCTTGGGCAGCGGCATGAATTGCGCGGTCATGACGATGGCGGCGGCCAGAAGGATGATCCCCAGCCCGACATTGCGCTCGAAGCGATGCAGGCTGCGCAGGTGGTCAATGTAGGCGATGCGCCGCTTGAGAACCTCGGCTTCCCGGGCGTGTTCGTCGCTCACCGGCCTTAAGCCTCCGCCTTCGCGGCCTTGGCCTTCTTGGCCTTTTCAGGGGCGTTGGGCAGCTTCAGCTTCTTGGCGTAGCTGCCGTCGTAGAGCTTCGGGTCGGTCAGGGTGTGGATGGCGCCCTTGGGCTCCGAGGCGCCACGGCCGTCGTAGGAGCCGGGCTTGGGCGACTTGCCGGCCGCGAAGTCGTCGAGGATCTGGCCGAGGCTCTCGGGCGTCAGGTCCTCGTAGTAATAGTCGTTGATCGCCGCCATCGGGGCGTTGCAGCAGGCGCCGAGGCACTCGACCTCTTCCCAGCTGAACTTGCCGTCGGCCGAGACGTGGTTTTTCGGGCCGATCTTGGCCTTCAGCACGTCGATCAGCGAGCCGGCCCCGCGGATCATGCAGGGGGTGGTGCCGCACAGCTGCACGAAGGCCACCTTACCGACCGGCTCCAGCTGGAACATGGTGTAGAAGGTCGCCACCTCCAGGACCCGGATGACCGGCATCTCCAGCATCTGGGCGATCAGCTCGATGGCCGGCTTGCTGACCCAGCCTTCCTGCTTCTGGGCCAGCCAGAGCAGCGGGATCGAGGCCGACTGCTTGCGGGCGGCCGGGTATTTGCCGAGCCAGAAATTGACGTCCTTCATCATCTCTTTCGAGAAGGCGAAGCTGGCGGGCTGGTCTTTGGCGAGACGGCGGACGGACATGAACGTATCTTCCAGCGATACGGCTGCGGCCGAGAAGACTCTCCGGCCGGGCCAGGCGATTGCGCGCCGATGTAGCCTGACCGATCCGGCGCGACAATGGCCGTCAGGCGACCGGCGGCTTTTCCGGTTCGGGCGCCGGTTCAACAGGCGTCGGGGACGGGGTTTGCGGGTCGGCGAACAGGTCGCGGCGCAGCAGCACGGAGACGTGCCGCTTGGCGTCGGCGGCGCTGTCGGGGGTGACATAGGTCTGCAGGGTGGCGCCGTTGATGTCGAAGGCGGCCTCGCCGCGTCTGGCGGCTTCCTTGCGGGCCTTGCCCTCTTCCTTGAGCCTCAGACGATACTGGGCGATGGCGTCCTGCACCCGTCGAAAGCTCGGCGCGATCGGCGAATGTTTAAACACCAGCTGCAGCCCGCCGGTGGTCAGGGTCAAGGCCACGCCGGTCCACAGACCGGAGACGATGACGTCGTCCGTTGCGCGGTGCACGGCGCGGCTGAGCAGGGTGAAGAACAGCGCCGTCAGCAGCCAGAGCGGAACCAGCAGGACGGCGACGATCAACGGAATCCAGGGGACGAGGGGGCCTCTCATTGTGCCTTCATCGTGGCGGCGGCCTGCATGGCCGCCTTCAATCGATCACCGGCGGCGCGGACCTGCGGCAGCCAGAACAGAACCGCTCCGGCCATAAAAATGATAATGGCGGCCGCCCACAACAGGAGGCCTGCCCGCCCCTGAAAGGTGCGGAAGAGGGTCAGGTACAGAACAACCGCCCCCGGCATGATCGGCAGCATCCGCAGATAATAGTCGCGGACAAAGCCACCCCTCCCGTCAACATGGTGGCTGTGGGCGGCGCCAAGCATCGCGATCATCAACCAGGGGAAGCTCGCGAAAAACAGGACGCCCCAGAACAGCGCACCGACAATGTCAGAGATCATTCCGCCCCCCCGTCCACAGGCACAATCATTGGCAACCGGCAGCATGGCCCAAGGGCGAAGGCATGTGAAGCTCAAGTGGTGACGGTCCTCCGGCGCGGCCGGATGACCGTCATTGTTCAGCGCCAGACGGTGAAAGTCACGCTTCGCGAGACAGTCACCTGCTTGGGGATCAATCCTCGCCGTCCGGCGAGTGGCTGATGGTCAGGTCGATGATGCAGCCCCGCACCACGCGGTAGACGGTCATTCCGATCTCGCCGTCCGGGCCGATGCCGGTCACCCGCTCCGTCTGGGCAACCATGTCACCGTAGGTAAGTTGGTCGAGCGGCTCGGTATGGGCCTTGGGGAAGTTCTTGTAGACGATGTCCCGATAGCGGCCGACCACCACCTCGCCGGAATCGATCTCGTCGGAGATGCCGAACCGGGCGTTCGCCGCGATCAGCCTGGCGACCGCAGCGATGTCCTGCCTGTTGTGAGCTTCAATATAGGCCGCCACGACATCACGCGGCGCCGGTGCGCCCTCGGACATCGGAACACAGAAGGCCAGAACGGCGCCGAGCGGCTCCACTAACGGTCCTTGCGGACCCGCACGGGAACAGGCTTGGCCTGGCGGGCGCGGGCGGCGGCGATGGTTGCGGCGAGGGCTGCGAGCGCAGCGACAGTGAGGCCGATGATCATGACGCGGAAACTCCAGACCTGTTAACTGGAGGATACATAGGGGCTCGGCCACGGTCTATCCACCTGCAGAGGCCGATTGCCGCGGCAACGGCTTCACGCGGAGAGGCCCGCTGCACGAGACAGCGCCGCCCTTCAGACCTCTGGAGGCCGAGACGGAGGCGCCTTGGTCGAAAATCCCAGGAGGCGGCCAAACTGTCGATTCTGCTCGCGATGGGCGGCGCTCATCTGTGCGGACACCGCAGCGTTGGCTGACCGTACAGCGGGGAGTTGCTGCGCCAGCCAGACCGCCGCCCCACCTATCAGGCCGAAAGCGGGCAAGGCGGCGAAGCCAGCTATCCCCGGCTTCATGCCCAGTCCTACAAAGCCCTGGGCCAGCAATCCGCCAAGAAAGAGGGGAAAACCCAGGGCAAGCCAGGGTCCGTGCCAAGCGTAGGCGACCACAACCGCCTGCCATCGCTCGCGACGGCTCGGCAGTTTCGAGGCGTTGAGTGCATAAATCACCGCCCAGTCGAATACGGCGGCTATCAGCGCGCCGAAGACGAACTGAAAGAGGTAGCTCACCGATCGATTTCGCCGAACACGATATCCAGGCTGCCCAGGATCGCCGACACATCGGCCAGCATGTGGCCGCGGTTCATCCAGTCCATGGCCGCCAGGTGCGGGAAGCCCGGCGCGCGGATCTTGCAGCGGTAGGGCTTGTTGCTGCCGTCGCTGACCAGATAGACGCCGAACTCGCCCTTGGGCGCCTCCACCTGCGCATAGACCTCGCCTTCCGGGGTGCGGAAGCCTTCGGTGTAGAGCTTGAAGTGGTGGATCAGGGCCTCCATCGACCGCTTCATCTCGGCGCGGCGCGGCGGGGTGATCTTGTTGTCTTCCGTCATCACCGGGCCGCGCACGGTGCGCAGCTTTTCACAGGCCTGGCGGATGATCCTGGTCGACTCGCGCATCTCCTGCATGCGGCAGAGGTAGCGGTCGTAGCAGTCGCCGTTCTTGCCCAGCGGGATCTGGAAGTCGAAGTCGTTGTAGCACTCGTAAGGCTGATTGCGGCGCAGGTCCCAAGCGATGCCCGAGCCGCGCACCATGACGCCCGAGAAGCCCCAGGCCAGGGCCTGTTCCTTGGTCACCACGCCGATGTCGACGTTGCGCTGCTTGAAGATGCGGTTCTCGGTGATCAGGCCTTCGATGTCGTCGCAGACCTTCGGGAAGGCGATCGCCCACTTGTCGATGTCTTCGACGAGCCGATCAGGCAGGTCCTGGTGGACGCCGCCGGGGCGGAAGTAGTTGCTGTGCAGACGAGCGCCGCAGGCGCGCTCGTAGAAGATCATCAGCTTCTCGCGCTCCTCGAAGCCCCACAGCGGCGGGGTCAGGGCGCCGACGTCCATCGCCTGGGTGGTGACGTTGAGAAGGTGGTTCAGAACCCGGCCGATTTCCGAATACAGCACCCGGATGATGCTGCCGCGGATCGGCACCTCGACGCCCAGCAGCTTCTCGATGGCCAGGCAGAAGGCATGCTCCTGGTTCATCGGCGCCACGTAGTCGAGGCGGTCGAAGTACGGGATGTTCTGGAGGTAGGTGCGGGCCTCCATCAGCTTCTCGGTGCCGCGGTGCAGCAGGCCGATGTGCGGATCGACCCGCTCGACGACTTCGCCGTCCAGCTCCAGCACCAGGCGCAACACGCCGTGGGCTGCCGGGTGCTGCGGGCCGAAGTTGAGGTTGAACTTGCGGACCGGGGTCTCGGGGATGCCGTCGTGTTCGCTGGCGTAGGTCGGTTGATCGGGGGTGATCACGTCGCTCATTGGCCGCCCTCCTTCGCCTTGTCATCGCCCGGCAGCGCGTACTGCGCGCCTTCCCAGGGGCTGAGGAAATCGAAGTTGCGGAACTCGGCGATCTTCACCGGCTCGTAGACCACCCGCTTCAGCTCGTCGTCGTAGCGGACCTCGACGTAGCCGGTCATCGGGAAGTCCTTGCGCAGCGGATGCCCGTGGAACCCGTAGTCGGTCAGGATGCGGCGAAGGTCCGGGTGGTTGTCGAAGAAGATGCCGTACATGTCGAACGCCTCGCGCTCGAACCAGTCGGCGACCGGATAGACCGGGGTGATCGACGGCACGGCGGTGTCCTCGTCGGTCGCCACCTTCACGCGGATGCGGTGGTTCTTCACCATCGACAGCAGGTGGTAGACGACGTCGAACCGTTGGGCCCGCTCGGGGTAGTCGACGCCGGCCAGATCGACCAGCTGCTGAAAGCGGGTGTCCGGATGGTCGCGCAGGAAGGTCAGGGCCTCGACGATGCGGTTCATCTGGGCGCTGACCGTCAGCTCCCCGAACTCGACCTTCCAGGAGACGATCGATCCGGCGCTGTTGGCGACGATGCTCTGGCCGAGCGCTTCGAGGCTCGCGTCCAGTTCGGCATGGGTCAGGCTCATCGCTCGATGGTCCCCGTCCGGCGGATTTTTTTCTGCAGCTGCAGCACCCCGTAGACCAGCGCCTCGGCGGTCGGCGGACAGCCCGGCACATAGATGTCGACGGGCACCACGCGGTCACAGCCACGAACGACTGAGTACGAGTAATAGTAGTAGCCGCCGCCGTTGGCGCAGCTGCCCATGGAGATGACGTAGCGGGGCTCCGGCATCTGGTCGTAGACCTTGCGCAGGGCCGGGGCCATCTTGTTGGTCAGGGTGCCGGCGACGATCATCACGTCCGACTGGCGCGGGCTGGCGCGCGGCGCGAAGCCGTAGCGCTCCAGGTCATAGCGCGGCATGGCCGAGTGCATCATCTCGACGGCGCAGCAGGCCAGGCCGAAGGTCATCCACATCAGGCTGCCGGTGCGGGCCCAGGTGATCAGGTCGTCGGCCGCCGCGACCACGAAGCCCTTGTCGGCCAGGCGGTCGGAGATGGCGTCGAAATAAGGGTCGTGGACCTTGGGGTCGTAGGCCGGGACCGTCGAGCGAGCGCCGCTCAGAGCCGGAACCGCAGCCGTGCTGCCCGGAACGATTACTCCCATTCCAGGGCTCCCTTTTTCCATTCGTAGATGAAGCCGACGGTCAGCACGCCCAGGAAGGTCATCATCGACCAGAAGGCGAAGATCGAGGCGTCCTTGGGCAGGTTCATCAGGCTGACCGCCCAGGGGAAGAGGAAGGCCACTTCCAGGTCGAAGATGATGAACAGGATCGACACCAGATAGAAGCGGACGTCGAACTTCATCCGCGCGTCGTCGAAGGCGTTGAACCCGCACTCGTAGGCCGAGACCTTTTCGGGATCCGGCGCGCTCGGCGCCAGGATGGCGGCGCCGAAGACGAAGACGAGGCCGATGACCAGCGCGATCCCGAGGAAGATCAGGATGGGCAGGTAGTTGAGCAGGAAGGCGTCCATGGTTTCCCCGAGGAGGAGTCGCGCGCGTTGTAGACCAAGGGATGCGGGGGTTCAAAGGGTTCTGCGCGCTTGCTGAATCTTCGGGGCCATGCCGATATCGCCGTTATGAGCAAACGCCCGTTGGCCTTGCGATTCCTCGACGGCGTCGAACGCCTCGGCGACCGGCTTCCCGATCCGGTCTTCATCTTCGTCTGGCTGATCGGCGCCCTGATCGTGGCCAGTGTGATCTGCGCCGGGCTCGGCCTGTCGGTGGTCAATCCCGGCACCGGCGAGACCATGGTCGCCCAGAGCCTGCTCAATACAGAGAACCTGCGTCGGCTGTGGGTGGAGATGCCCAGGACCCTGACCAGCTTCCCGCCGCTGGGCATGGTGCTGCTGGTCATGCTGGGGGCCGGCGTCGCCGAAAGGGTCGGCCTGCTCAGCGCCGCCATCCGGGGCCTGGTGCGCCATACGCCAAAGCGCCTGCTGGCCCCGGTCATCATCCTGCTGGGCCTCTTGAGCAACCAGGCCGCCGACAGCGGCTTCGTCGTCCTCATTCCCCTGGCCGGCGTCGCCTTCGCCGCCGCCGGGCGGCACCCGCTGGCCGGCATGGCGGCGGCCTTCTCGGCCTGCGTCGGGGCCTTTGCCGGCAATCCGACTCCCAGCCAGTTCGACGCCCTGATTCTCGGCTTCACCGAACCGGCGGTGCACATCCTCGACGCCGGCTGGAAGGTGAACCTGGTCGGCAACTGGTGGTTCACCGCCGCCGCCGCCGCCTTCATCGTGCCGATCGGCTGGTGGGTCACCGAGGCCATCGTCGAGCCGCGCCTGGGCCCGTGGATCCCGCCGCAGGATCACCGCCCCTCCGACATGCCCCTCGCCCCGGAAGAGCGCAAAGGCCTGATCCTCGCCGGCCTGGCCGTCGTCGGCGTCGTCGGCCTTTGGACGCTGATGACCGTCCTGCCGACCGGTCCCCTGCTCGACCGCACCGTGGCCGGCATGGGCCAGTGGACGCCCTTCTTCCGCTCGCTGGTCGCCGGCTTCTTCGTCCTGTTCCTGCTGGCCGGCATCGCCTTCGGGGCCAGCGTGGGACTGATAAGGAGCCACCGCGACGTCGTGCGGCTGGCCGGCGAGTCGATGATCGCCATGGCCCCCTACATCGTGCTGGCCTTCGCCGCCGCCCACTTCATCGCCATGTTCACCTGGTCGAACCTCGGGGCCATCGTCGCCATCAACGGGGCCGAAGCGCTGAAGGCGACCGGCGTGCCGCTGGTCTTCATGCTGCTCGGCGTCGTCGTCCTGACCGCCTTCCTCGACCTCTTCATCGGCTCGGCCTCGGCCAAGTGGGCGGCGCTGGCGCCGGTGCTGGTGCCGATGTTCATGCTGCTGGGCGTCTCGCCGGAGATGACCACGGCCGCCTACCGCATGGGCGATTCGACGGTGAACATGGCCAGCCCCCTGATGCCCTACTTCCCGCTGGTGCTGGCCTTCGCCCAGCGCTGGGTTCCGACCCTGGGCGTCGGCGGGCTGATGAGTTCGGTCCTGCCCTACAGCATGGCCTTCATGGTGGTGGCGCTCGGGGTCACCGGCCTGTGGGGGGTGATGCAGTGGCCGACCGGTCCGGCCGCGCCGTTCCACTACAGCGCCCCGTCCGCGCCGGCGCCGGGAACCCCGATCGTCCCCTACAAGCCGCCCGCGCACTGAATTTCGGAACGCCCCCCAAAAAGCTTTCGGCCTTCGCTTGACACCGCTGGAGCATCCCCCTATTCCGCCCTCCTCGCGCTGCTGCGAAGCGATGCGGATGTAGCTCAGTTGGTTAGAGCGCCGGCCTGTCACGCCGGAGGTCGCGGGTTCGAGTCCCGTCATTCGCGCCACTCTTCCCCCAGATTTTAGGCATTCGCACCCTCCGGGGTCCGGCTAGCGTGCGCGCTCCATCGGGAGATCGCCCATGTCCGCCTTGCTTGCCCTGACCCTCGCCGCCGCGCTGTATGAGCCGGCCAACCCCAACGCCGGCGAGTTCGCCCAGACCGGCTATGTCCGCGCCCCCATCACCGCCGCCGACAGGAAGATCGACAAGCTGCCCGCCGCCATCGCCGAGTGGAATGGCGCCGCCTGGTGGCAGGCCCTGACCTGGTGCTCGGTGATGCATGGCGTCCAGAAGCTGCGCCTGGAGAAGGCCGGGGCGCCGCAGGCCGCCCTCCTCGAGCAGCAGAAGCTCAACCAGACCTACATCGACCTGGCCATGGCCCGCCTGGTCGCGGACCGCCACGTCACGCTCGACCAGGCCTGGGAGAACTTCGGCGAGGCCGAAGACGCCTACTGGACCTACGCCTACATGTACCAACCGCTGAACTACGAGCGCGAGGCCATGACCTGCCGCCTGTTTCAGACCCGGGTGGCGCGGCTCTAGTCCTTGTCCTTCGGTGGCTCCTTTTTGAGCCGCCCCCGCTTCGCCAACCCCTCCCGCACCAGCACCTCGAGCTGCGCGTTGACACTGCGCAGCTCATCGGCCGCGAGGCGCTCGACCGCGTCGAGCACCTCGGGCTTCATCCGCAAGAGGAAGGCGCGCTTGCCGGGGCTGGCCATGAGCCTAGTACAGTGAGCCGGTGTTGAGCACGGGCTGGGCCTCGCGGTCGGCGCAGAGCACGACCAGCAGGTTGGAGACCATCACCGCCTTGCGCTCCTCGTCCAGCTCCACCACGCCGCGTTCCGACAGCTGCTGCAGGGCGCTCTCGACCATGGTCACCGCGCCGGTGACGATCATCGCCCGCGCCGCCAGCACCGCATGGGCCTGCTGGCGCTTCAGCATCGCCCCGGCGATCTCCGGCGCATAGGCCAGGTGCATCAGGTGGGTCTCGTCGACGACGATCCCGGCCACCGCCACCCGCTCCTGCAGGTCGCCCTTCAGCCGCTCGCCGACGATCTCGGCGTCGGCCCGCAGGGTCGGCTCGCCGTCCTCGGCATGGTCGTAGGCATAGTGACGGGCCACCTCGCGCAGGGCGGTCTCGATCTGGATGTTGATGAAGGCCTGGTAGTCGTCGACGTCGAACAGGGCCTGGGCCGAATCGGCCACGCGCCAGACCACATTGGCGGCGATCTCGATCGGGTTGCCGCCCTTGTCGTTGACCTTCAGCATCTCGCTGGTGACGTTGCGCACCCGCATGCTGATCTTCTTGCGGCTATACCAGGGCAGCACCCAGCGCAGGCCGGTGGTGCGGTCCGTACCCTTGTAGTTGCCGAACAGGGTGATGGCCGAGGCCTCGTTCGGCTGCAGCATGTAGAAGCCGGCCATGGCGATGGAGGCGACGACGATGGCGCCGATGCCCAGCAGTCCCTGGATCGGTTGGTCCTCAATGTTGATAACCTGCGACCCGCCCGCCAACAGCAGGATCAGCGACACCAGCAGGATCAGCAGCCCGTTGACGCCGCCGCCGGGCCGTTCTGTCGTCTTGTTGATCGCCTTGTGCTCAGTCATCTCTCAGCCCTCCGAAATTGATATGAAAATGATATCACTTTTGGGGCGGCGCACAAATTAAAACGGGGACACGTTGGAATCCAACGTGTCCCCTCTTCATCCTTCTGGTGGTGTCGCCTAAAGCCCCAGCACCAGCTTCGCCATGATGTTCCGCTGGATCTCGTTCGAGCCGGCGTAGATCGAGGCCTTGCGGTAGTTGAAGTACGCCCCCGCCGCCGGCGCCGCATAGTCCGGCCCGGGGAAGTAGTCGTTGCCGCCCGCGAAGGCCGGGGCATAGGGCGCGCCATAGTGGCCGACCGCCTCCAGCACCAGCTCGGTGATCGCCTGCTGCGCCTCGCTGCCGGCGCACTTCAGCATCGACGATGCCGGCCCGACCGGCTCGCCGCCCTCCATGGCCGAGAAGATGCGCAGCTCGGTGGCGTTCAGCGCCTCCACCTTGATCTCCAGCTCGGCGATCTTGCGGCGGAAGTCATGGTCGAGGATGAGCGGCTCGCCGTCGTCGCCCAGTTCGGCCGAGGCGATCTTCCGCACCTTCTTCAGCGCGTTCATCAATCCCGGCGCATAGGCGTTGCCGCGCTCGAACTCGAGCAGGTACTTGGCATAGGTCCAGCCCTTGCCCTCCTCGCCGATCCGCTGCGAGACCGGCACGCGCACGTCGGTGAAGAAGACCTGGTTGATCTCCTGCTGCCCATCGACCGGCTGGTCCAGTGTCGGCAGCGACTTGATCTCGATTCCCGGTGTATCCATCCGCAGCAGCAGGAAGCTGATCCCGTTCTGCGTCTTGGCCTCCTGGCTGGTCCGCACCAGGCAGAACATCCAGTCGGCCCACTGCGCATGGGTCGTCCAGATCTTCGACCCGTTCAGCACATAGTCGTCGCCGTCGCGGTCGGCCTTCATCTGCAGGGACGCAAGGTCGGACCCCGATCCCGGCTCCGAATAGCCCTGGCACCACCAGATGTCGGAGTTCAGGATCGGCGGCAGGTGCTGCGCCTTCTGCTCGTCGGTGCCGAAGGCCATGATCACCGGCGCCACCATCTTCAGCCCCATGGGCGAGGACTGCGGCACGCCGGCCAGGCTCATCTCCATGTTGAAGATGTAGCGTTGCGAGGCGCTGAACCCCGCCCCGCCCAGCTCGACGGGCCAGTCCGGCGCCGCCCAGCCTTTTGCCGCCAGCTTCTTCTGCCAGGCGACCTGACCGGCCTTGTCGAGATAGCCGTTCTTCGACTGGCCCAGCTGCTTGCGCAGGGCCTCGTCGTAGTTGGCGGCGATCCACTCCCGGACCTCCTTCTGGAAGGCCCGGTCGGCGTCGGAGAAGGCGAGATCCATGGCGGGCTACTCGACGCCGTCGAGGTATTCGATCTCCGGACGGCCGGCCATCGTCGGGCCCATCGCCGCGCCGGCGGCCTTGAAGTAGTCGGTGCCGCCGTGGTGCTTCAGGGCGTCCTCGTTGGCGTACAGCTCCAGCACCTTGTAGACGCCCGGTTCCGTACGGCTCTTGGTCAGCTGGTAGGCGATGCAGCCCGGCTCATTGGCCTTCACCTTGGCCGCCAGGTCGAGGAACACCTTTTCGAACTCCGCCGCCTTGGCTTCCTGCACGAACAGCTTGGCCACAACACCGATCATCACGTCTCTCCCGAACAAATGTTTGACTGACCATGGCGCGGCCCGCGCCCGGGGGCAAGCATGACGTCGCGCAAGGCTCGCGTCTGACCGGCGTCGTCCGGCCCTGCCTGCGACAATCTGGCGCGATTGTTATCTCGCGCCGGTCACATGTCATCACGAACGCCTCTCCCGATCGTTACAGTTGCAACGGTCAACGTCAGGAGACCCATGCCCCACCACACGCCCCTCATCGCCACCATCTGCGCAGGCATCGTCGTCGCCTTCATTCTCGGCGCCATCGCCCAGCGCCTGCGCCTGTCGCCCCTGGTGGGGTATCTGCTTGCGGGGGTGCTGGTCGGGCCGTTCACGCCCGGCTTCGTGGCCGACCAGGATCTGGCCAGCCAGCTGGCCGAGATCGGGGTCATCCTGCTGATGTTCGGGGTGGGGCTGCACTTCTCGATCAAGGACCTGATGAAGGTCCGCGCCATCGCCATTCCCGGCGCCATCGGCCAGATGGCCGCCGCCACCCTGCTGGGCATGGGCCTGGCCTGGCTGCTCGGCTGGGGCATGGTCGCCGGCCTGGTCTTCGGCCTCGCCCTCTCGGTCGCCTCCACCGTCGTGCTGCTGCGCGCCCTGCAGGAGCGCCGCATCCTGCAGACCGACCGCGGCAAGATCGCCGTCGGCTGGCTGATCGTCGAGGACCTGGCCATGGTCCTGGCCCTGGTGCTGTTGCCGGCCCTGGCCGGGACCATCACCGGCGAGGGGGATCAGAACTGGCTGCTGGCCCTGGGCATCACCCTGGCCAAGGTCGCCGCCTTCGTCGCCTTCATGCTGATCGTCGGGCGCAAGGTCGTGCCCTGGCTGCTGCACTGGGCCGCCCACACCGGCAGCCGCGAGCTGTTCCGCCTGGCCGTCCTCGCCATCGCGCTCGGTGTCGCCTTCGGGGCCGCCACCCTGTTCGGCGTCTCCTTCGCGCTCGGGGCCTTCTTCGCCGGCATGATCCTCGCCGAGAGCGAGCTCAGCCACCGCGCCGCCGAGGAGACCCTGCCCCTGCGCGACGCCTTCGCCGTGCTGTTCTTCGTCTCGGTCGGCATGCTGTTCAACCCGATGGTCGTGGTCCAGCAGCCCTGGGCCCTGGCCGCCACCGTGGCCATCATCATGGTCGGAAAGTCGCTGGCCGCCTGGGGCATCATCCGCCTGTTCGGCCACGGCCAGTCGACCGCCCTCACCGTCTCGGCCAGTCTCGCCCAGATCGGCGAATTCAGCTTCATCCTCGCCACCCTCGGCGTCGGCCTGAAGCTGATGCCCAAGGACGCCCAGGACCTGATCCTCGGCGGAGCGCTGTTCTCGATCATGCTCAACCCGCTGATCTTCGCCCTCGCCGCGCGGCGCGTCGACAAGGCCAGCGCCAACGACCGGGAGCCGGGGGTCACCGCCCTCACCCCCACGGCCATGACCGGCCACAACGTCGTCGTCGGCTACGGCCGGGTCGGCTCGGCCGTAGCCGCCGGCCTCAGCGCCGCCGGCCAGTCCATCCTGGTGCTGGAAGACTCCGACGACCTGGGCATTAACGCCCAGAGCCAGGGCATCGACACCGTCACCGGCAACGCCACCGACGTGCGCGTGCTGGACGCCGCCGCCCTGGACCGCGCCGCCCGCCTGTTCGTCGCCATCCCGCGCGCCTTCGAGGCCGGCCGCATCGTCGAGCGCGCTCGTCAGGTCAACCCGAGCCTCGACATCGTCGTCCGCGCCCACTCCGACGCCGAGGTCGAGCATCTGATGGGCCTGGGCGCCACCGAGGTGATCATGGGCGAACGCGAGATCGCCCGCCGCATGCTCGAACGCCTGGACGCCCCGGCCGCGCCGGTCGCCCGCCCGGCCGAATCGCCGCCGGTTGATGCTGGCGACCGCCCGATTCTCGAAGACGCCGAACTGGCCCTGCTGCACGGCCTGCGCCGCCTGAACATCTGGCCGGGCGAGTCGGTGTCGAAGGGCCACCTGCTGGCCGACGCCGAAATCCGCCTCTTCCCGATGGATCGCCTGGAAGCCGCCCTGCAGACCCTCAGCGCCAAGGCCTGCATCCAGGACTGGGGCGACGGCCGCATCGCCCCGACCCGGATGGGGTTTCTGGCGGCGATGGGGGGATAGCGTCGCGCCCCACCAGAAAAAGCACTGTCATCCTCCGACCGCGAAGCGGATCGGGGGACCCAGGCCGGCTCCGGAAAGACTCCCGGGCAATCTCCACGCGGAAAGTTGGGTCCCCCGGCTCCCGCTTCGCGGGCCCGGAGGATGACAGCTATTGTTTGGGAGCGTTCTTCCCCGCCATCGCCTCGGCATAGCGCCGCAGCACGGTGCTGTACTGATCCCCCGTCTCGACCATGACGATGTCCTCGAACGGATAGTCCAGCGGCTCGCTCATCCAGGCCCCGGCCCCGTCGATCAGCTTCAGCCGCACGGCGGTGTCGAACACGGCCAGGATCTTGCCGACCTCCATCTCGTCACCGTCATGCAGGCAGACCGTCGCATCCACCGCCAGCGCCGAGGCGAACAGCGCCCGGAAGCCCGACAGGTTCAGCCAGTCGAAGGCCTCGGTCGGCACCGCCCCGTTCCAGGCCAGGATCGCCTGCCGGTCCTTGTGGATCGGATCTCGGCTGACCGTTTCGATGTGCTCCAGGGGGATGATCCGCACCCCGTCGCTGCTCCAGGCCTCGAACACCTCGAGCAGCACGAAGCCGCCGGTCAGACCGACGATGAAGCCCTCATGCTCCTCGCCCCCGACCTCGTCCTTCAATACGATTTCAATGTAGTCGCCGGCCACCAGATGGGGCCGCAGCCGCGATGCGGTGGTCAGGGTCAGCGCCGCTCGTTCCAGCCGTAGGCCACCCAGTGGTGACCCCCGACCTTGTGGGCCTCGATGACGCCGTCATCGGCGGCGCGGGCCCGGGCCTTGCTCCTGGCGCGGCCGGCGAGGGCGACGAAGGCCAGGGTGGCGCTGGTCATGATGGCCAGGACGACGACGGTGGTGACGGCGAACACGGTAAGCACGGAGCCGATGATCACGGCCGCGACGGTGGCCAGCAGGCCGCCGATCCAGGCCAGGGCCTTCATTCCGGTCGCGCCCCCGCGGGTCGTCTGGTTCATCACCACTCCTCCGGACATCTTATGGGACGTCCATGACCACATACTTTGGCCGTCCGGCCTGAACGTCAACCAAATGCGCGGTTCAGGAGGCAATTTTTAGGCCGCGCCCATCATCCCCAGCTCGCGACGCTCGGCCATGGCCGTGTCGAAGGCGGCGTTGATTGAGGCGGCCTTGGCCTCGGCCACGGCGATGAACTCCTCGGGCAGGCCGCGGGCCCGGGCCCGGTCCGGGTGGGCCGCCGACAGCTGCTTCTTCCACTCGGCCCGCAACTCCTCGTCGGAGGCGTCGGGCAGCACGCCCAGGATCACGTACGGATCGTCCCGGCCGGCCCCGAGGTGAGTCGCCTTCAGCCGCCGCAGGGTCAGCCGCGACAGCCCGAACAGGTCCGACACCCGCTCCAGATACTCGAGCTCATCCTGCGTCACCGCCCCGTCCGAACCGGCGATATGGAACAGCCCGTCGAGCACGTCCTCCAGCAGCTGCGGGCATCCCCGGTAACGTTTGGCCAGCCGCCGCGCATAGCTCTCGAAGCCCAGCGACGTCTGCCGCGCCAGCTCATAGAGCCGCCGCACATTGCGCTCCGAGCCCTCGTCCGGCTGGAACACGGTGGCGAAGGCGGCGTATTCGGACTGGTCGGCTCGCCCGTCGGCCTTGGCCAGCTTGGCGCCCAACGCCGTCACCGCCGTCGAGAACGCGGGGTCCTCGCCGGGCAGTCCCGCAGGGCAGTCGGGACATTCGGCTTCGTCCACGCGGTTCGCGGCGAGCCTTGCAATGTTGCGCCAAAAGGTCATGGGAAGGAGATCACAGGATACGACGATGGCGGCCACATGACAATGACGGCGAGAACGGCGGTGCGTGAACAGCGGGGACATGTTGGATTTCCGCAGGAAAGCCAACGTGTCCCCTCTTCCTCGACGGTCACAAAAGACGGGACACGTACGGTTTTCTGCGAAAACCGAACATGTCCCGGAGCCCCCAAATGACCCGCTGGTCTTTCTGGATCGATCGCGGCGGCACCTTCACCGACGTCGTCGCCCGTGACCCGACCGGCGCCGAACACACCCTCAAGCTCCTCTCCCAGTCCCCCGCCTACGCCGACGCCGCCGTCGAGGCCATGCGCCGCCTCCTGCAGGCCCCGCCCGGCCAGCCCTTCCCGGCAACCCAAGTGGAGGCCATCAAGATGGGCACCACCGTCGCCACCAACGCCCTCCTGGAGCGCAAGGGCGCCGCCACCCTGCTGGTGACCACAAAGGGATTCGCCGACGCCCTGGTCATCGGCGACCAGTCCCGCCCCGAGCTCTTCGCCCTCGACCTCGTCCGCCCGGATCCGCTCTACAGCGCCGTGCTCGAAGCCGACGAACGCCTGGCCGCCGACGGCGCCGTCGTCCGCCCGCTCGACGAGGCCGCCCTCGCCGCCGCCCTCGCATCCGCCCGCACAAACGGCGCCACCTCCGTCGCCATCGCCTTCCTCCACAGCGACCTCAACCCCGCCCACGAGCTCGCCGCCGGCAAACTCGCGCAGGCCGCCGGCTTCACCTACGTCGCCCTCTCCAGCGAGGTCTCCCCCCTCCCCCGCTTCGTGCCCCGCGCCGAGACCGCCGTGGCCGACGCCTACCTGACCCCCGTCCTGCGGGCCTACGTCGACCAGGTCGCCAGCGCCGTGAACGGCGCCCCCCTGTGGTTCATGACCAGCGCCGGGGCCCTGGTCCGCGCCGACGCCTTCCGGGGCAAGGACGCCGTCGTCTCCGGCCCGGCCGGCGGTGTCGTCGGCGTCGCCGAGACGGCCCGCCAGGCGAATGCCCCCGCCGTCCTCGGCTTCGACATGGGCGGCACCTCGACCGACGTCTGCCGATTCGCCGGCGTCCTCGAACGGCGCGACAAGGCCAATGTCGCCGGCGCCAAACTCCGCTCCCCCATGCTCGACGTCGAGACCGTCGCCGCCGGCGGCGGCTCGATCCTGGCCTTCGACGGCATGCGGGCCCGCGTCGGCCCGGGCAGCGCCGGTGCCAACCCCGGCCCCGCCGCCTACGGTCGCGGCGGTCCCGCCACCGTCACCGACGCCAACCTCGTCCTCGGCCGCCTCGATCCCGCATACTTCCCCAGCATCTTCGGCCCGACCGCCGACGCCCCGCTGAACGTCGCGGCCGCCCGCCAGGTCCTGACTGACCTCGCCGCCGCCATGGGCCTGCCGACGCCTGAGACCGCCGCCGAGGGCTTCATCGCCGTCGCCGTCGAGCACACCGCCCAGGCCATCCGCCGCATCTCCACCGAACGCGGCTTCGACCCCCGCGACCACGCCCTCGTCGCCTTCGGCGGCGCGGCCGGCCAGATCGCCTGTGACGTCGCCGACGCACTCGGCATGACGACGGTGCTGAGCCCTCGCCCCGCCTCCCTGCTCTCCGCCTGGGGCATCGGCCAGGCCAGGGTCCGCGCCCTGCGCCAGGCCGGCCTCGAAGCCCCCCTCTCCGCCGACGGCCTCACCGCCGCCGCCGCCCTCGCCGACCGCCTCACCACCGAAGCCACCGAAGCGCTGGCCGCCCAGGGCTCGGCGCCGGGCGATCGCACCATCCGCCTGATGCTCCGCTACGACGGCGCCGACGCCGTCCTCCCCGTGCCGCCCGCCGACCAGGCCACGGTGAAAGCCGCCTTCGAACAGGCCCACCAACGCCTGTTCGGCTTCATCGAGCCGGCCAGAACCATCCTCATCGCGTCGGTCGAAGTCGAAGCGGAGGAACGGGCTCAAAATACCTGTCATCCCGGCCGCAGCGAAGCGGAGAGCCGGGACCCAGGGGCCACCACACAGCACGCGGCCCCTGGGTCCCGGGTCGCCCTGCGGGCGCCCGGGATGACAGAAGAGGGTGTGCCGGGGACAGTCGATGCAGACACCCTCACCACACTCCCCGGCCCCGCCCTCATCGTCCGCGGCGACACCCAGATCGCCGTCGCCGCCGGCTGGACCGCCGCCCGCGAAGAGGACGGCCTCATCCGCCTGACCCGCACCACCGCCCGCGCCGTCGCCGAATCCGATACCAGCCGCCCCGACCCCGTCACCCTCGAACTCTTCAACCGCCGCTTCATGGGCGTCGCCGAGGCCATGGGCGCCGCCCTCGAACGCACCGCCCATTCGGTCAACATCAAGGAGCGGCTCGACTTCTCCTGCGCCCTGTTCGACACCGACGGCGGCCTGGTCGCCAACGCCCCCCACATGCCCGTACATCTCGGCAGCATGGGCGCCTCGGTCCGCGCCGTTCAGGCCCGCCACGCCAGCTTCGCCCCCGGCGACGCCTTCGTCCTCAACAACCCCTACTTCGGCGGCACCCACCTGCCCGACATCACCGTCGTGATGCCGGTCTTCATGGACCCGTCCGACGCCCAACCCAGCTTCTACGTCGCCGCCCGGGGCCACCACGCCGACGTCGGCGGCGTCCAGCCGGGCTCCATGCCCCCCTTCTCGAAGACCATCGACGAAGAGGGCGTCATGCTCGACGCCCTGCCCATGATGCGAAAAGGCGTCTTCCTCGAAGCCGAAACCCGCGCCGCGCTTGCGACCGGCCGCTGGCCCGCCCGCGCCCCCGACCGCAACATCGCCGACCTCAAGGCTCAACTCGCCGCCTGCCAGGCCGGCGCCGCCGCCGTCGCCCAGATGATCGAAAGCCACGGCGCCAGAACCGTCGCCCGCTACATGGCCTTCGTGCAGCAGAACGCCGAAGCCAGCGTCCGCCGCGCCATCGAGAAACTCACCGACGGCGAGGCCCGCGTCCCTCTGGACGGAGCCGGCGAGATCGTCGTCAAGGTCACCGTCGATCCTGTCGCCCGCGAGGCCACCCTCGATTTCCGCGACAGCGCCGACCAGCTGGCCACCAACTTCAACGCCCCCAGCGCCATCGTCAGCGCCGCCGCCCTCTACGTCTTCCGCACCCTGGTCGACGACGAGATCCCGCTCAACGCCGGCTGCCTGGCCCCGCTCAACATCCTCACCCGCGAAGGCTCGATGCTGGATCCGCATCCGCCGGCCGCCGTCGTGGCCGGCAATGTCGAGACCAGCCAGCATGTCGTCGACGCCCTCTATGCGGCGCTCGGCGTCACGGCCAATGGCCAGGGCACGATGAACAACTTCACCTTCGGCGACGAGGACCGGCAGTACTACGAGACCATCTGCGGCGGCTCCGGCGCCACCGCCCGCGGTCCCGGGACCAGCGCCATCCACACCCACATGACCAACAGCCGCCTGACCGACCCGGAAATCCTCGAACGCCGCTTCCCGGTCCGCGTCGAGCATTTCGGCATCCGCCACGGCTCCGGCGGGGCCGGCAAACACCCTGGCGGCGACGGGGCCGTGCGCCGCATGAGGTTCCTCAGCCCCATGGACGCGGCGTTGCTTTCGAGCCGCAGGCTGAACGTTCCGTGCGGAATCCAGGGCGGATCGCCCGGTTTGCCCGGCGCGCAACGTTTGATTGCCACAAACGGCGAGGTAAGAAGCCTCACCGGCTGTTTCTCCGTCCGCGTGGACGCCGGTGACATCATCGAGATCGAAACCCCGGGGGGCGGTGGTTTCGGCCTCGCCGATGTCTGAGCTGCCCGTGTTCGCCTCTGACCAGGACCTTTGAATGGCCCCGATCCTTCCCCTGCTCCTCTCCCTGATGCTGATCCAGGAGGCCGCCCCGGCCCCGGAAGCCCAAGCCGAGGCGCCCGCCCCCGCCGCCGCTCCGGCTGAAGTGGAATACCCGGTGCCGCCCGGCGCGCCGGAAGACGACTACGGCCTGGTCGCCTGGTGCTTCGGCGCCCTCGACGGCCACATGAGACTCTATGACAAGGTGCTGCCCGAGGTCACCCGCATCGAGACCGAGATCGCCAGGATCCCGGGCGCCCCGCCCGCCGACATGCAGGCCTACAAGGACCAACGCACGGCCGGCCGCGATACCCTCAAGCTGTTCCGGGGCTCGATGGAAGCGGCCGAGAAGGCCTCCGCCAAGCCGATCAGCCCCTATGGCGCCGAACAGCTGAAGCGCGGCGCCGGCGTCTGGTCCACCATCCGCGACACCAAGGACCAGAAGTATCTGGCCCGCGAATGGATGAGCTGGGGCCTGCCCGGCCGCTGCCTGCCCACCGCCCAGAAGCTGGCCACCCGCTCAAAACTGTTCGGCACAGCCCTGTCCTACAACGCCAGGCCCGCCGCCGCCCCGGAAGCCCCGGCCGCCGACCCGGTCGGCGACGCCGTCAGCGAGGCCCAGGCGGCTGAACCGACGGTCGCGCCGCCTGAAGACGCCGCCCCTGCCGAACAGCCGGCAGACACCGCCCAGCCGGAAGAAACCCCGGCCCCCGACCTGCGCGGCCCGCAATAAGTCTAGACATATTCATCTTCCGCCGCCGGAAGCTGAAACGGGGACACATTGAATTGCCACTGACGCCAACGCCAGGGTTCTCTCCGGTCGGGCGCGGCGATTCAATGTGTCCCCTCCTGCCGTCAGCGGCGCAAAAACACCCTGCCAACAGGCAACCTCACCCCCCACACAACCATAACGCCGGCCCTACCGTTCTGTAGCCCGACCACAACCTTTTCCGGCCCCGACTCGGACCTTATAATTCCGCAATTTCAATAGCTTATTGTAAATCAACGGCTCGACAGCCGTCAATCGCGGTATAATAGCCAACCGCTTCGATAAGGCCCGCCCCTAGGCCGCCGCGTCCCGCGCCGCCGCCATCGGGTCGTAGGCCAGGATCGGCGCCAGCCAGCGCTCGGCCGTCGCCAGGTCCCAGCCCTTGCGGGCCGCGTAGTCCGCCACCTGGTCACGGTCGATCTTGCCGACCCCGAAGTAGTGGGCCTGCGGGTGGGCGAAGTAGAGGCCCGAGACCGAGGCCGGCGGGCTCATGGCGTAGCTTTCGGTCAAGGCCATGCCGGTGTGATGTTCGGCGTCGAGCAGTTTGAACAGCGTCGCCTTCTCGGTGTGGTCCGGCTGAGCCGGGTAACCCGGCGCCGGGCGGATACCCTGGTACTTCTCGGCGATCAGGGCGTCGATATCGAACGGCTCGTCGGGGGCGTAGCCCCAGAGCTGGGTGCGGACCTGCCGGTGCAGCGATTCGGCGAAGGCCTCGGCCAGACGGTCGGCAAGGGCCGCCGACAGGATGGCGTTGTAGTCGTCGCCGGCCGCCTTGTACTTCGCGGCGATCTCGGTTTCGCCATGGCCGGCGGTCACCGCGAAGGCGCCGATCCAGTCCTGGGCCTTGTCGGCCGGGGCGACGAAGTCGGACAGGGCCAGGTTGGCCTTGCCGCCGGTCTTGTCCATCTGCTGGCGCAGGGTGTGGAAACGGGCCAGCTCCGTGGTGCGGCTCTCGTCCGAGAACACCGCGATATCGTCGCCCACCGCCTGGGCCGGCCAGAAGCCGACAACCCCCTTGGCGGTGAACCACTGCTCCTCGACGATGCGCTTCAGCATCGACTGGGCGTCACGGTACAGGTCGGTCGCCGCCTCCCCGACGATGTCGTCCTCGAGGATGGCCGGGAACCGCCCGACCAGCTCCCAGCTGGCGAAGAAGGGCGTCCAGTCGATGTGGCGGGCGAGATCGGCGAGGTCGCCCTCGATGGCTTGCACGCCGATGAAGCTCGGCTTCACGGTCGGCTGCTCGGTCCAGTTCACCGGGTGGGCGTTGGCCCGCGCCCGCGTGATCGGCGTGCGGTTCTTGGCCTCCTGGCCGCGGGCGAACTGCTCACGCACCCGGATGTATTCGTCCCGCGTCACGGCCTCGAGATTGGGTCGCTCGTCGGACAGCAGGCCCGACACCACGCCCACCGCCCGGCTGGCGTCGAGCACATAGGTGGTCGAGGCGCGCCGGTAAGCCGGCTCGATCTTCACCGCCGTATGGGTCTTGCTGGTCGTCGCCCCGCCGATCAGCAGGGGGATGTCGAACCCGCGCCGCTCCATCTCGGCGGCGACAAAGACCATCTCGTCCAGCGACGGGGTGATCAGGCCGGACAGCCCGATGATGTCGACATTGTGCGCCTTGGCCTCGTCGAGGATGCGGTCGGCCGGGACCATGACGCCCAGGTCGATGACCTCGTAGTTGTTACACTGCAGGACCACCCCGACGATGTTCTTGCCGATGTCGTGGACGTCGCCCTTGACCGTGGCCATCAGGATCTTGCCCGCCGCCTTGCGTGGCTGGCCTTCCTTCTCGGCCTCCATGAAGGGCATCAGCCAGGCCACCGCCTGCTTCATCACCCGGGCCGATTTCACCACCTGCGGCAGGAACATCTTGCCCGAGCCGAACAGGTCGCCGACCACGTTCATGCCGTCCATCAACGGGCCTTCGATGACATGCAGCGGCCGTTCCGCCTGCAGGCGCGCTTCCTCGGTGTCGGCGTCGATGAATTCTGTGATGCCGTGGACCAGGGCGTGGGTCAGCCGCTCCTGCACCGTGCCGCTGCGCCAGGCCTGGTCGGCCACCTTGGCCACCGTCCCGTCGCCCTTGTACTTGGGCGCGAGATCCACCAGCCGCTCGGTCTGCGATCCGCCGGCCTTGGGCTTGCGGTTGAGGATCACATCCTCGACCGCCTCGCGCAGTTCGGCCGGGATGTCGTCGTACACCGGCAGGTCGCCGGCGTTGACGATGCCCATGTCCATGCCGGCGTTGATGGCGTGATACAGGAACACCGAGTGGATCGCCCGCCGCACCGGCTCGTTGCCCCGGAAGCTGAACGAGACGTTCGACACCCCGCCCGAGACGCGCGCCCAGGGCAGTTGCTGCTTGATCGCCCGCGTCGCCTCGATGAAGTCGACCGCATAGTTGTCGTGCTCCTCGATCCCCGTCGCCACGGCGAAGATGTTGGGATCGAAGATGATGTCCTCGGGCGGGAAACCGACCTCGTCGACCAGGATCCGATAGGCCCGGGTGCAGATCTCGATCTTCCGCGCCGCCGTATCGGCCTGCCCCTGCTCGTCGAAGGCCATGACCACCACCGCCGCGCCGTAGCGCAGGCACAGGCGCGCATGATGCCGGAAGGTCTCTTCCCCCTCCTTCATGCTGATCGAGTTGACGATGGCCTTGCCCTGCACGCACTTCAGCCCGGCCTCGATCACCTCCCACTTGGAGCTGTCGATCATCACCGGCACCCGGGCGATGTCCGGCTCGGCGGCCAGCAGGTTCAGGTAGGTGACCATGGCCTGCTTCGAATCCAGCAGGCCCTCGTCCATGTTGATGTCGATGACCTGGGCGCCGGCCTCGACCTGCTGGCGCGCCACGGCGAGCGCCGCCGTGTAGTCGCCGTCGACCACAAGCTTACGGAATTTGGCCGAGCCGGTGACGTTGGTCCGCTCACCGACGTTGACGAAGACAGGTCTCACTACAGCATCCCGTTATCAATGGCGGGCTCACGGCCCCCGAGGGCAAGGCGGCGACTGATCACCGCCTGCGGCAGACCGGCGGCGACAGCCTTCATCACCGGCCCGGGCCCCTGCCCATGAAGTTGTTTCAGGCCCGCGACCGCCGAACGAAGCTGGGCCTTGGAGGCCCCGGCCACGACCAGCTTGAAGGCCTCGAAGTCGCTCGTCGCCAGCACCGGATCACCCGGCGCCGGCCCGATATCGACGCGCACCGCCGTCTGCACCAGGGCGTTGACCAGCACGGCGGCGGCCTTGTCGTTGGTGGCACGGCCGAGCCGGCTGCGCAGGTCGCGCAGCAGCTCGGTCTCCGTGGTGGTCAGGCCGTCAGCCTTGTCGAGTTTCATCACGCCAGCTCGAACGGTTCCAGCCCCGCCAGGCGCATGGCCTTCGGCCGCTCCGGGATCGGCCGGGGTTTCTTGCCCTTCACCGCTTCGGCGACATGCCGGATATGGTCCGGCGTCGTGCCGCAGCAGCCGCCCAGGATGTTGACCAGGCCGCTGTCGGCCCACTCTTCCAGGTGACAGGCCGTCTGGTGCGGCTCCTCGTCGTACTGGCCCATGGCGTTGGGCAGGCCGGCGTTGGGATAGGCGGCGACCAGGGTGTCGGCGACCCGGCTCATCTCGGCGATGTGCGGCCGCATCAGGTCGGCGCCGAGCGCGCAGTTGAAGCCGATGGCGAACGGGCTGGCGTGCTTGACGCTGTTCCAGAAGGCTTCCGCCGTCTGGCCGGAGAGCGTCCGCCCCGACCGGTCGGTGATGGTGCCGCTGATCCAGATCGGCAGCCGCTCATAGCCCTCGTCCTCGAGATCCATGATCGCCTTGATGCAGGCCTTGCAGTTGAGGGTGTCGGTGATGGTCTCGATCAGGAACAGGTCGACGCCGCCGTCGTGCAGCGCCTGCACCTGCTCGCGATAGGCCTCATAGACCTGGTCGAAAGTGACCAGCCGGGCGCCCGGATCGTTCACGTCCGAGCTCATCGACAGCATCTTGTTCAGCGGCCCGATCGAGCCGGCCACGAATCGCGGCTTGTCCGGCTCGGCCGCCGTGAACTTGTCCGCCGCCGCCCGGGCCAGCCTGGCGCCCTCGAAGTTGATGTCGCGCACCGCCGACTGGCAGCCATAGTCCTCCTGGGCGATCCAGGTGGCGCTGAAGGTGTTGGTCTCGCTGATGTCGGCGCCGGCCGCGAAATAGGCCTCGTGCAGCTTCTGCACCAGGTCCGGCCGGGTCAGGCAGAGGATGTCGTTGTTGCCCTTCAGATGGATGCTGTGGTCCTTGAAGCGCTCGGCCCGGAAGTCCTCCTCCGACAGGCCCTCGCGCTGGAACATCACGCCCCAGCTGCCATCGAGGATGAGGATGCGGTCCCTGGCGGCCTGGTGAAGGGCGGCGATGCGGTCCTGTCTGGTCATGATCCGGCCTGCTGCTTGGAGAGCTGCGCCTCGAAGTCCGCCTTCGACCTGACGGTGACCGTGGGCAGCTCGGTGGGATCGACGAATGGGTTGGGCTTGCCCGGCCCCAGGGCGGCGCGCTTGGCGGCCAGGTTCATCTGGTCCGGGTGCGGGGCCAGGAAGACATCGGCCTGCATCCCCGCCAGCTTGGTGAAGGTCTTCTGATAGTCGGCGACGATGCCCGGATACTGCGGGTTGGGGGCCAGGCGGTTCGCGGCCACCGAGGTGCTGCACCAGAAGATCACCTTGTAGCTCTTGGACCCGTCCTTCACCGAGGTCGTCCAGGACGTGCAGCCCTTGGTGTGGCCCGGCGTGAGGTTGGCCTTCAGGGTGTTGGATCCGACCGACAGGGTCTCGCCGTCGGCGACCGTCTTGTCGACCTTCACCGGCGGGAAGTTGTAGGCGGTCACCGTCTCGGAGCCGATGTACTTGCCGCCCTCCAGGGCCGCCTTGTCGCCGGCGCTGGCGATGACCACCGCGCCGGTGTCCTTCTTCAGCTGGGCCAGGGCCCCGGCATGGTCGAAGTGGGCGTGGCTGTTGAGGATCAGATCGACGTCGGACAGTTTGAAGCCCAGCGCCTTGATGTTGGCCTCGACGAGGGCGGCGTTCTGCGGCATGCCGCCGTCGATCAGGATGTGGCCCTTGGAGCTGGTGATCAGCCAGGCCGACAGCCCTTCGGTGCCGACATAGTAGATGTTGCCGATGACCTGGAAGCCGGTGGTCGGCTTGGTCCAGCTGGCCGGCATCTGCGCCGAGGCGCTGACCACGAACAGAGCGCTGGCGGCGGCGACGGAAAGGGCGAGTTTTTTCAAGGTCATGCTGCGGCCTCCTCCGGCGTCTTCGCCGGTTCGCGCACCCCCAGCACCCGGCAGATGGCATACACCAGATCGGCCCGGTTGAGGGTGTAGAAGTGGAAATCGGAGAAGCCCTGCTCCTCCAGCTTGGCGCACATCTCGGCGGCCACGCTGCAGGCGATCAGACGGCGGGTGTCGGGATCGACATCGAGCCCGTCGAACAGGTTGCCCAGCCAGCCGGGGATCGAAGCCCCGCAGGCGCCCGACATCTTCACCAGCCCCTTGAAGTTGCTGACCGGCATGATGCCCGGCGAGATGGGAATGGTGATCCCCGCCGCCCGCACCTTCTCCATGAAGCGCAGGAAGGGGTCGATCTCGAAGAAGAACTGGGTGATGCCGCGCGTTGCGCCGGCGTCCACCTTGGCCTTCAGGACGTCGATGTCGTGCTGGATGTTCGGGCTCTCGGGATGCCCCTCGGGATAGACCCCGACCAGCACCTCGAACGGCTGGATGGCCCGGGCCGCCCGGGTCAGTTCGGTGGCGTTGGCATAGCCGTCGGCGCGCGGCACATAGGCCCCGCCGATCGAGCCGGGCGGATCGCCGCGCAGGGCCACCAGGTGCCGCACCCCGGCGTCCCAGTAGTCGCGGATTACCTGATCGACGTCCGCGCAACTGGCCTCGACGCAGGTCAGGTGCGCCGCCGGCTTGAGGCTGGTCTCCTCGACGATGCGCTTGACGGTCCGGTGCGTGCGGTCACGGGTCGAGCCGCCGGCCCCATAGGTCACCGAGACGAAGTCCGGCTGCAGCGGTTCGAGGCGGCGGATGGCGGTCCACAGGTTCTCTTCCGCTTCGGGTGTCTTTGGCGGCGAGAACTCGAAGCTGATGCCGAGCTTGCGGTTGGGCCGTTCGGCCGAGCGGGCGACCGGTCCGATGACACGGCGGGGCGGGCTCATGCGGCGCTCCTGTTGGCGTTGGCCGGGCGCGTCCCGGTCCAGATCTTGATGGTCAGGCCTTCGCCATTGGCGGTCGGCAGGGTCTCGCTCAGCTGGCCCTCGAGCCCGGCCCCCTCCAGCCAGCGCAGGATCTCGGCGTCCGAGAAGCCGAGGCGCCGGTGCTGATGCTGGCTGCGCAGGAATTCCAGGCTGTGAGGCGCAAAATCGATGATCAGCAACCGTCCGCCCGGCGCCACCAGCCGCGCGGCCTCGCTGACGGCGGCGACGGGGTCGCCCAGATAGTGGAGCACCTGATGCACCGTCACCAGATCGGCGCTGCCGGCCGGCAGGCCGGTGGCGAAGATGTCGCCATGGCGCAGTTCGCAGGTGGCGAGGCCCGCCTCACTGACGTTGACCCGGGCGATGTTGAGCATCTGCTGCGACAGGTCGAGGCCAATGGCCCGCTCGGCCCGCTGGCCCAGCAGGGTCAGCATCCGTCCCGTGCCCGCGCCCAGATCGACCAGCCGGCCGATGGCGCCCTGGCCCGCCGCCTGGTTGATCGCCGCCTCGACCTGCGTCTCAGAGGCGTAGAGGGAACGAATTTCATCCCATCGCGCCGCGTTTCTGGCAAAATAGGCTGCCGCTTCGTTAGTGCGCTCGGCCTTGACCGCCGCCAGTTGGTCACCGTCCCGGCGCAACACCGGATCGGCCTCGTCGGTCAGATCGAGGACACTATCGACCAGCAACCGGGCCGGCCCCGAGCCGGTCAAACGATAGAAGACCCAGGCCCCGTCGGGGAATCGCTGCACAAGCCCGGCCTCGGCCAGCAGCTTGAGATGCCGCGAGACCCGCGGCTGGCTCTGGTCCAGAATGCGGCACAGTTCGAGGACGCTGAGTTCCTCGGCCGCCAGCAGGGCGAGGATGCGCAGACGGGTCGGCTCGCCGGCCGCGCGCAGCATCTCCACCGTCTGGATCGATCCCTGGGACATCAGGGATATAAAGATATCTTTATGTGTTTAAGTCAAGTCTTGGTGGGCCGGGCGATCTGTACGGTCCCGCCTCGCCCAGGAACGTGTGCCAGCCGCTTCCGGTCCAGGTTCTTACAACCGCGTCCCCGCGGCAGAGGCGGACACTTTTCGATTTCGCTTGCGCAAAAGTGATATCACTTTGATAGTGCCCGAACAGCCAACCAGACAGGGGATGCAGACCATGCTCGGACTAATGATCAAGAACCGGAACCACCGCCTCGCGGCGGCCGTCCTCTTCGCCGCCCTGCTGGCCGGCGGCCTCGGCGTCCTGCTGCTGGGCTAGGCGGAGACCGGCGTCGCCAGCGGCTCGCCGTTGAAGAAGCGGCGCAGGTTCTCGACGGTCATCGCCACCATCTGCGGGATGCTCTCCAGGGTGCCGCCGGCCGTGTGCGGGGTCAGCACCGTGTGTGGCACGTCGGCCCAGCGGGCCGGCGGCGTCGGCTCCTCGGCGAAGACGTCGAGGCCGGCCATGCCGAGACGGCCGTCCTTGAGGGCGGCGATCAGGGCCTCCTCGTCGATCACCCCGCCGCGCGAGATGTTGACGATACAGCCGCGCGGCCCGACCGCCTCGATGACCTCGGCGGTGATCAGGCCGGTCGCATCACCGCGGGTGCAGACCATCAGGGCGTCACTGTCGCGGGCCAGTTGCAGCAGGCTGGGCGATCGGGTCCAGCGGCTGTCCTTGGGATTGGGCCCCCACCAGAGGATGGGCATGCCGAACGCCTCCAGCCGTTTGGCCACCGCCTCGCCGATATGGCCCAGGCCGACGATGCCGGCCGTCTTGCCACGCAGGGAATGGCGCGGCCGCATGCGATCAGCGTGAGTCCATTTGCCGGCCCGCAGCCTAGCGTCGCCCTCGACCAGGCCGCGCCAGACGGCGATGAGCAGGCCCACGGCATGGTCGGCCACGTCGTCGGCGTTGAGACCGGCCGAGTTGGTGACGGAGATGCCGCGAGCCTTGCACCAGGGCACATCGACTCCGTCATAGCCGACGCTGACACAGGCGATCAGGCCCAGGCGCGGCATCTCCGACAGGAAGCCCTCATCGAGCTTGAACTCACCAGCGTGAACGATGGCGCGGATCGTCTGCCCCGCGCCGGCCAGGAAGGCCAGCCGGCCCCTGTGCTCCCACAGGCGGTGGACCCGGTAGCCGGCGGCGGTCAGCACCGGCTCCAACGGACCGATCATTTCATGGGACAGCAGGATGTCGTGGGGCGCGGTCTGGGTCATGCCCGGACCATCCTCCCCACGCCAAACGCCGTCAACGGCAGGCGAACTAAAGCGCGTAGTTCGTGCCAACCGCCCCCAGGGTCTTGATCACCATGTCGGCCACGCCGTCGCCGTTGACGTCGAAGCTGAGCGTGGAGATGTTGCTGACCGTCGAGACCGTCATCTGTCCAGCCGCACCCGAGAAGGCGCCGACCAGGGTGAAGGCCTGGTCGCCGGCCACGCCGGTGTTGGCGTCGACCAGGCTGACATCGACCATATCCCCGTCCGCGGCGTTGAAGTCGCGGATGAAATCGATGGCCGTCGAGGTGCTGTCGGCGATCTGGAAGTAGACGAAGCTGTCGGCTCCGGTTCCGCCATAGATCGTGTCGGCCCCGAGACCGCCGTAGAGGACGTCGTTGCCGTCCTCGCCGAACAGCTTGTCAGCGCCGTCGCCGCCGCCGACCCAGTCATCGCCGGCGCGTCCGTAGAGGGTGTCGTTGCCGGCCAGACCCTGGACGGCGTCCGAACCGGTTCCGCCGACCTTGGTGTCGTTGCCGGAGGTGCCGGTGACGGCCGTGTAGCCGACCGGCGGCGTCGGCTCACTGCCCGGGGGCGGCGGAGGCGGCGGCGGCGGCGGGGGAGGCGGCGGTGGTGGCGGCGGAGGCGGCGGCGGCAGGCCAAGGAAGCTGGAGTCGGTCACCGTCGCGGCGCTGACGCCGGTCAGGCGGAAGCTGATGCCCGTGCCCGAGCCGACGGTGATGACCGTGTCGGCCCCGTCCTGGGCCTTCGCGTAGGTCCCGAAACCAGTGATGTCGAGCTTGTCGCTGCCGACGACGAAGTCGCTGACGGTGTCGGCGCCGCCGCCGGTGACAGCGACGAACTTGTCGGCGCCGGCCCCGCCGGTCAGCAGGTCCGAGCCCGCGCCGCCGGTGATGACGTCGTCGCCATCGCCGCCTTCCAGCCAGTCATCGGCGTCGAGGCCGTTGAGGATGTCGGCGCCGCCGAGGGCCTGGATGTGGTCGCGCGCGGCCGTGCCGTTCAACGTCTGCGCCGTACCATCGCCGGTGATGTCGTTGAAGGTCGGCGGCGGCGGCGGGGGTGGCGGCGGTGGCGGAGGAGGAGGCGGCGGTGAGCCTGAGGTGATGAAGTTGGCGCTGCTCAGGCTCCCGGCCGAAATACCGGTCAGGGTGACGGTGCTGCCGTCGGAGAAGCTGACCTTGGCGCCGGCCGCCATCTGGGTGATGCCGGTCCAGGCCCCGAAGGCGGTGATATCGATCAGGTCAACGCCCAGCTCGAAATCGGCGATGGTGTTGGTCGTGCCATCCCCGGCTCCGATGACGAAGATGTCGGCGCCCGCGCCCCCGGTCAAGGTGTCCTGGCCCGCGCCGCCGACAAGGATGTCATCCCCGTCGCCGCCATTGAGCTTGTCGTTGCCGAGGCCGCCTTCGAGCAGGTCCGACCCGCCCAGACCGTTCAGCGTATCGTTGCCTTCCAGACCCTGGATGTTCTCGTTGGTCCCGTCGCCGTTGATGGTGTTGGCCCCGGCCGTGCCGGTCAGGGTGCGGTCATAAACCCCGCCCGGAGGCGGAGGCGGAGGCGGCGGCGGCGGCGGCGGAGGCGGAGGAGGCGGCGGAGGCGGCGGCAGGCCAAGGAAACTGGCGTCGGTGACGGTCGTGGCGGTAACGCCGGTCAGGCGGAACGTTCCGCCGCCGGTAACCGTGATCACCGTGTCGGCACCGTCCTGCGCCTTGCTGTAGGCGCCAAAGCCGGCGACATCGATCTTGTCGCTGCCGACCGTGAAGTCGCTGATGGTGTCGGCGCCGCCGGTGGCCGTGGCCACGAAGGTGTCGGCTCCGGCCCCGCCTGTCAGCAGATCCGCGCCGGTTCCGCCGTTGATGACGTCGTCGCCGTCGCCGCCTTCGATCCAGTCGTCGGCGTCGAGACCATTGAGGGTGTCGATGCCGCCAAGGCCCTGGATATGGTCACGGCCAGCCGTGCCGTTCAGCGTCTGGGCCGTGCCGTCGCCGATGATATCGTTGAACGTCGGCGGAGGCGGTGGGGGCGGCGGAGGCGGAGGCGGCGGTGAGGCGCCGGTGATGAAGTTGGCCGAGGTCAACTGGTTGGCGGAGACGTTGGTCAACAGCACATAGCCGCCGTCCGAGAACATCACCCGCACGCCCGGCGCGGTCTGCACCAGGGAGGTGTAGCCGCCGTAGGCGCTGACATCCAGGAAGTCCTGGCTGACGAGGAAGTCGGTGATCGTCGCGGTCTGGTCGCCCGGCGCGAAGACAAAGATGTCCCGGCCGCTGCTGCCGGTCATCGTGTCGGCGCCCGCGCCGCCGACGAGGACATCGTCGCCGTTGCCGCCGTTCAGCTTGTCGCCGCCGGCGCCGCCTTCCAGGCGGTCATGGCCGTCTTCGCCGTTGAGGGTATCGTTGCCGTCGAGCCCCTGGATGAAGTCGTTGCGGTTGTCGCCGGTCAGGGTGTTGGCGCCGACCGTGCCGGTCAGGGTGCGGTCGTAGTAGCTCAGCGGCGGGACCGTCGCCGGCGGCGGCGGCGGGGGCGGCGGCAGCCCGAGGAAGTCGGTGTTGCTCAGGGTCGAGGCCTGGATGTTCAGGAGCCTGACGCTGACCCCGGCCGCGATCTGGACCACGGTGTCGGCGCCGACCTGGGTGATCGACTGGTAGGACCCGAAGTCATAGATGGCCAGCTTGTCGCCCCCGACCTGGAAGTCGGTGATGATGTCGTCGCCGCTGCCCACCTGGAACGAGAATTGATCGGCGCCCGCGCCGCCGGTCATGGTGTCGCTTCCGGCCCCGCCCAGCAGGTAGTCGACGCCATCGCCGCCCGACAGGTTGTCGTCGCCGTCATCGCCGTTGATGCCGTCATCGCCGGCCCCGCCCGACACCGTGTCGGCGCCGTCCTGGCCGCTGATCGAGTCGGCGCCGTCGCCGCCGTTCAGTTGGTCGGCGCCGGTCCCGCCCTGCAGGCTATCGTTGCCCAGACCGCCGTTCAGGATGTCGTCGCCACCTTCGCCGTACAGCGTATCGATGCCGTTCGTGCCGGTGATGGTGTTGGCCAGTTCGTTGCCGGTCAACGACTGGGCGGAGCCCAGGCCGACCAGGTTTTCGACGTTGGCGGCAAGCGTGTAGTCGCCGTTGGATGTCCGGACCGTGTCGGTCCCCTCGCCCGCCAGTTCGACGATCGTGTCCTGCAGGCCGACCAGATAGATGTCGTCGCCGATCCCGCCGGTCAGGACATCGACGCCGCTTACGCCGCCGTCGAGGGTGTCGTTGCCGTCGTTGCCTTCCAGGGTGTCGTCGCCGGCCAGGCCGTTGATGATGTCGTCGCCGCCGAGGCCGTGGATGGTGTCATTGCCGCTCGAGCCGTTGATCGTCTCACCGGCCGCGGTGCCCTCGATCAGGGACAGGCCGACGAAGTTGGCCGAAGTGACATTGCCGGCCAGGACGTTGAGCAGGCGGATGCTGACCCCGCCCGAGAACGAGACCAGGGTGTCGGCGCCGGACTGGGCAATGCTGAGATAGCTGCCGAAGGCGGAGACGTTCAGCTTGTCCTGGGCGGTCGAGAAGTCGGTCACCGTGTCAGCGCCGCCGCCGGCCAGGACGAAGAAGATGTCGGCCCCACCGTTGCCGGTGAAGCTGTTGGCCGACGAATTGCCATAGAGGATGTCCGCGCCGGCCCCGCCGATGGCGTTCTCGATCACCGCGCCCTTGGCGATGGCGACGTTGCCGATCATGTTCTGGCCGTTGGCCGTTCCGACGCTCGAGAAGTTGCCCTGGCGCAGGTCGATGACCTGATCGTTCGAATAGCCCGAGAAGTCGAAGGTATCGACACCGCCGGCGTCCCAGACGGCGAAGACCAGACGCGTCGAGGCGCTGGTGGCGATGAACCAGGCCCTGTCGGCGTTGGAGTTGAAGCCATAGACGGTGTCACCCGTCCGCGTGGTCATGTTGACGCCGTAGCTGCGCTGGGCGGCCGCGATGTCGTCGAGCATGATGGTGCCGGGATAGGACGGGCCGAAGTAGGCGCCGGTGTTATCCTCGGTGAAGTAGCTCATCACCGTGTACTGGTGGCTGTCCTCATAATATTCGGCGTCCGGCCCATAATCGATCTCGCCGTCTTCACCGGCGTTGTAGTTGCCTGGGTGCGAAAAGCCGATGGCGTGGCCGATCTCGTGCACCAGCGTCAGCATTCCGTAATTGCCGATCGTTGGGTTCAGATTATAGGCGCCGGGCGGATTGGGTCCTTCCGTCCGGACGTTGGTCCAGACATCGCCACCGCTAGCGGACAGGCTGGGCAGATAGGCAAAGGCGGCGGCCCCTGCGGCCCCCCCCGTATAGCTGCCGAACAGCATGGTGGTGCCAGCGTCGATGGTGGCGTCGAACACAAACTGGATCTTGGAAACGTCCGACCAGGATTGCAGCGCCAGGATGGTGGCGTTGATCTGCATCTGGTTGAAGGCGACGAAGCCGGTCGTATCATCCGGCATGTTGGATGGCGCCGTGGTGCGGAAACCGTAGTGCACAATCGTCGGCGCACCACCCCAGTACTGGTCCCAGTTGTTCACGGTGTCGTCTACACCGTTGATTACATTGAATTCGTTCCAGGTCGCGTAGGTTCGGTTCAGATGATACGCCGCCTCCTCGATCGTCTTGGAAACCTTGTCGTTCGGCCCGGTGCCGCCGCGGTCGGCGGCGTTGAGGTAGCCGTTCGGATCGCCGGCCGTGTCGCCGCCGCCGCCGTTGGGAATCGACACCCCCTTGTCGTCCCGGGCGGCCCCGGTGCAGGCCGGGCAGGCGCAGTGCAGTTGCGGGCCGTCGGCGGTTGTACCGCCCAGGCCCAGCGACCCCAGGGCGTCGATATGCCCGACGCCGGCGTAGCTGACGCCTTCGGTCAGCCAGGCGCGGGTCAGCAGGGCGGTGTCGCCGCGCTGGTCCGCGATCGCCGCGTCGTCGCCGAAGTCGGCTGAGCCGGTAAGCAGGTCGGTCTCGCCGAGACCGTCAAAGCCGATACGGTATGCCATTCAACCCTCATCCGCCCCGGCGTCTTCGCCGGCATGGCCCCCGGCGCCGGCCATCCAGTCTGGATCGCGGCGGCGCGGAGGCAAGTTGAGCCAGGCGGACTCAAGCGAGCCCGCTTCCCTGACCAACGGTATAGCGGTTGTTGAATGAAGCGGCCATGAAAACCCACACTTGATGGGCGAGCCGCGCCGCCAGGTCGCGGAGCGTCGGCAGACTGGCCGCGGCGCCAGCGTCAGCCGCGATGCGGTCCCTCCGCGAATTCCTCGATCATCCTGGCGCAGAAGGCCGGCAGGTCATCGGGGTTGCGCGATGTGACCAGGCCGCGATCAACCACGACCTCCTCATCGACCCATTCGGCGCCGGCGTTCTCGAGGTCGGCCTGCAGCGACGGCCAGCTGGTCATCCTGCGGCCCTCGACCGCCTTGGCGTTGATCAGCGTCCAGGGGCCATGGCAGATCGCCGCGATCGGCTTGCCCGCCGTAGCGAAGCCGCGGATGAATTCGATGGCCTGGGGCTCGAGCCGCAGGGCGTCTGGATTGATCACGCCGCCCGGCAGGACCAGGCCATCGAAGTCGTCGGCTTTCGCCCCGGCCAGCACCTGGTCGACGGCCACCTCGCGGCCTTTGTCGTGATGTTCCCAGCCCTGGATGGCGCCGTCCTTGGGCGAGACGATCACCACCTTGGCGCCGGCCTGACGCAGGGCCTCGACGGGCTTTTCCAGCTCCGATTGCTCGAAGCCGTCCGTAGCGAGGACGGCGATGATCTTGCCGTTGAGTTTGTCCTGAGACACTTGGGTTCTCCCTGCGATGAGCAGGAAGAACCCGTTGCGTTCCGGTCCGTTCCGGCCAGCTTGTTCAGAGAATCCAGCCCGTGCTCACGTTGCCGTTCAACTCGATGACCATGTCGGCCACCGCGTCACCGTTGGTGTCGAACGACAGGGTGGTCAGGTTGGCGACCGAGTCATAGGCCCGCACCGCCTGGGCGGCGTGGCCGTCGAAGGCGGCGACGAAGGCGAAGGCCTGATCCCCCGCAACGTCCGTGTCGGCGTCGACGCCCTTGACGCTCAGCCTGTCGCCCTGGGAGGCGTTGAAGTCGAGGATCCGGTCCGCCGCCCCGGCCACCGACTCCGCGGTCAGGGTGTAGTTGAAGCTGTCCTTGCCGAGGCCGCCGGTGAGGGTGTCCTTGCCAAGGCCGCCGATCAGCACATCGTCGCCGGCGTCGCCGAACAGGGCGTCATTGCCGTTGCCGCCGAGCAGCTGGTCGAGCTCGTCGCCGCCGTAGAGGCTGTCGTCGCCGTCGAGGCCGTACAGCTTGTCCTTGCCGCCATCGCCCTGCAGCTCGTCGTTGCCGCCGTTGCCCTTGAGGATGTCATCGCCGGTCAGGCCGAGGATGACGTCGGGGCCGGCGCCGCCGTTCAGCGTGTCATTGCCCGCCGTGCCGGTAATGCCGCTGACGCCGCCGCTGGTCAGGGCGAAGCCGAGGTTCTCGACCGTCAGCTGGCCGGGCGCGACGCCTTTCAGGGTGGCGACGGTGACCCAGCTGTTGCCCCCGCCGTTCAGGTCGACCTGGACAATGGAGCCGGTGGCGCTGGCGGTGACCCGCACATGGCCGGTGCTGGTCGGGTTGGCGGCGCCATCCCAGTTAGTGAACTGCGCGGTCATGAAGCTGGAAAGGTCCAGCCGGTCGCCGCCCGGCCCGGCCGTGAAGTCCTGCACCGCCACCACCGCGCCGGCGGCGAAGTCGCCCTCGATGCGAATGGTGTCGATGCCGAGGCCGCCGGTGATGGTGGCCGAACCATGGGCCTCGAAGCGATCGAGGCCGTCGCCGCCGCGCGCCTGGGTCATGCCGGACAGGGCCGCCAGGACGAAGCGGTCGTCGCCCGCGCCGCCGTCGAGCACGAAGCTGCCCGTGCCGCCGGCCGCGCGAATGATGGTCAGCACGTCATTGCCGTTCTGGCCGTACATCTGATCGGCCGTGCCGCCGTCGTCGGTGAGCTGATCGTCGCCATCGCCGCCGATCAGGTTGTCGTTGCCGGCCCCGCCGTCGATGATGTCATCGCCCGCGCCGCCTTCCAGCCGGTCATTGCCGCCGAAGCCGCCGAGTACGTCGGCGCCCGCGTTGCCCTTGAGGGTGTTGTTGGCCTCGTTGCCGTGCAGCAGGTCGTTGCCGGCGCCGGTGGTGGCGTTCTCGATGACCACGCCATTGGCGATGGTGTAGCCGCCGAAGATGCCGGTGGCGTAGGAAACCCAGCCGCCGCCGCCTTCCTCGTACTGCAGGGTGGCGGCGCGCAGATCGATGCTGGCGTCGCGGGCCCCGCTGTAGCGGATTTCGTCCGTGCCGCCGCCGTCCCAGATGGTCGAGAAGAAGGTGCCGGGAGCGTTGACGTCCTTCATCACATAGATGTTGGCGCCGGCATTGTAGTCCTCGTTGACGCCGTACTTGTCCTGGATGACGGCGATGTCGAGGGCGCCGAGTGTGCCCATCCAGCCGAACGGATCGGCGTTCTGGGCCAGGATGTCGCCGCTGCTGGGCATGCCGTAGGGCGAGCTCTGCCAGCCGTCATTGTAGGACATGATGGTGAAGACCTGTTGGCTCAGGCCAAAGTCGCCCAACTGGCCGCCAATGGCGCCCTCGACCGGATCGTCGCTCGGCTCAGCGCCACGCATCACCGTCGAATGGCCGCCGTTGTCGTGCGGGTGGGCCATGCCGTGCCCGTGGCCGAACTCGTGCAGCAGGGTCGAGAAGTAGAAGCCGCCCTGGCTGACGCCTTCCTGGGTCCAGCGGGCGTCGCCGGCGTTGAACTCGGCCTGGCCTTCGTTGGGCTCGTTGGGCGGGCTCATGCGACCCAGCAGGCTGGCGCCGGGCCCGGGCGTGCCGAGGTAGGTGATGAACTTCAGATCGGCGGCGGCGCGGTTATCGACCTCGATGTAGATGATGTCGGCGACATGCTCGTACTGGTCCAGCGCCTTGCGGAAGGCCGCCTTTTCCCAGTCCTGCATGTTCTGCGCCTGGACCATGGTCGCCAAGCCGCCGGGTTCCTCATCGACGAACACATCGCCCTGCTTGGCGAAGTAGTAGGTCAGGACGTTCTTGCCGGTGATGCCGAACTCGTTGTTGGTCACCGGCGTCGAGCCGTCCGGCGCCCTGTCGTTCGGCCGCGAGCCATTGTCGCCGTCCGGATTGCGCGAGCTGCGGTCGAAGACGCTGCCCCAGTCGATCGAACTCAGCGGGCTGTCGGGCGAATAGAAGGGCACATAGGCGTTGGGATCGCCACCCTCGACGGTCTCTACGAAGATCTCATAGTCGCCGACGCCGTCGCCGGTCGTGCCATTGGTGGGGTCCTGGTCGAAGGACATGGCGTTCACGTAGTAGGTCCCGGTCGCCGTCGCCGTGTAGGTCAGGATGGCGTCCAGGCCCTGCGGGGTGTTTGGCCCGCCGCCGTCGGCGCTCATGATGAAAGCGCCGGTGGAGTCGTAGAGCTCGATATAGGCGTCGGCCAGCGGCACGAGGTTGGGGCCCAGCAGCTTCTGGAACATCGAGATGTCGTAGGTCTGGCCGGCCACCAGATCGACTTTGAACCAGTCCTGATCCCCGACGGTGTCGATGGTGGCGACCACATGGTCTCCATCGACGGTCAGGGTGGCGGTGGTGCTGCTGTCGCCGGGGTGGACGTCGATGCCGATGAGGGTCGGCTGGGTTGGCAGCACCGGCTTGTAGTCGCCGACGCCGTCGAAGACGAAGGCCGTGTAGCCCTTGCTGATCACGGGACGCGCCGAGACGGGGCCAGCGGCGCTGGTGACCAGACTGGTGGTGGTCATCAGGTCGGCGAAGCTGTGCGAGATGCGCGGGATGCTGTCGTCGGCGTCCATACGGATCGCCGCCTGGGTGCGGTAAGCCATTTCGATCTTCCCTCCAACGGGCGAAACGGCCTCACGCCGCGCCCGTCCTGTCTAGGTCAACGAGCGGGGCAGCCGGGTTCTTCCGGCCGGGGTTCAATTACTTCTGGAGTCGGGGAAACAGACAGGAAGAGGGCGCGCGCGGCCGTGACGGAAACCCATCCCCCGATGCCGCGATTGATGACCACGCGTTGACCCTCCAGCCGATCGCGGGGGTTAACGTCGTTTCAAATGAAACCGTTCCGCCGGTCGCTGAACATCGGCATACGGACGGTTCAACAGCCGCCAGGCGTCAGAACAGCCAGTCGTCCTTGGGCGGCTCGGCCGGGACCGGCGGCGCCAGGCCGATGAAGTCGGCGTCCGACAGGTTGGCCATGTTGAAGTTCTTCAGGATGACGTATCCGCCGTCCGAGAAGAACACCTTGGCCCCCGACTCCAGCTGGGCGATCCTGGTGTAGCCGCCGTAGGCCGTGACATCGATCCGGTCGACTCCGTCCTCGAAGTCTTCGATGAAGTTGGCGCCGTCGCCGGGCGCGAAGACGTAGCGGTCGATGCCCGCGTCGCCTTCCAGGGTGTCCTGCCCGGCGCCGCCGATCAGCACGTCGTCCCCTGCCCCGCCATACAGCCGGTCGCCGCCGATGCCCCCTTCGAGCACATCGTTACCGCCTTCGCCGTAGAGGAAATCGTTGCCGCCCAGACCCTGGATGGTGTCGAAGCGGTCATCGCCGTGGAGGGTGTTGGTGAACTCCGTGCCGGTGAGGGTCCGCTCCGATCCCGCCGGCGGCAGGGCCAGGCCGACGAAGCTGGCATTGGTGATCGTGCTGGCCGTGATCCCGACCAGCCGCAGTTTCACGCCCGTCGCGGTGTCGAGGGTGATGACGGTGTCGAGCCCGTCCTGAACGATCGAGGCGTAGTGGCTGAAGGCGCTGATATCGATCAGGTCGGTCCCGACCTCGAAGTCGGCGATGACATCGAACCCGCCATCGGCCTCGGCGAAGAAGGTGTCGGCTCCGGCGCCGCCGATCAGGTAGTCGACGCCGGTCCCGCCGTGCAGGGCGTCCGCCCCGGCGCGACCGACGAGGAGGTCATCGAGCGCGCCGCCGAACAGGATGTCGGCCCCGTCGCCGCCGTCCAGCAGATCCCGCGCCGCGCCGCCATTGAGGGTCTGATCCGTCCCGTCGCCGGTGGTGATCTCGTAGGGATCCGGCTGGGTCCCGGCCAGGCCGTGGTAGTTGAGATCGCCCAGGGTCGAGAGGTTCAGGCCGGTGAGCCGCAGGGTGACGCCCGGCGCCAGGATGACGACGGTGTCGGTCCCGTCGCGCCAGGAGCCGATGATCGTGCCGCCGAAGTCGGCCACCGAGATGCGGTCGTCGCTGACCGAGAAGTCGGACACCCGGTCCTCGCCGCTGCCGTCGGCGTTGACGAACAGGTCCTGGCCAGCCCCGCCGACCAGGACATCGATGCCGGCGCCGCCATAGAGCACGTCATTGCCATTGCCGCCTTCCAGCAGGTCGTCGCCCGCCTCGCCGGTCAGGCTGTCGTTACCGTCCAGACCGAGGATCTGGTCCGCGGCAGCCGTGCCGGAGAGGATGTCGCGCGCCGCCGTGCCGGTGAAGACATTGTAGCCCGGCGGCGGTGGAGGCGGCGGAGGCGGAGGCGGGCTGATGCCGGTGATGAAGTCGGCGGCGCTCAGCTGTGAAACGTTGATCCCGGTCAGGGTGACGTAGCCGCCGTCGGCGAAGATGACCTTGGCCCCGGAGGCCAGTTGCACGATCGAGCTGTAGGCGCCGCCGTAGCCGCTGATGTCGATCAGGTCCGTGCCGTCCTCGAAGTCGGCGATGGTGTTGGCGCCGTCGCCGGTCGCCAGCACGAAGGTGTCGATGCCGGTCCCGCCGGTCAGGGTGTCCTGCCCTGCCCCGCCGACCAGCACGTCGTCGCCGTCGCCGCCGAACAGCTTGTCATTGTTGTCGCCGCCCTCGAGACGGTCGGAACCGCCCAGGCCGTTGAGCGTGTCATTGCCGGCCAGGCCCTGGATCAGTTCGTTGCGCCCGTCGCCGGTCAGGGTGTTGGCCCCGACCGTGCCGGTCAGTGTCCGGTCAAAGGCCGGTGGAGGCGGTGGGGGCGGTGGGGGTGGGGGTGGCGGCGGAGGGGGCGGGGGTGGTGGAGGCGGCGGTGGTGGGCTGGGCTCGGTCGGCGCGGGCGGCAGGACGGGGGCAGACGGCGCCGGGGCCGGAGGCCGCCGGGCCAGGAAGTCGTCGGGCGTCAGGTTTTCGGCCAGGACGCCGGTCAGGGTGACGGAGCCGGCGCCGAAGGTGATCTTCGCGCCGCTGGCCAGCTGGGTGAGGGTGTAGGCGCCGCCGACCTCGCGCAGATCGAGCTTGTCGATACCCAGTTGGAAGTCGGTGATGGTGTTGGTCGCGCCCTCGCCCGGGGTGAAGACGAAATAGTCGGCCCCGGCGCCGCCCGTCAGGGTGTCCTGCCCGGCGCCGCCGATCAGCACGTCATCGCCGTCGCCGCCGTTCAGCCTGTCGTTGCCCACCCCGCCCTCGAGCCGGTCGGAACCGGCCAGGCCATTCAGGGTGTCATTGCCGTCGAGCCCCTGGATCACCTCGTTGCGACCGTCGCCCGACAGGGTATTGGCGCCGACCGTGCCCGTCAGGGTGCGCTCGTAGCTGGACGGGATGGCGGGCGTCGGCGGGCCGTAGGTCGGCGTGTAGCCGTCGAGGTTGGCCGGAACCAGGCTGGTCGCCGTGACGCCCTCGAAGCGAACGAGGTCGTTCCAGATCAAGTTGCTGGGGAGGCGGACCTGCAGCACGGCGTCGGCGCCATCCTGGATCAGGCGCGCCCGGCCCTGCTGGAACGGGTCGCCGGCGCCGACGATGCCTTCGTACCAGTCCGCGAACTGCAACTGATCGCCTCCGACCCCGGCCGCGAAGTCACAGATCACCACGACCTGGAGGGGCGTGTAGGTGTCGTTCTGGAATTCCCTGAACTCGAAGATGTCCTGCCCGGCGCCGAGGGTGGCGAAGATGCGGGCCTGGCCCTGATAGACGATGTGGTCGGCGCCCTCGCCGCCATCGACGGTCGCCCACTGGCCCGACTGGATGGTGATCAGATCGTCGCCCGCTCCGCCCAGCAGGGTGGCGATCGTGGTGTCGCTGCCGTCGGCGACGGTTTCCAGCCGGTCGTTGCCGTCACCGCCGTCCAGCAGGGCGAAATGCTCGGGATTGGCCCCGTTGTTGTCGCTGACGCTGATCCAGTCGGCTCCACCGCCGCCGATCATCCGGTCGTTGCCGCCGGTGGCGTCGATGATGCGGTCGTCGCCCTCGCCGCCGTCGAGATAGTCGTCGCCGGTCCCGCCGGTCAGATGGTCGTCGCCGGCGTCGCCCCAGAAAGCGTCGGCCGCGCCATCGGTGGCGGTATCGACCAGAACGTCGTCGCCGCCGCCGCCGACCAGCAGGTCGGCCCCGTCCACGCCATTGAGGTGGTCGTCGCCGTCGAGGCCGAAGATCGTGTCGGCGCCCACGCGACCCGTCAGGGTATCCGCCGCCTCGGTTCCCACCGTCTCAGCCATGAGCCAACTCCCCCAACGGGCACGCCCCCCGACGTGCCGATCCCGTCAGGCTACAGTCCCCGGAATCATGCGGCAAGCCGCCGCACATCGCCCCGGGGACGTTTCCTACAGCAGCCAGCCGTCCTTGGGCGACTCGGCCGGCATCGGGACCGGCAGGCCGATGAAGTCGGCCGCCGAGAGCGATGAGGCCTGAATTCCGGTCAGGGTGACCGAGCTGCCGTCGGCGAAGATGACCTTGGCCCCGCCGGCCAGCTGGGCGATCGAACTGTAGCCGCCGAAGGCGGTGACATCGATGCGGTCGATCCCGTCCTGGAAGTCGGCGATGGTGTTGGTCGTCCCGTCGCCCAGACCCAGCACGAAGATGTCCGCGCCCGCGCCGCCGGTCAGGGTGTCCTGGCCCGCGCCGCCGATGAGGATGTCGTCCCCGTCGCCGCCGAACAGCTTGTCGGCGCCGGCGCCGCCTTCGAGACGGTCCGACCCGCCCAGGCCGTTCAGCGTGTCGTTGCCGTCCAGGCCCTGGAGGGTTTCCCACGGGTCCGTGCCGTTGATCGTGTTGGCGCCGACCGTGCCGACCAAGGTCGCCTGATCACCCGGGACTAACTGCCCGGTGGGCGGCGGCGGCGGCGGCGGCGGCGGCGGTGGGGGCGGAGGAGGAGGAGGCAGCCCGAGGAAGCTGGCGTCCGTCAGGTTGGAGGCCTGCACGGCGGTCAGCCGGAAGCTGATGCCCGTGCCGGTTCCGACCGTGACCACGGTGTCAGCCCCGTCCTGCGCGGCGCTCCAGGTTCCGAAGCCGGTGATGTCAAGCTTGTCCGTCCCGACCGTGAAGTCGGTGATCGTATCGGCCCCGCCACCGCTGACGGCGACGAAGCGGTCGATGCCGTTCCCACCGGTGAGGATGTCCGAGCCCGCCCCGCCGGTCAGGGCGTCGTCGCCCTCCCCGCCGACCAGCAGGTCGTCGGCGTCGCCGCCGATCAGGATGTCGGCGCCGCCCATGCCCTGCAGTTCATCGCGGCCGGTCGTGCCGGTCAGCGTCTCACCGGCCGCCGTGCCCGTCTGCAGGGCGTAGGTCGGCAGAGGCGGTGGCGGTGGCGGTGGTGGTGGCGGTGGCGGAGGCGGAGGCGGTGGCGGAGGCGGTGGGCTGGCGCCGGTGATGAAGTCTCCGGCGCCGAGCTGGTTGGCCTGGATGCCGGTGAGCGTCACGGCGCTGCCGTCGGCGAAGGTCACCTTGGCGCCGGCCGCCAGTTGGCTGATGGCCTTGTAGCCGCCGAAAGCGCTGACATCGATCCGGTCCACGCCAAGCTGGAAGTCGACGATGGTGTTGGTCGTCCCGTCGCCCGCGCCGATCACGAACACATCCGCGCCGGCGCCACCGGTCAGGGTGTCCTGACCCGCGCCGCCGATGAGGACGTCATCGCCGTCGCCGCCGAGCAACTTGTCGTTGCCGAGGCCGCCTTCGAGGCGGTCAGACCCGCCCAGGCCGCCCAGGGTGTCGTTGCCGTCCAGGCCCTGGACGGTTTCCCACAGGTCCGTGCCGTTGATCGTATTGGCCCCGGCCGTCCCGACCAGCGTCGCCTGATCGCCAGGCACGACCTGCCCGGTGGGCGGGGGTGGCGGAGGCGGTGGCGGTGGCGGCGGTGGCGGCGGCGGCGGTGGGGGCGGCAGGCCGAGGAAGCAGGCGTCCGTCAGACCGGACGCCTGCACGCCGGTCAGCCGGAAGCTGACGCCCGTGCCGGTTCCGACCGTGACCACGGCGTCGGCCCCGTCCTGCGCGGCGCTCCAGGTTCCGAAGCCGGTGATGTCGAGCTTGTCCGTCCCGACCGTGAAGTCGGTGACCGTATCGGCGCCGCCGCCGGCGATGGCGATGAAGCGGTCAACACCCGCCCCGCCGGTCAGGATGTCCGTTCCCGCGCCGCCGGTCAGGGCGTCATCGCCCTCCCCGCCGACCAGCAGGTCATCGGCGTCGCCACCGATCAGGGAGTCATTGCCGCCCAGCCCCTGCAGTTCGTCGCGGCCCGACGTGCCCGAGAGCGTCTCACCGGCGGCCGTGCCCGTCTGCAGGGCATAGGTCGGAGGAGGAGGAGGAGGAGGAGGAGGCGGCGGTGGCGGTGGCGGCGGCGGAGGCGGCGGAACCGCGTTGAGGCCAATGAAGCTGGCATCGGTCACGCTGGCCGCCTGCACACCCGTCAGGGTCAGGTACGAGCCGTCCGAGAACAGGATTTTGGTGTTGGCGCCCAGCTGGGTCTTGGAGCTGTAGGCCCCGAAGGCAGAAACATCGATCCGGTCCACGCCGACCACGAAGTCGGTGATGGTGTTGGCCCCGTCGCCGAGCCCGACCACGAAGGTGTCCGCGCCCGCGCCGCCGGTCAGGGTATCCTGACCCGCGCCGCCGACCAGCACGTCCTCGCCGTCCTCGCCATACAGCTTGTCAGCGCCGTCGCCGCCCTCAAGGCGATCGTTGCCGCCCTGGCCGTAGAGCGTGTCATTGCCGCCCAGGCCCTGGATCAGGTCGTGCCGGACGTCGCCGGTCAGGGTGTTGGCGGACGCCGTGCCGGTCAAGGTTCGGTCCGAGCCCGCGGGCGGCGGTGGCGGGGCCGGAATTGGCGTTGGCAGGCTGGTCGCGCCCAGGAAATGACCCGCCGTCAGCAGCCAGCCATTGACGTTGCGCAGCAAGGCGCTCGAGCCATCGCCGAAGGTGACGAGGGTGTCGGCGCCCTGCTGGGCCCAGGCCTGGACGACGCCGAGGCCAGTGATGTCGATCCGGTCGCTGGCGGTATCGAAGTCCTCAACGATATCGGCGCCGCCGCCGGCCGCGAAGACGAAGGTATCGGCGCCGGCCCCGCCGGTCAGCCGGTCGATCCCGCTCCCGCCAGCGATCCGGTCGGCGCCGTCGCCGCCCTGCAGCTGGTCTGCGCCGCCGCCGCCCTGGATGACGTCGTCGCCGCCGCCGCCGATCAGAAGGTCGTCGTAGTCGAAGCCGCTCAGCCGGTCGATGCCAGACCCGGCGGAGATTTCCAGCCGTTCGACATTGATGACGCTGCCGCCGCCGCTCAACGCCTGGGCGACACCGGCCGCCGCGGCCGCCAGGTCGATGGTTTCCCCGGCCGCCCCTCCGCCGGTCTGCAGCGTCAGGCTGTCGATGCCGGTTCCGCCGTCGACCTGATCGCGCAGGCCGGCGGTCATGGCGTCGGCGCCAGCCCCACCGCGGAGGATGTTGGCGCCGGCGTCGGAATTGAACTCGGTCAGCCGGTCGTCGCCATCTCCACCGTCCAGGGTGTCGTTGCCGACCCCGCCGACAAGCCCGTCGTTGTCGGCCCCGCCGAGCAGGGTGTCGTTGCCGGCCCCGCCGTACAGGCCGTCATTGCCCGCCCCGCCTTCGAGCAGGTCGTCGCCGGGGCGATCGTAGTCGGGATTGGCGCCGTTGATCAGGTCGCCGTTCAACTGGTCGTCACCGTCGCCGCCGCGCAGCGTATCGTTGCCGTCGTCGCCGGTAAGGGAGTCGTTGCCGCCCCGGCCTTCCAGCAGGTCGTCGCCGAGGCCGCCCTGCATGATGTCTTCGTAGAGGTGCCCACGCACGGTATCGGCCAGACGGCCGCCGACGAAGTAGAGGATTTCGACGTTGACGACGGAGCCGACGGTCCCGACCACCTGGGCCTGACCGGCCGCGGCCGCAGCCAGATCGAAGGTGACCCCGCCCTCCCACAGTTCGCTGAACAGCCGGTACTGATCGTTGCCGGCGCCGCCATCGACGCTGTCGTCCCAGCCGCCGATGATCAGGTCATCGCCGCCGAGCCCCTGGATGGTCTCGCGGTAGGCCGTGCTGCGCAGAGTATCGTTGGAGCCGGTCCCGGTCAGCGCCAGCGGCGTGGCGCTGACGGTCGGCAGGCCCGCGACATCGATGAAATCCGCGGCGGTCAATTGCGACGCCTGGACGTTGCGCAGGCGCACATAGGCCGTGGCGGACAGATGGACGATGGCGTCCGCGCCCGACTGGGTCAGGGCCAGGATGCTGGTGTAGCCGGTCTTCAGGCGATCGGTCCCGATCGTGAAGTCGGTGACGACGTCGAGACCCTCGCGGACATCGAACACGTCGGCGCCCCCGCCGCCCGTCATCAGGTCGGCTCCGGCCGCGCCGATCAGCAGATCGTCGCCCTCGCCGCCGTTGAGGATGTCGTTGGCGTAGTGGCCGTCCAGCTTGTCGTCGCCGCCGGCTCCGTTGAGGACGTCGTCGCCCTGGATGCCGGTCAGCCAGTTGCCGGCGCCATCCCCGGTCAGGGTGTCGTGGCCGATCGTGCCGACCGTCTCGGCCCCGTAGCTCGGGATCAGGCCGACGAAGCTGGCGGCGGTGATGCTGGAGGCGGTGATCCCCTTCAGCCGCATGACGCCGGAGCCGTTCAACTGGACCAGGGTGTCGGCCCCGTCCTGGGTGATCCCGGGATAGAAGCCCTCGAAGGCCACCGACGACAGGTCGATCCTGTCGACCCCCACGGTGAAATCGGTGACGATGTCGGTTCCGCCGCCGCTGGTGGCGATGAAGCGATCGGCGCCGGCCCCGCCAGTCAGGGTGTCCGCGCCCGCGCCGCCGATCAGCCGGTCGTCGCCGTCGCCGCCTTCCAGCAGGTCATCGTCCGCAAGGCCCGCGAGGACGTCATTGCCGCCCAGACCCTGGAGCTGGTCCTTGCCGGACGTGCCGGTGAGGGCGTCGTTATTGGCGGCGCCGGTCTGGAGGGCGTATGTCGGCCCCAACAGGAAGCTGGCGGGGGTCAGCTGGTTGGCGATGACTCCCTTCAACAGCACCGTGTTGCCCGCGGTAAAGGTCACCAGGGTATCGGCGCCCTGCTGGATCACACTGGCCAAGCTGCCGTAGGCGGTGGCATCGATCAGGTCGAGGCCGATCTGGAAGTCCTTGATGATGTCCGCGCCGGACTGCAGACCGAACCGGAACACATCTGCCCCGCCACCGCCGGTGAGGGTGTCGGCGCCCTTCCCGCCGTCGACCCACTCGGCGACCGAGGAGCCGTTGAAGGTATCGTCGAACTGGCCGAGTTCGAACTGTTCGATGTTGTTGAGACTGTCGCTGGAAACGCCATCCCAGCCTGCCGAGCTGCTGACCGTGACGGCCGTCGCCGAGGCGGCGTAAGTCAGGCGGTCGACGCCCTCGCCGCCGTCTATGTTATCGGCTCCAGCGCCGCCTTCGATGATATCGTCGCCGTCCTCGCCGCGCAGGAAGTCGGCGCCGGCACCCCCGCTGATGCGATCATGCCCGGCGCCGCCCAGAAGCCAGTCGGCCATTGCCCCGCCAACCAGGACGTCATCGCCGGTGTCGCCTTTCAGGCTGCCGCCGACGGTATCGAGGGCGGTCAGCCTGTCGTCGCCCGAATTGCCGTTGATCGAAGCGCCCTTGAGCATGTCGGCGAAGGCCGAGCCGATCAGCGCCTCGATGCTGATCAGAGCGTCGACGCCGGCGCCAATCGTATCCTGAGCGTCGGTGCGGCCGAGATCGACGGTCACGCCGGCTGTGGCGTTGGAGTAGTCCGCGGTGTCGTCTCCCGCGCCGCCGTCCAGAGTGTCGTTGCCGGCGCCGCCATCCAGGATGTCGTAGCCACCCAAGCCGCGCAGAGTATCGTCGCCGTCCATACCCAGCAGGATGTCGCTCTTGGCATCCGTGCCGGTCAGGGTCTGGCCCGCCGCTGTACCGATCGTGACCTTGGTGGAGGTCGGCAGGACGAAATCCGTCAGGCCGAGCGCGGATATCTGGGTGTTCTTGAGGATGACCACGTCACCGAACGCCAGGTGGACCAAGGCGTCCGAACCGAACTGTTCGAGGAAGGCGACCGCCTGGGCATTCTTCAGGACGATCTTGTCGAGACCGATCTCGAAGTCGGTGATGGTTCCGCCATTGACCACGAAGCGATCGGCCCCTGCCCCGCCGGTGTTCATCCAGCCGCCGTCCAGGACATCCGCCCCGGCGCCACCAATCATGGTCGTGTGGAACATGTCGTTGGCGTAGAGCCAGTTGGCCGAGGTATCGACAACCGAGGGATCGAGGGCGCCCGCGACCAGGGTCGTCAGGTTGCCGCCCGCCGTAAGGATGTCCGAGCCCAATCCCCCTTCGACAATGCTGTTGTAGCCGCCGTATGTGATGGTGTCGTCGTAGGCCGAACCGGTCAGCCACTCGACGCCGACGACGCCCGACAGTTTGCCGTCGATGTAATATTTGCCGCCGCTGACGGAGATGCCGCTTGCGATCTCGGCGAACGTGGCGCGGTCGTTGTCGCCCTCGCCCCCGTAGACCTCGTCGTATCCGAGGCTGATGAAAAACAGGTCCGAGCCTTCACCGCCCCGCAGGATGTCGTCGCCGTCGCCACCGCGCAGGATATCATCGCCGGCCCCGCCGTCGAGCTCGTCCCGGCCCGCGCCGCCCCAGATCTGGTCGTCGCCGTCTTCACCGAACAGCATGTCCTCGTCGGCCATGCCGTTGATGACGTCCCCCCCGGCGCCGCCGAGGATGTAGTCGTAGGACGCCGTGCCGTTGAGCGTGTCGCCGGCAGCCGTGCCGTGGACCGCCTCGCTGGGCGGCCCGGCGATCGCCGGGAGGACGCCAAGGCCCAACGAAGGACTGGGGGTCGCCATGACCGGCTCGGTCAGGCCGAACCGAAGTGCGCCAGGCGTTTCCAGCAGGCGCATGATCGAGCAGTTTATCAGCACGATCCGTCCGCCGTCCGCCAAATCGAGAACCGCGTGATTGCCGAAGGTCTGGAAACTGAACGTGACCTGGGTGGCCGAATAACCCTTGAGCCACAGCACATCGCCCTCGGCAGAGGCGAAGTTGTAGACTTCATCGGCCCCATCGCCAGCGCTATAGACGATCAGGTCGGCCCCCGCGCCGCCGTCGATGCGGTCGAAGCCGGCGCCGCCGGTGAGACGGTCATTCCCATCGCCACCCCAGAGCCGGTCCTCGCCGCCGGCCCCCTCTAGCCTGTCGGCGCCGCCAAGACCGGACATGTAGTCGATGCCGGCCCCGCCGGTGCGCGTCTCGTCCGCCCCGGCGCCAATCCATTCAGCAATCGGCGGCGGTGGCGGCAGTACGGGCGGGTCCGGGGGCGTCACCGGCGTCGGCGGCACGAAGGTCATCACCGGCAGCAGGTCGGCCTCGGCAATGGATTGTCGGATGATGAAGTGGGCCCCACCCTCGAACTCGAAATGTGTCCCGTAGGTGTCGTAGGACAGAAGGTAGTCGTTCGGGGCGTAGCCTTCGATCCGGATCTTGTCGCCTTCGGCAAGGTTGAAGTCGACCACCGTCGTCCGGCTGGCGCCGAGCGCGAAGACGAAGGTGTCGCCACCCGCGCCGCCTTCGAGGCGGTCGACGCCGGCGCCGCCGATCAGGACATCCGCGCCCGCCTCGCCGAACAGGAAATCATCGCCGCCGCCGCCTTGCAGGGTGTCGCCGCCGCCCCCGCCGAACAGGGTGTCCGCAGAGGCGCCGCCGTTCAGGGTTTCCGCGTTCGCGGTTCCGACGGTGACGAAGCCCGGCGCCGCGTCGGCGACCGGCGTGGTGGGCGTCGCCCAGGGGTTCAGCGGCAAAGGCAGGGCCGGAAGCGTGTTGGGCGCGGCGGCGTTGAACAGGAAGTCGGCAGCCGTGATCGCCGACAGCTGGACGTTTTTGAGCAGGATGGTGTCGGTGGCCGAGAACCGCACCAGAACGTCGGCGCCCTGCTGGACGATCGCCTGATAGGCGCCGTAGCCCGAAACCTGAATCTGGTCATCGAGGCCGCCGGCCACGAAGTCGGTGACAGTATCTGCCCCCCAACCCGTCACGAACAGGAAGGCGTCGTTGCCCCAGCCACCAGTCAAGACATCGGCCCCGCCGCCGCCGGCCAGCACGTCCTGGCCCCGTCCGCCGTCCAGCTTGTCCGCCCCGGCGCCGCCCAGGATGATGTCGTCACCCTTCCCGCCGAGAACGCCGGCCGCCTGGATTCCGCCGCGACCGTCGAAGATATCGGCGCCTTCGCCCAGATCAACGAAACCGGTGATGGTCCCGGTGTTGTAGAATTTCTGGATTCCGACCCCGAGGTCGACGAGACCCCGCAGTTCACCGGTATTATAGAAGATGCTCGTATAGTCGGCCGCGCCGCTGCTGGAAGGGCGGGAGGCGATGGCGTAGTCGCCCTCGATAAGGCCGCTATTGAACCACAGATTGCTGCCGCGAAGTCCGTATGCGGCTCCGAAGGCAAGGCCAATGCTGTCCTTGGCCGCAGTCTGGTCCGTTACCCGGATCGTACCCGTGTTGGAGAAGATGTTGCTGGCGCCATCCACCAGCATGCCGATGCTGGCCTGGCCGCCAGCAACCTGCACCGTACCGGTATTGACCGCGTAGGGCCCGTTATGGAGGCTGGCGCCGATGGCGATGCCGCCGGCCGTCACCTGGATCAGGCCGGTGTTGTTCCATAGCTGCGCAGTGTCGCCATTATAGATGCCGGTCGCCGCGCCGCCGGACTCAACCCGCAGCGTCCCGTGGTTCCAGAAGTCGCCGGAAAAACGCGCGCCGAACGCCTCGGCGCCGTTCAGCGCCCGCACCTCGATCAGCCCCGTGCTCCGATTGATGACCTGGATGCCGAGGCCCGGTTGACCGGTGATCATCTGGTCGATGCCGCTGACGTACCCGTAGGCTGGCGCCGCATGGATGCGGATTGTGCCGGCGTTGAACAGCATCGGCTCGGCTTCCTGGACGTAGCCGCCGTCCCAGTACTCGCCCGGCAACGGCGTCAGGACGAGCGCGCTGGCCCAGAAGATCTGATTGAAGCCCTGCAGGGGGAAAGGGTCCCGGTAGTCGAGGGTTTCGCCCACGCCGACCAGAAAATCGTCATGGACCAGAAGGCTGTCGAGAGCGACGACCTGGGTCGAGGGATCGAGCGGCACGCTCTGTGGAATTGCCTCGAAAACGAAATCGGTGGCCGTCAGGCTCGCGGCCTGGACGTTCTTAAGGCGGATGCTGGCGCCGCCCGACAAGGTGACGATGGCATCGGCGCCGCTTTGGGTCAGGCTCTGATACTGGGTGTAGCCGTACAGGACGAGGCGGTCCTCGCTGCCGCCGGCGACAAAGTCGGTGATCGTGTCCTGACCATCGCCGAGATAGTAGACGAAGCGATCGTCGCCTGCTCCGCCAGTCAGGGTGTCCGCGCCGGCGCCGCCCCGCAGGGCGTCAGCCCCGCCGGCGCCGACCAGCTGATCATCACCAGCCCTGCCCTCGAGGGTTTCAGCCGCATCCGTGCCGGTCAGTTTGTCGGCGAAGGCCGATCCCAGCACGCGCTCGAAGTTGCGGACCCGGTCCTGAACATTTGTGGTCGCCGTGCCGAGCACCAGATCGACGATCACCGCCAGACCGGAGTCGACGTAGGAGAGGGCATCGAAGCCCACCCCGCCGTCGAGAGCATCGGCGCCGCGGCCACCGTCGATGATGTCGTCGCCGTCGCCGCCGTGGATGGCGTCGGACGCTTCGCCGCCGAGCAGTTGGTCGCCGCCGGCGCCGCCCAGGATGCGATCGTCGCCAGTGCCCCCGAAGACGAAGCTGGCCTGGCCGCCCTGGCCGTCGAAGACGTCGCGGCCCTCGCCAAGGTCCGCCACGTCGGTGATCAAGCCGGTGTTGTGAAGGACATCGTCGCCGTAGGAGAGGCTGACCACGCCGCGCAGTTCGCCGGTATTGAACACAAGCTCCGTCGACCGGACCATGGTTGCAAGGCCTTCGCCGGCGTGGCCCCAGATGGCGTAGTCACCCTCGATCAGGCCGCTGTTGGAGAACGTTCCGCCGCTGATCTGATAGTGGGTAATCGACAGGCCCACGCTGGCGTAGAAGGACCCCGCCGCCATGCCGCGGATCGTGCCGCTGTTGACGAAGTTGACGGTAATGAAGGTGTCGACGGCGACGCCCACGCCGACGCCGCCGTCGACCCCCACGCCTTCGATCAGGCCGGCGTTATTGACGACGCCTGAACCGTCGATCCAGGCGCCCGTGCCGACGAGCTCGGACTGCGCCCGGATGGTCCCGACGTTCTGGAAGGTGGTCTGGCCGCCGCCACCGGCGATGCCATAGACCAGTTCCTTGCCGATGGCCTCGATCAGGCCTTCGTTTCGCACCGTCACGCTGCCGCCAAACGAGACACCGATGGTTTCAGCGTACTCGTTGAAGTTCGGCGGCGTGATGTCGTTGTTGGTGATCCGGATGACGCCGGTCGCCTCGTTGACGAACTGGGCGCCTGCGCGAAGGTCACCAATCTGCAGCAGGGTGACCTTCAGTGTGTCGATTGTCAGCTGAAGCGTGCCCGCGTTTCGCAAGGTCGGCGCCGGATTTGCCGTCGAGGCGAACAGGATGGCATAGCTTGGCAGCGTTGCGCTGGCCGTCAGGATAGGCGCTTCACCCGGCGCGAAACGCTTGGTCGTGTTGACAGTAATCGGCACTGAATTCCCCCCCGGGTACGCACCCGGGTTGAGAAAGGCCCGGTCTGCCCGTCATATCATGGGCAGACCGGTTTTCCAGTGCCGCCCTACCGCGCGAACTTCTGGAACTTGATCCGGTGCGGGATCAGGCTGTCCACGCCAAGTCGCCGCTTCTTGTCTTCCTCGTACATCTCGAAGTTCCCTTCGAACCATTCGACATGGCTGTCGCCTTCGAAGGCGAGGATGTGGGTGGCCAGGCGGTCGAGGAACCAGCGGTCGTGGCTGATGACCACGGCGCAGCCGGCGAAGCCCTCCAGGGCCTCCTCGAGGTTCTGCAGCGTCTCGATGTCGAGGTCGTTGGTCGGTTCGTCGAGCAGGATCAGGTTGCCGCCGGTGGCCAGGGTCTTGGCCAGGTGGACGCGGTTGCGCTCACCGCCCGACAGCAGGCCGACCTTCTTCTGCTGGTCGCCGCCCTTGAAGTTGAAGCTGCCGACATAGGCGCGGGAATTGAGCTCGCGCTTGCCGACCATCATCACGTCGGTGCCGCCGCTGATCGCCTGCCAGACGGTGTGATTGGGGTCGAGGTCGTCGCGGCTCTGGTCGACATAGGCCAGCTTGACCGTCTCGCCGACCTTCACCGTGCCGGCGTCGGGCTTTTCCTGGCCGGTGATCAGCTTGAACAGGGTCGATTTGCCGGCCCCGTTCGGCCCGATGACGCCGACGATGCCGTTCGGCGGCAGGCGGAAGGTCAGGCCCTTGAACAGCACCTTGTCGCCGTACTCCTTCTCCAGGTCGGTGACCTCGAGCACCACGTTGCCGAGGCGCGGGCCGGGCGGGATCTGGATGACCGCGTGGGTCTGGGCCTGGCGGCTGTTTTCCTGTTCGCGGACCATTTCCTCGTAGGCGGCCAGACGGGCCTTGGACTTGGCCTGGCGGGCCTTGGCGCCGGAGCGCACCCAGTCCAGTTCGCGGGTCAGGGCCCGCTGGCGGGACTCGGACTCGGACTGCTCCTGCACGACGCGCTTGGTCTTCTGCTCCAGCCAGCCGGAGTAGTTGCCCTCGAAGGGGATGCCCTTGCCGCGGTCCAGCTCCAGGGTCCATTTGGTCACCTGGTCGAGGAAGTAGCGGTCGTGGGTGACCAGGATGACGCAGCCCGGGAAGGCCTCAAGGTGGTGCTGCAGCCAGGCCACGGACTCGGCGTCCAGGTGGTTGGTCGGCTCGTCCAGCAGCAGCATGTCAGGCTTCGAAAGCAGCAGGCGGGCCAGGGCCACGCGGCGCTTCTCACCGCCCGACAGGTTGGTCACCCCGGCGTCGTTCGGCGGACAGCGCAGGGCGTCCATGGCCATCTCGATGCGGCTGTCGATGTCCCACAGGTCGCCGGCGTCGATCTTCTCCTGGAGGGCGGTCATCTCCTCCATCAGCTCGTCGGTGTAGTTCTCGCCCATCTCGGCGGCGACGGCGTTGAAGCGGTCGAAGATGGTCTTTTCTTCACACCAGGCGATGACGTTTTCCCAGACGGTCTTGCTCTCGTCCAGGTGCGGCTCCTGCTCCAGGTAGCCGCGCTTGATGCCGTCGGCGGCCTTGGCCTCGCCGTTAAATTCCTTGTCGATGCCGGCCATGATCTTCAGCAGCGTCGACTTGCCCGAGCCGTTGACCCCGACGACGCCGATCTTGGCGTCCGGATAGAAGGACAGCCAGATGTTCTCGAAAATCTTCTTGCCGCCAGGAAACGCCTTGGACAGGCCCTGCATCTGGAAAATGTATTGAGCAGCCATGGGGGCGCGCGATCCGGGTCGAAAAGGATGGGGAGTTGGGCGCGGGATGTAGCGACCGCGAGGGGCGAAGGCAATGGCGCCGCCACGTTGCGGCCCTCATGATGGTTACCAATTTGGAACGTGCGGCGGGCGGAATTCCGTGGAATCCATCCCGCGAAGAACCGGGGACAGGTTGAACCAACCTGTTCCCTCTCGAGGACAACAATGAAACACCCTGCCCTGCTGACCCTCTGCCTTGCCCTGCTGGCCGGCGCCGCCCAGGCCGCCCCGCCGACCAAGGCCGGCGAGATGGTGATCGAAGGCGACTGGTCCCTGCCGGGCCGCGCCGGCCAGGTGTTCACGGTCAAGGGCGGCACGGGTCGGCTGACCGCCGTCGACGCGGCGGCCCGCAAGGCGGGCTACGCCCCCGGCGACATTCTGGTCCAGGGCCTCACCTACGACAGCGACACCCGGTTCAAGAACGGCGACAGCCGGATCGGCTACATCGGGGTCTGCCGCACACGCGGGGCCAAGGGCGCCTGGAGCGTCGCCGACTGCCGGCTGGAGGTCACCGTGCCCGCCGACGGCAAGCCGACGCTGAAGGCCGATCCGGCCGCCGTCCTCATCGCCGGCCAGCGGGCCGACTCACAGCCGACCCTGGCCGGAGGCCCGCCCAAGGCCGCGCCGCCTGCGCCCGCCCAGACTTCCGCCAAGGCCACCCCCGCCAAGGCGCCGGCCGTCGTCGCCCAGCCCCCGGCCGATCCCAACCAGACCTGGGCCCGCCGCACCATGACGCCCGAGGAGCTGGCCGCCCAGGACGCCGGCACCGCGCGGCTGAACGCCGACATCAACGCCCGCAACGCCGCCATCGAGGCCCGCAACCGCAAGGCCGAGGCCGACTACAAGGCCGCCCAGGCCGCCCGCGAGGCCGAGATCAACGCCAACAAGGCTGCCTATGCCCGGCAAATGGCCGACTACCAGGCTCGCGTCGCCGCCCAGGAGGCCGCCAACGCCAAGGCCCGGGCCGACTGGGAAGCGGCGGTCAAGGCCTGCAAGGCCGGCGACGTCTCCAAGTGCGCGCAGCCGGCGCCGAAATAAGGCATCCCCTCTTCCGATCATCCCGACTTTCGTCGGGATGATCGGATTTTGAGGGGACTAGAGCAGAGGCCGCGGCGCCAGGGGCTGGTCGTAATAGTCGGCCATGGACTCCAGCGCCCGCGGGTTGAGGATCTCCAGCCGCCCACGGCGGAACCGGAACAGGCCCTTCTTCTCCAGCCGACCGATGGTCTCGTTGACATGCGCCCGCGACAGGCCGAGCGCGTCGGCCAGGTGCGTCTGGCGCAGCGGCGTCTCCATCACCCCGTCCGCCGCCAGGCCGATCGCCGCGGCCCGCTTGTAGAGATACATCAGCACCGTCGCGATCCGCTCGCTGGCGTTTCGGCGTCCGACCGACAGCAGGTTCTCGTCGACCAGCCCCTCCTCATGCGCCGTCAGCCAGGTCACGTCGAAGGCCAGGCTGGGAAACCCCCGATACAGGTCCCACATCTTCGACCGCGCCAGCCGGCACAGCACCGCCGGGCCCATGGCCTCGACCCCGTGGCCGGCCGCGCCCAGGAAATTGGCCTGCACGCCGATCAGGTCGCCTGGCAGCAGGAAGTTGAGGATCTGGCGGCGGCCGTCCGGCAGGGTGGTGTAGCGGAACGCCCAGCCGGACAGCACCGTATAGAGCGGCGTCTCGGCCGCTCCCTCGGCGGTGACGATGTCGCCCGCGCCGAAATGATCCTCGCCCAGCTTCATGGTCTGGATGAAGTCGATCTCCGCGGACGTGCCGGTCTTGAAGGCCGGCCGCCGCCGAAGCGGGCATTCCCGACAGCGGGTCTCACTCATCTACGCCACCCTTGTTGCGCAACGGCTATCGCGGGGACCGGCCCGGCGCAACAGGCGGCGCGAGGCGGATTGTCGCGCGCCGCCCGTTCGGGGCAATCTGCCTGTCTTGCAGTCGGAGGCGGCCTTGCGCCCATCGCGTGATCTTATCCTCTCGCTCAGCTTCGCCGGCGGGGTGCTGCTGCTGATCTGGCTGGCCAGCGCCTGGTGGCTCGGCGCCTTTCCGTTCGGCTGAGAGAAACGTCCCGCCTGCCGCAGCCGATTTTCCCTGTCGTCTCAAGGCGTACACGAAACCGACGCGAAACCGACGACCAGCCGTCGCAAGCCCTTCGCCAAAGCATCGTAGCTCCACGCTAGGCCACCCCGTCGGCGGGCAGCAAAGATGCGCCCGCATAGTGGGGATAGACCATCATGAAACGCCAACTTGCGCTGGGCGTCAGCGCGCTCGCCCTCTGCCTGGCCTCCACCGCCTTCGCCGCGGACGAGGTTCCGTCCGCCGCCGAGGGCGAGGTCGAGGCCCTGATCATCTATGGCCAGGGCCAGAGCCGCCAGGTCCAGACCGTCGACGAGGCCCAGATGGCCCAGGCCGTCGCCGGCGTCAGCCCGCTGAAGGTCGTCGACCTGCTGCCCGGCGTCACCTTCCAGTCTGCCGATCCCTTCGGCGCCTACGAATGGTCGGCCCGCATCACCATCCGCGGCTTCAACCAGAACCAGCTGGGCTTCACCCTCGACGGCGTGCCGCTCGGCGACATGAGCTATGGCAATCACAACGGCCTGCACATCAGCCGCGCCATCGCCGGCGAGGACCTCGGCCGGGTCGAACTGTCCCAGGGGGCCGGCTCCCTGGCCGTCGCCTCCAGCTCCAACCTCGGCGGCACGCTGCAGTTCTTCTCCCGCGATCCCTCGGACGTCTTCGCCGCCCAGCTGAACGGCACGGTCGGTTCCGACCAGATGCACCGGGTCTTCGCCCGCCTGGAGAGCGGTGAGCTGTCGGCCCTCGGCAACCTGCGTGGCTATGTTTCCATCGCCGACCAGCAGACCGACAAATGGAAAGGCGGCGGCGAGCAGAAGCAACGGCAGTACGACGTCAAGCTGGTGCTGCCGATCGCCGAGGACGCCGCCCTGACCGGCTTCTACAGCCATTCCGAACGCCGCGAGCAGGACTACCAGGACCTGTCGCTGGAGATGATCGACCGCCTGGGCCGCGACTGGGACAACACCCAGCCTGACTGGGATCTCGCGGTCGCCGCCGCCCTGGCCTACAACACCGGCGGCGCCCTGCCCGCCCCCTTCGCCACCATCGACGACGCCTACTACGCCGGGGCCGGTATCCGCGACGACGACCTCTTCCGGCTCAGCTTCGACACCCCGCTGGGCGAAGGCCTGCGCCTGTCGCTGAACGCCTACAACCACACCAACGAGGGCCAGGGCCTGTGGTACACGCCCTATGTCCCCAGCCCGGGCTTCGGTACCGTCGGCTCCAACGCCGCGCCGCTGTCGATCCGCACCACCGAGTACGACATCGACCGCAAGGGCTTGTTCGCCAACCTGACCTGGGAAGTCGGCAGCCACACCGTCTCGGCCGGGGTCTGGTACGAGAACAACGCCTTCAACCAGGCGCGCCGCTTCTACGCCGAGACCTACGCCGCCCCGTCGCGCGACCCGCTGGACTTCCAGTCCAACCCCTTCTTCACCCAGTGGGAATACGCCTTCGACACCACCACCACCCAGGCCTACCTGCAGGACGTCTGGGCGATCACCGAGACCCTGAAGGTCAACTTCGGCTTCAAGGCCCTGGACGTCGACAGCCGCGTCAGCACCCTCTACGTCGCCGACCCGGCCCGCGCCCTCAGTGGCGACATCAACTCCAGGGATACCTTCCTGCCGCAGGTCGGCATCGTCTATGAGCCGATGGACGGGCTGGAACTGTTCGGCGGCTATACCGAGAACATGTCGGCCTTCGTCGCCGCCGCCACCTCCGGCCCCTTCGCCAGCCAGACCCAGTCGGTCGTCGACTATGTCTCCGGCTCGCTGGAGCCGGAAACCTCCAAGACCTTCGAGCTGGGCCTGCGCTATCACAACGGCCGGTTCCAGGGCGTGGCGGCCCTCTACCACGTGACCTTCGACAACCGCCTGCTGAACGCCAGCACGGCGGCCCCCATCCTCGGCCTGCCGGCGGTGCTGTCGAACGTCGGCTCGGTCGAGACCAAGGGCATCGAGCTGGGCGGCCAGTTCGAGATCACCGACAACCTCTCGCTCTACGCCTCCTACACCTACAACGACTCCCAGTATCAGGATGACGTCCTGTCCTCGACCGGCGTGGTCGAGATGGCGACGGCCGGCAAGACGGTGGTCAACAGCCCCAAGAACCTGTTCAAGGCCGAGCTCTCCTATGAACAGGGCGGCTTCTTCAGCGCCCTGTCGCTCAGCTATACGGGCGAACGCTTCTACAGCTACGAGAACGTCGGCCAGGTCGACGCCACCACCGTCGCCGACCTGACCCTCGGCTACCGCTTCGAAGGCGGCTGGATGGATGGGCTAGAGATCCAGGGCAACATCACCAACCTGTTCGACGAGGACTACATCTCGACCATCGGTTCGGGCGGCTTCGTGGCCCGCGACCCGGCCGGCACGGCCCAGACCGTGCTGACCGCGCCGCCGCGCCAGTTCTTCTTCAGCGTCAAGAAAGCCTTCTGATCGGGTCCTCCCCCGACGGATCGGGCCGGGAGGCGACTCCCGGCCCTTTTTTCTTGCGCCATTGCCGGGGGGGCCGGCGCGGGGCTTTACTGACCCCCTCATCGGGGAAAATCTCATGCGAACCGCCGTCATCCTGGCCCTCGCGGTCGCTCTGCCGCTCTCGGCCGCCGCCGCCCAGCCATCCGGCCGCCATGTGGAGGCGGTGGAGGGCTACATGGCCCGCGCCCGGGCCGTGGACGGCAAGGTCGGCGCCATCCTGCGCCCCGACCCCACCGCCCTCGACCAGGCCAGAGAGGCCGACCGTCGCGCCCGCTCGCGCGGCCTGCCGCCGCCGCTGAACGGCAAGGCCATCCTGATCAAGGACAATATCGATGTCGCCGGCATGCCCAACACCGGCGGCTCCCTGGCTTTGAAGGACAACCTTCCCAAACAGGACGCGCCTTTGGTCGCCCGCCTGCGCGAGGCCGGCGTCGTCATCCTCGGCAAGAGCAACCTGTCGGAATGGGCCAACATCCGCTCCTCGGACTCGGTCAGCGGCTGGAGCGCCGTCGGCGGCCAGACCCGCAACCCCTACGATCCGGCCCGCAGCCCCTGCGGCTCCTCCTCAGGCTCCGGCGCGGCGGTGGCGGCGGGCCTGGCCTGGGCGGCCATCGGCACCGAGACCGACGGCTCAATCACCTGCCCGGCCTCGGTCAGCGGCCTGGTCGGCCTCAAGCCCACCGTCGGCCTCGTCTCCCGCACCGGCGTCATCCCGATCAGCGCCAGCCAGGACACCGCCGGCCCGATGGCCACCAGCGTCCAGGACGCGGCCGAGCTGCTCTCCGCCATGGCCGGCTCCGACCCGGCCGATCCGGCCACGAAGGAGGCCGACAGTCACCGGCGAAACTACGCGCTTGGCCTCAGCACCGGCGCCCTCAGGGGCCAGCGGATCGGCGTCATGCGCTACGCCGCCGGCTTCCATGGCGAGACCGACGCGGCCTTCGAGGCGGCCCTGCAGGTCCTGCGCGACCAGGGCGCCATCCTGATCGACATCAAGGACTTCCCGAACCGGGCCGAGGCCGGCAACTCGGAACTGGTCATCCTGCTGACCGAGCTGAAGGTCGGCATGGCCGACTACCTGGCCACCACCGACCCCACGGAGGTGCAGGTCCGCACCCTGGCCGACGTCATCGCCTTCAACAAGGTGCACGCCGCCGAGGAGATGGCCCTGTTCGGCCAGGACCTGTTCGAACAGGCCGAAAAGACCGGCGGCCTCCAGGACCCTGCCTATCTCGAGGCCAAAGCCACCGCCGACCGCGTGGCGAGGGGCGGGTTGGACAGGCTGCTGAAGGACAACAATGTCGTCGCCCTGGTCGGCCCGACCCTCGGCCCCAGCTGGCTGATCGACCCCATCCTCGGCGACCGCTACGTCGGCGGCGGCGCCGGCAACGCGGCGGCCGTGGCCGGCTATCCCCACCTGACGGTGCCGATGGGTCTGGTGCGCGGCATGCCGGTTGGCCTCAGCTTCGTCGGCCCCAAATGGTCGGAAGCAACCCTGCTGACCCTCGGCTACGCCTACGAACAGGCGTCGAAAGCCCGCGTGCCGCCGAAGCTGTAGCGGCCAACCTCCCTCCCCGAATTGGGGAGGGCAGACGCGCGGTTACGCGCGTCGGGTGGGGAATTCGGTCACTGACTTTCGAGGTTGAGGGCCGAGAAGCCTAACCGGTGGGGCCGGTGACCCACTGCCCCACCCGGCGCGCAACGCGCGCCTGCCCTCCCCATTCGGGGAGGGAGGTCGCCCTCAGTAAGCCGGCGAAGCCTTCGGCTTGCCCCAGCCCTTCTTCACCTTCGGCGGCTGTTCCGGCGGCAGAGGCACGGGCGTGCCGTCGCGCTGGAAGCCGTAGTCGTAGCCGTCGCTTTCCCAGCCGCGGCGGTACCCGCCCGACCAGCCCCGCTCGCGCAGGCTCCCCGGCAGGTTCCGCGAGGAGATGCAGTACAGACCCCGGTCATAGCGGGCCCGCCAGCAGTCGCCGTCCGAATAGACCCAGTTGTCTTCCAGCTCGAGCACCGCGCCCGGCTCGGCGTAACCCGGCCGCGCCCCGCCGTAGAAGCGGCTGCGCGAAACCTTGGTGCGGCCCGAGCCGGCGTAGACGCCGATCTCGCGGGCCCCGATGGCGCTCTCGGTGACGGTCAGGCTGGCGCCCGTCGAGATGATCCCCCGCTGGGCGTCGCACAGCCGGCTGCGGGCGATGTTGACGTTGGCGCCGCGCTCCAGGTGCAGGCCGGTGGTCCAGCCACAGACCACGACGTTGCGGATGGTCATCGCCCCCGTCCCGGACCGCAGGCCGCGGACCAGCAGGCCGACGTCTCCGGGCGTCTCGCCGCCACGGGCGACAATGCCGACCTGGTCGAGGCGGCTCTCGCCGTTGCCGGGGGTCAGGTCGACGCCGGCGGCCTCGCCGCTGATCTTCGTGCGGGCGATGTCGATGACGCCGCCCTCGATCAGCACGGCCGGATCCCAGCTCTTCGCGTCGATCACCGTGTCGCGCATGATCACCCGGCCGCCCGAGGCATAGACCGCCGAGGCGTCGCCCCAGTATTCGACGTTGACCCGCACCAGGGCCACTTCGGCGTCCCAGGCTTCGACACAGGGCATGCGACCGCCCTGCTGGGTCTTCAGGGTCAGGTCGCGCAGCTCGACCCCCTTCACGCCCGCGGCGATGCGGATGCAGGCGTTGCCGGCCGACGGGGCGAAGGTGGCGGTCGAGGTCTCGGCCCCGGTCGCGAAGATCGACGGGCCCTCGCCGGCGATGATTACCGGATGCTCGACGACGATGGTCTCGGTGCAGGCGGCCGCGCCGCGAATGTAGAGCACGCCGTTGTCGGCCAGGGTGCGCAGGGCGTCCGACACCGGGGTCGGCGAGGAATAGCCCGGTGTGCCGCCATAGCTGTCCTGCCCGGACGAGCCGCTATTGCCGTAGCTGGAGCCGCGATCGGGCGTCGAATAGCCGCCGCCCTGGTCATTGCCGTAGCCGCCGTTGCCCGAAGGCGGCGGCGCCGAGCCGCCATAGCTGCCGCCGCTGGTGTCGCCGCTGCTGGCTCCGGCGATGTAGACGCCGCTGCCGCAGTCGACCACGGCGACCATCTGATCGCGCGGGTAGTCGTCGTAATAGCCGTCGTCGTAGCGCGGCCGATAGCCCGGGCGGTAGGGCTTGCGGCCCCATTTGTAGCGGCCCGGCTTCCATTTGTCGGGCCGGTAGCGGGGCTTCAGCGGCGGCGTGATCAGGCCGCCGAAGTTGGGACGGATCTGCTGATCGATCTGGGCGTCAGGCAGGGCCAGGGCCGGAACCGGCGCGGCGGTCAGGCCCACGCCCAGCGCGGCGGCGAGGGCCAGCAACAGGCGGCGGAAGGAAGGCGTCTTGTCCATCAGCGGTAATCCCCCCGGCGATTCTGTTGCCGGTTTTCACGCGAAACCTGGGCCAGCACCTGCTGCAACCGTCCGACGGACGGCTTGAACCCGGCCAGAGCGCCGTCGATCTGGTAGACAACGGCCTGCGCCTTGTCCTGATCGGCAACCCCGTCCATGCCGAGCGAGAAGAAGGTCGACATGGCGTATTTCGCCTCGGCCGATCCCTGCTTTTCAGCCTCGGAATACCAGTGGAAGGCGCGGGCATAGTCGCGGCGAACGCCCACCCCTTCGGAATACATCACCGCCAGCACCAGCTGCGCCTTCGGCGAGCCGTTGACGGCCGCGTACTGGATGGCGCGCACCTTCTCGATGCCGCTCAGCCGGCCGGTCGGCTCGCGGCCCAGCATGGCCTGCAGGGTCTGGACGTCGCCCGGATAGATCTCGTCTTCCTTGGTCGGCTTGCCCTGGATGACGTTCAGGTAGTTCAGCGCCTCGGCGATGTGCACGAAGGGCAGTTCGCGCAGCTGGTCGAGCGCCACGTCGGTGGCCTCGTCGCGCCAGTTGCTCTCGTCGACGTGCGGCACGCCGGAGCTCGGCGAATCCGGCGGATAGAACTCGAAAGGCGGCACCCAGCGCTTGGCCTTGGCCTCGACGAAGCTGCCGAAACCGCCGCGTTGCGGGCTCGAACGCTCGAAGTCCTTGAGCATCACATAGGCGCCGACGTCGCCGGTCTGAACGGCGAGGTAGTTGTAGAGATAGGCGTCAACGTCGTTGCGCGGGAACAGGTTGATCACCGAGGGCGTCCCCGGCTTGTACGGGCGCCCCCGCGCGTCCATCGCCTGGCGGTTGTCGCCCGGCTCGCCGAAGATGCCGAAGCCGTCGTCATGGATGCGGGCCAGGGTGCGGAAGCCCTCGGCCCCCTGGCTGGACAGCACATAGACCACCCGGCTGCGCACCGCGTCCTGCTCGGTCGAATCCATCCGCGACAGCAGGCGGTCGAGCGTGCCGTAGGCGTTGGAGCGCTCGACGGCGCGGCAATGGTCGAAGCGCGAGGTGGCGGTCGGATCGCCGTTGCCGCCGCGCCGGCCCGAGGACGCAACCTGCGCGTACCCATCGGGATTGGTCAGGGCCATGGTGTACCAGACAGCCGACTCGACCGGATCGTCGAGATTGCGGTCGATGGCCCGCTGGCCCTCGTAGCGGCGGCCCAGCTCCAGCTGGGCGAAGAAATCACCGCGGAAGGCGCCGCGGCGCAGGATGCGAATCTCCTGCTGCTGAGCGTTGAACTGCGGCGAGGCGACGGTGGCCAGCTGCGGCCGCGGACAGGCGGCGCCGTCCTTCTTGCCCCAAAGCCCGCCAGGCGCGGTGTCGCAGCCCAGCAAGGGCCCGACGACGGCGACCACGGCAAGCCCGATCAGCAGGGTACGCGCTTTTGCTCCGAACACGGCAAACCGTGACGGCGTAACGGATTCACTCACATTGCCCACCCCGGCTACGGCGCTATCGGCTTCGTACATCTCAGCCCCCACAATCCCCGCCGTTAACCATAATTAACGGGCCACCATTGGTCCCGGATCACCGTCTGTCAAGTTCATGCACCACGGGTATGGAACTCTCCTGCCCGCTTCCTGAAGCGGGGATGAACGGTATTCTCGCGACAGGAGAATTCACGGGTCACGTAACAGGGGTACGCCTCCGAAGCGCTCATATTACGTCTATAAATTGCCTTGATTGCGGCGCGACGTGGTTTCCGGGAACACCAGAAACGGGGAATCACCATGGCCGTCCTCAACCGCTACCGGGGCCTTGCCGCCGGCGCCCTGTGCATCCTTGTCGCCGCCAGCACACCGGCCCTGCCCGCGCTCGCCAGGCCGCCGGCCCGCGACGGCCAGCCGACGCTGGACGCCTGCGCCAGGCTGGGGTTCGACCCGGCCGCCCTCGAGGACCGGGGCGGCATCGCCAAGCGCTCGCCAGGGGGCGGCAAGCGCCGCTATGCCTACGCGCCCGCCCCGCGGCCGCCGCCGCCGCCGGTCTTGATGGCGCCGCCGGTCTCCTCGCCCAGCCTGCCGGCCATGGCCCCCTCGCCGGCCCAGGTCGCGGGAAACAGCGGTTACTACCGCGCGCTCGGCAAACAGGCCGGTGACATCGAAACCGAGAAGTACCCGGGCGCCGCCTCCAACCCGATCCGCCAGGCCGCCACCGACCCGGTCTCGACCTTCTCCATCGACGTCGACACCGCCGCCTACGCCAATGTCCGCCGCTTCCTGACCGACGGCCGGCTGCCGCCGAAGGACGCCGTGCGGGTCGAGGAACTGGTCAACTATTTCGACTACGGCTACGCCGCGCCGGCCAACGCCGCCGAACCGTTCAAGGCCTACACCGCCGTCGCCCCCTCGCCCTGGGCGGCCGGCAAGCAGATCGTCCACATCGGCCTGCAGGGATACGACATTCCCCGCGCCAGCCAGCCGCCGCTGAACCTGGTCTTCCTCATCGACACCTCCGGCTCGATGACCGCCGAGGACAAGCTGCCCCTGGCCGCCAAGGCGATGAACATCCTCATCGACCAGCTGTCGCCGCGCGACCGCGTCTCCATGGTCGCCTATGCCGGCTCGGCCGGAGCGGTGCTTGCCCCCACCAGCGGGGCCGAGAAGCTGAAGATGCGCTGCGCGCTCGGAGCCCTGCAGGCGGGCGGCTCGACGACGGGCGGCGAGGGCCTGGCCCTGGCCTATGCCCTGGCCCAGCAGAACTTCCGGAAGGACGCGGTCAACCGCGTCATCCTGCTGACCGACGGCGACTTCAACGTCGGCGTCGCCGACCCGTCCAAGCTCAAGGACTTCGTCGCCGACAAGCGCAAGACCGGCATCTACCTGTCGGTCTACGGCTTCGGGCGCGGCAACTACAACGACACCATGATGCAGACCCTTGCCCAGAACGGCAACGGCACAGCCGGCTACATCGACACCCTGGAGGAAGGCCGCAAGCTGTTCCGCGACGACTTCTCCGGCAGCGTCTTCCCCATCGCCGACGACGTGAAGATCCAGGTCGAGTTCAACCCGGCCACGGTCAGTGAGTACCGCCTGATCGGCTACGAGACCCGCATGCTGGCCCGCGAGGCCTTCAACAACGACCAGGTCGATGCCGGCGAAGTCGGCTCCGGCGTCAGCGTCACCGCCCTCTACGAAGTCACCCCCGTCGGCGGCCCGGCCAGCGCCGATCCCCTGCGCTACGGGACCGCCGTCCCGCGCCCGGGCCCGGCCGGCGAGCTGGCCTTCCTGAAGATTCGCTACAAGCTTCCCGGCGGCCAGGTGTCGAAACTGATCCAGCAACCGATCGGCGCGTCATCCGCCTATCCGACCGTGGACGCCGCCCCCGAGGCCACCCGCTGGGCCGTCTCCGTCGCCGCCTACGGCCAGACCCTGCGCGGCGACCCCTGGCTCTCCCCCGCCTTCGGCTGGGACCGCATCGAAACCCTGGCCCAGTCCGCCCGCGGCAAGGACCCCGACGGCCAACGCGCCGAATTCATCCGCCTGGTCCGCGCCGCGAAAGAGGGCAAGCGCCTCAACGAGTAAACCCCGGTCCCTTCTCCCGCTTGTCGGGAGAAGGTGGCCCCCGAAGGGGGTCGGATGAGGGCAGCACCGGCCCCGAAAGGCCGACATACCCGAGATTCAAATCTCCCTCGACCCGTCCGTCCGGCCCGACGTCGCACCCCTGTCAACGGCGGGCTTCCCGTCCCTACCCACGCCCCCACTCCGTCTCCCCGCCCCACCCCCACATCCCCACCCATCCCCCACCGACGTCCCACCGACCAACTCCCCCGACGCCACCAAACCCCTCAGCCCCTGTTGAGCTTTTCCGCATTTCCCCCCTCGCATCGCGGTATAATGGTGGGTCGCTTCGATAAGGTCGCAACCGTCGGCTACCTGACTCGTTCTCCTCCTTCAGACCACCGGAACGGCCCCTCCCCCGCATGACGCAACGCATCGAGGACTACGCCCTCATCGGGGACCGCGAATCCTGCGCCCTGGTCGGCCTCAATGGCTCGGTCGACTGGCTGTGCTGGCCGCGGTTCGACAGCGACGCCTGCTTCGCCGCCCTGCTCGGCACCCGCAACAACGGCTGCTGGCGCATCTGGCCGGCCGACGAGGACTACAAGGTCACCCGCAGGTACCGCGAAGACACCCTGATCCTCGAAACCACCTTCGAGACCGCGAGCGGCCGCGCCACCATCATCGACTTCATGGCCCGCCGGAACGGCCACCCCGAGCTGATCCGCATGGTGCGCGGCGACGCCGGCCAGGTGGCCTTCAAGCTCGATCTGGCCCTGCGCTTCGGCTACGGCGCGGTCACCCCCTGGATGGCCCGCACCGACGGCGGCGCCCACCGGGCCATCGCCGGTCCAGACATGGTGGTCCTGCGCACCCCGGTCGGCATGACCGGCGACGGCTGGCTGCTGCAGTCCGACTTCACCGTCTCCCAGGGCGAGACCACCCCCTTTACCCTGACCTGGGCCCCCAGCCACGAGCCCCTGCCCGCCGCCAGCAGCCCGCGCCGGGCCCTGGCCGACACCGAGGCCTTCTGGAAGCACTGGACCAGCCAGGCCGCCATTGACGGCCCCTGGGCCGGGGCGGTGATGCGCTCGCTGATCACCCTCAAGGCCCTGACCCACGCCCCGACCGGCGGCGTCGTCGCCGCCGCCACCACCAGCCTGCCGGAAAAAATCGGCGGCCCGCGCAATTGGGACTACCGCTACTGCTGGATCCGCGACGCCACCCTGACCCTGCTGGCCCTGATGAACGCCGGCTACTACGACGAGGCCCAGGCCTGGCGCGACTGGCTGCTGCGCGCCGTGGCCGGCAGCCCGCAGGACATGCAGATCATGTACGGCGTCGCCGGCGAGCGCCGCCTGATCGAGTGGGAGGCCGGCTGGCTGCCCGGCTACGAGGGCTCGACCCCCGTCCGCATCGGCAACGCCGCCTCCACCCAGTTCCAGCTCGACGTCTATGGCGAGCTGGCTGACAGCCTGCACCAGGCCCGCCGTGGCGGCCTGACCGGCAACGAGGCCGCCTGGAGCGTCGAGCGGGCCCTGACCGACCACGTCTGCCGCGTCTGGCGCACCCCCGACGACGGCATCTGGGAGGACCGCTCCGACCGCAAGCACTACACCTTCAGCAAGGTCATGGCCTGGGTCACCCTCGACCGCGCCGTCCAGGCCGTCGAACACTACGGCCTGCCCGGCGACGCCGACCGCTATCGCGCCGTCCGCGACGAAATCCGCGAGGACGTCATCGCCAACGGCTTCGACGCCGACCACAACACCTTCGTCCGCTCCTACGGCAGCCAGGCGGTCGATGCCTCCCTGCTCCTGCTGGCCGAACTGGGCTTCGTGGCCGCCGACGATCCCCGCTACATCGGCACCGTCGAGGCCATCGAGCGCGATCTGCTGCACGGCGGCTTCGTCCACCGCTACGACACCGGCGAGATCGACGACGGCCTCAACACCACCGAGGGCGCCTTCCTGGTCTGCACCTTCTGGCTGGTCGACGCCTATGTCGCCATCGGCCGGCTGGACGACGCCGAGGCCCTGTTCGAACGCCTGCTGTCGATCCGTAACGATCTGGGCCTGCTGGCCGAGGAGTACGACCCGGTCGACCAGCGCCAGGTCGGCAACTTCCCGCAGGCCTTCAGCCACATCGGCCTGATCAACAGCGCCTTCAACCTGACCCGGGCCAGGGGCGAAAACGGCCACACCATCGAGCGCGGCTGACCCTTTCCGGAGCTAGTCATCGCCCTACCTCTCCAACCAGGCCCCTTGGGGGAACGTGGAGCCGACTTGGTTTGTTATGGTCCTGGTGGGCCGAGCCGGAGTGATAACGCATGCGCGTCGCCGACCTGATGACCCCCGTTGCCGCCCCCCTGGCGCACGACACCAGCCTGCGCGAAGCCGCGACGGCATTGGCGCAGGCCAAGCTCGACCAACTGCCGGTCGCCCATGACGGCCGGCTGATCGGCGCCGTCAGCCAGGTTGACCTCGTCGATTACGGCCTCGCCCGGGGCCTGAAACCCGACAGCCCGGTGTTCGCGGTGATGAGCCACTACATCGACTGGTGCTACGAGGACGAGGAGGTCCAGGACATCATCGCCCGCCTGGCCGACGCCGACCGCGAAAGCCTCATCGTGCTGACCCGCGACCACCAGTTCGCCGGCGTCGTCGCCGCCAACGCCCCGGTGCGCGGCGGCTGGAGCGATGCGGTGCTGGCCAGCGCGGCCTGAAGGACCCGACACCAATTCTATCCTGAATTGCTTTGTGACGCACCCGATCTTTTGATTGCACGCCCGCGACGCACCTGTCATTTATTGGGAGGCTCTGTCGTTCCGTCTGGCGCGCGAGCTCTGAGAAGATACTGAGAACTGTCAAGCGTCGGGGGAGGCTTGCGTGATTTTCATTGAGATATTGGTTGGTGGATTCCTGTCGATACTCGGTGCAGTGGCCTTTGTGTTATCTTCCGGTCATTTATTCAAAGACAAATTCAAGAACAATAAACTTCTTATCGGGCTTATTGCAGCATTCTCGATTGTCTCTACTTTGTCGCTTGTATCGCTCTATCCGCCAGGGGTGAAATTCGCCTCCGAAGCGATCAAGAAATACTGGCCGGCGGCGGCGCCCGTTGCTGAAGCGGCGGCAGAGTCCGTCGGCAACGGATCGGCCCAAGCCGCGTCGGCGAAGATGCCGGCCAAGACAAACCCCGCGGGTGAATCCAAAGCCGGAGTCGCAAGAGTGCTTGCTCTTCTGGAAGCAGACGTCGGTGTCTATGTCCCGCCCTCGGTGGACTCGGTGGCGACGATCCAGGCTCAAATAGCCCGGGAGCCCAATGATGCCGATCTGTGGCATTCTCTCGGCCAATCGCTCTGGCGCGACAAACGGTTTGACGACGCGATCAAGGCCTTCCAGACGGCGGCGCAATCGCCGCCCAAACATATCGGACGAGGCTATCTCTATCGCGATCTGGCCGAGGCGCTTGAAGCACGCGGCCGCAAGGCCGAGGCTCTTCAGGCGGCCCGGAAGATGTTGCTCGGCTGGCCTATCAGCAAGCAAGGCCACGGTTGCGACAGCTTCGAAACCCGCCTGTTCGTTCGCGTCCTGCTAAAGAACGGTCAGACGGCGGAGGCGGCCGCCATCTACAAAACCGTCTCGGCGCAGAAGCCGTCCGATGCGCGGTGTCGCCAGATCAGCAAGGATCTGGCGACACCCGCATGACCAGCCCGGGCGGGTGGCGCGCGGTCGATCCTACCGCCCCGTCGGCACGTCCTTGAACGCCACGTCCTTGTCCAGACGGATGTCGCCCGGCAGGCCAAGCACCCGTTCGGCGATGATGTTCTTGAGGATTTCGTCCGTGCCGCCGGCGATGCGCAGGCCCGGCGCCCACAGCAGGGACTGCTGGAAGGCGGCCTGGAGCGGGGCTTCGGCGGGATCGACGAGGACGCCGTACTGATCCTCCATCTCCACCCCGTAGTTGCTCATCTCCTGCATCTGGTTGGCGGCGATGATCTTGCCGATCGAGCTTTCCGGGCCGGGCGTCTGGCCCTTGGAAAGCGCCGTCATGGTGCGGAAGCGGGTGAGCTTCAGCCCCTCGGCGGCGACGTACCAGTCGGCCAGCTTCTCGCGGAAGGCGCCGTCCTTGATGCCGTCGGTCTGGCGGGCCAGTTCCATGATCGTCTTGTAGTCGGGGCCCGAGGACCCGCCGACCGCCAGGCGCTCGTTCATCAGGGTGACCAGGGCCACCTTCCAGCCGTCGCCGACGCCGCCGAGGCGCTGGCTGTCCTTGACCCGCAGGTCGGTGAAGTAGACCTCGTTGAACTCGGAGCCGCCGGAGGCCTGGTGGATCGGGCGCACTTCCACGGCCGGATCGTGCATGTCGATCCAGAACATGGTCATGCCCTTGTGCTTGGGCACGTCGGGGTCGGTGCGGACCAGCAGGATGCCGTAGTCACAATACTGCGCGCCGGTGGTCCAGACCTTCTGGCCGTTGATCACCCATTCGTCGCCGTCCTTGACGGCGCGGGTGCGGCTGGCCGCCACGTCCGAGCCGCCGGCCGGTTCACTGAACAGCTGGCACCAGATTTCCTCGCCGCGCATGGCGGGACCCACAAAGCGGGTCTTGGTCTCGGCGTCGGCGAAGGCCATGACGGTCGGCACGCACATGCCGAGGCCGATGGTGAAGTAGCCGTAGTTCACGCCGACCTTGCCTTCTTCCTGGCCAAAGATGACCGACTGGATCGGCGTGCCGCCGCCGCCGCCCCATTCCTTGGGCCAGGTGATGCAGGCGTAGCCGGCGTCGGCCTTCTTGGCCTGCCAGGCCTTGGCGGCGGCCATGTGCTCGGGGCTGTTGGGCCTACGGCCGTTGGCGCTCGAGTTGTTCTTGTGCGCGGCCGCGTTCTCTTCGAGCCAGGCGCGAGCCTTTTCGCGGTAGGCGGCTTCTTCGGGAGAGTCGTTGAAATCCATGATCTTTTCCTCTCGCGCTCTTAAGCGGCGTTACGACGTTCGAGCTGGCCGACGAGCCGCTCTTTCCAGACCTTCGGGCCGCCGGCCACCAGGGCCAGTTGCCGCGAGCGGCGGTAGTAGAGGTGGCAATCGACTTCCCAGGTGAAGCCCATGCCGCCGTGCGTCTGGATGTTTTCCTTGGAGGCGAACCAGTAGGCCTCGCTGCCGGCGATGCGCGCGGCCGAAGCGGCGGCGGGCAGTTCGGCGGCGTTGGTGTTGAGCGCCCAGGCCCCGTAGTAGGCGTTGGAGCGGGCCACCTCGTTCTTGACGTACATGTCGGCCAGCTTGTGCTTGATCGCCTGATAGCTGCCGATGACGCGGCCGAAGGCGTAGCGCTCGAGCGCGTATTCCTTGGCCATCTCCAGGCAGCGGTCAGCCCCGCCCACCTGTTCGAAGGCCAGCAGGACGGCGGCGCGGTCGAACACCTGCTCAGTGATCGCCTGGCCATCGCCGGCGGCGCCAACGGCCTTCGCCGGGGCGTCCTTGAAGGTCAGCCTGGCGACCGAGCGGGTCGGGTCCAGTGACTTGAGCGTCTCGCGGGAAACTCCCTCGCCGTTCAGATCGACCAGGAACAGGCCGGGACGGCCGCCCTCGGAGGCCAGCACCAGGGCGACGTCGGCGATGTCGCCGTCGGTGACCGGGATCTTCACGCCGTTCAGCTTGCCGCCAGAGACGGTGCAGCTGAGCGAGCCGCCGTCGACGACGCCCGGGCCCTCGGAGGTGGCATAGCAGCCGATGATCTCACCGGCGGCGATCTTGGGCAGCAGATGGGCCTTCTGCTCGTCGTTGCCGGCCAGCAGGATGGCCTCGGCCACGAAGTAGACCGTCGAGGCGAACGGGATCGGAGCCAGGGACCGGCCCAGTTCCTCGGCGAGGGCGCAGAGCTCGATGTGGCCAAGGCCCAGGCCGCCGAATTCCTCGGGGATCGCCGCGCCCAGCCAGCCCTGCTCGGCGACGCCGGCCCAAAGGGCCTTGTCGTAGGACACCGCGTCGTCGTTCAGCACCACGCGCACCGCGCTGGTCGGCGAGCGGGCCTCGAGGAACTTGCGCGCCTCGCCCTTCAGCAGCTTCTGGTCGTCCGAATAATCGAAATTCACGGTGAGTCCTCCCGCGCGATACGCCCCGCGCTCTCTTTTCAGGCCGCAAGATAGCTGGCTTTCGGGCCGGGGGAAGATTGACTTGGCGTCAACGATTTCAGGTTTTTATGGGCGGTCTGTTCAAAGTGACGGCGGGATCATGGCCAAAACGGTCTTCCAGAAGAACCAGCGCGTGTGGGTCGAGGCCGTCGGGGCCTGGGCCAACGTCGAAAAGATCGTCGCCATCTGGGCCAAGGGCTTCGATGAACCCGTCCGTGTGACCTACGACGTCGGCCTCGGCCGCGAGTTCTTCGCCCATGAACTGAAGCCCGAGGACCAGGTCGCCGATGTCGGCGACAACGGCGAACGCTGGCGGCTGCTGCGGGCCAAGAACAAGTGGCAGCAACCGGCCGACTGCGCCCATCACCCCTTCCCCGGCACCTATCCCATCGTCGTCACCGACCCCAACGACTGGGGCGGCTGGCGCACCCCGGGCGCGGAGTACGACCGCGACCCGCACCGCATCGAACGCCAGGCGAGGCTGATCGCCAGCGCCCCGCGGTTCCAGGCGATTGCGAAAGAGCTGATGGCCCTGGTCGCCGAAGCGCCCGACGACGCGCCCCCGGCCATTCTCGAGCTGGCGCAACAGGCAGCGGCGATCGAGCGGTTCATCGCCGAAGTACCGTCGCCGGGTGGTCAGGTGAACGTTGAGGGTTCGGCGGTCGCTTAGAGGTTCTGAAGGTCTTGGCGCCCATCCACCACGCGGACGATCAGGACCTCATCGCCTTCAAGTTGGTAGAGTATCAGGTACGGCCCGACGACGGCGTGACGAGCGCCGTCCCAAATGTCGGGCCTCGCCACACCGCTCAGTGGCGCATCTCGCAAGAGGTTGATGCGATCAACAATCCTCCGAAGAACCTTCCGGGCAGCGTTCGGTGAATTGGCGGCGATATAGTCGTGGATGTCGGCCAGATCGACTTCGGCCTGGTCCGAATTCCGGACGTTGACCGTCAAGCCTTACGAGCCCGTGCTGGATCAGTGATCCGCTCGAACATCGCTTCCGAGTCCCAAGACTCGGATACGCCGCTTGCAAGGCCCTCAGCCATCAACCTCTTGAAGCGAGCGACGGCGTTCGGCGAATAGAGATCCAACCCCTCTTGCTTCCAGAGGGCCGCCTCGACCGCCTCACTTCTGGAGGCGAAGTCGCCCGCCGCGACCGCATCGTCGATTGCCTTCACCAGGTCGTGAGAGAGATCAACCGTGATGCGGGCGGTGTCGTCCATGATGTGATTCTAACACGATTTGATCAGGTTGGGATGGGCGGCGTGGCGCGCGCCGCTGACTGACGCTACATCCTTCCCATGCGCACCGAAACGCCCCAGCCCGTCCGGCTCTCCGACTACACCCCGCCCAGCCACCTGATCGATACGGTCCATCTGGACTTCGACCTGCAGCCCGGGGCGACACGGGTGAAGGCCACACTGTCGGTGCGGCGCAACGGCGAGTCCGACACCCTGGTGCTCGATGGCGAGGGCCTGAGCACCCATCGCGTCCGCGTCGATGGACAGGATCACCCCTTCGAGGAGACGGCCGAGACGCTGACCCTCACGGGCTTGCCCGAGACCTTCACCCTGGAGACCGAGGTCCAGATCGACCCGTCGGGCAACACCGTGCTGATGGGTCTCTACATGTCCGGCGGCCGGTTCTGCACCCAGTGCGAGGCCGAGGGTTTCCGGCGGATCACCTGGTTCCTCGACCGGCCGGACGTGCTGTCGCGCTACACGGTGCGGATGGAGGCCGACACGGCCTTCCATCACCTGCTGGCCAACGGCAACCTGATCGACAGCGGGACGCTCGGCGCGCGCCACTTCGCCGTCTGGGAGGACCCCTTCCCCAAGCCCTGCTACCTGTTCGCCATGGTGGCCGGCGAACTTGACGCGCTGGAGGACAGTTTCACCACCATGAGCGGCCGCGCGGTCGCCCTGAAGGTGTTCGTCGATCCAGGCATGGCGAGCCGGGCCGAATACGCCCTCGACAGCCTGAAGCGGGCGATGAAGTGGGATGAGGAGGTGTTTGGTCGGGAATATGACCTCGACCTCTTCATGATCGTCGCCGTGCGCGACTTCAACTTCGGGGCCATGGAGAACAAGGGGCTGAATATCTTCAACTCCTCGCTCCTGCTCGCCGACGCCGCGACCGCCACCGACATGGACTATGAGCGCATCGAGAGCGTCGTCGCCCACGAGTATTTCCACAACTGGACCGGCGACCGCATCACCTGCCGCGACTGGTTCCAGCTGTGCCTGAAGGAAGGCCTGACCGTCTTCCGCGATCAGGAATTCAGCGCCGACATGCGCGGCCATGCCGTGCAGCGGATCAAGGACGTCAAGGCCCTGCGCGCCCGACAATTCCCGGAAGACGCCGGCCCGCTGGCCCATCCAGTGCGGCCGTCGAGCTATCTGAAGATCGACAACTTCTACACGGCGACCATCTACGAGAAGGGCAGCGAGGTCATCCGCATGCTCAAGGCCCTGCTCGGCGACGAGGGCTTCTGGGCCGGGATGAACCTCTACTTTGAGCGGCATGACGGCGAGGCGACGACGGTCGAGGCCTTCATCCAGTGTTTCGCCGACGCCACCGGCAAGGACCTCGACGCCTTCTTCGGCTGGTACGAACAGGCCGGCACGCCGAAGGTGACGATCAACCGGCGCTATGACGCGGCGACGGGCCAGCTGGAGCTGACCCTCAAACAGGTCACCGCCCCGACGCCCGGCCAGCCGACCAAGACGGCCCTGCCCCTGCCGGTGGCGCTGGGCCTGCTCGACGAGGACGGCCGGGTGCAGGCCGAGACGCAGATTCTGGTGCTCGACGGCGCCGAGACCACCATCACCCTGGAGGGTGTGAAGAAGACCCCGGTGCTGTCGGCCCTGCGCGGGTTCTCGGCCCCGGTGAAGCTGGAGACCGACGCCCCGGCCGACCATGACTACGTCCTGTTGGCCGCCGACACCGATCAGTTCAACCGCTGGGAATCGGGCCAGCGCCTGGGCAGCCGGCTGATCCTGGCCCGGGCGGCGGGCGAGCCCGATCCGGCCGGCGAGACCCGGTTCGCCGAGGCGCTCGGCCGGGCGCTCGACGACCAGGCGGCCAACGACGCCTTCAAGGCCCTGCTGCTCAGCCTGCCCAGCGAGCAGGACCTGGCCATGGAGATGCAGCCGGCCGACCCGGCCGCCATCCACGGGGCTCGTGACGTTCTGCGCGGCAGGCTGGCCGAGGTGCTGGCCGACCGGCTGATCCGGCTGCACGACGCCCTGGCCCACGCCGGGGCCTTCTCGGCGGACGCCGAGGCCGCCGGCCGGCGGGCCCTGCGCAATGCGGCGCTCGACCTGCTGACCGCAAGGCCCAGCGAGGCTGTCATCGAGCGGGCCCGGGCCCACTACGGCGCCGCCGACAACATGACCGACGCCATCGGCGGGCTGAACGCCCTGATCGCCCTGGGCGGCGAGGCCTCCGACACCGCCCTGTCGGCCTTCCACGCCCGCTGGAAGCATGAGCCGCTGGTCATCGACAAATGGTTCGCCGCCCAGGCGCGCGATCCGTCGGAGCTGGCGCTGGGCCGGGTCATGGGGCTGACGACGCACCCGGACTTCGATGCGAAGAATCCCAACCGCCTGCGGGCCCTGGTCGGGGCCTTCGCCAGCTTCAACCCGGCCCGGTTCCACGACCCTGACGGGAGTGGCTACAGGTTCCTCGCCGACTGGATCATCGCCACCGACAAGGTGAACCCGATGACCGCCGCCAGGTTCGTCGAGGCGCTCGGCGGCTGGCGGCGTTACCGCGAGGATCTCGGCGGCAAGATGCGTGAGCAACTTCAACGCATTGCGGCCGTCGAAGGGCTGTCCAAGAACGTCTTCGAGCTGGCCACCAAAGCCCTCGCCTGAGTCTTTGGAGTCACGAATCGCGGCGAACTGACTCAAGGCGTTGATCAGGCCTTAACGCGAGGACTCGCGGCGCCTACCATGCCCCTCTGGGGTGAATCGGCGTTTGGGGATTTTCGGGTTTGGCACGCGGGCAAAGGGCAGGATCGGGGGACCCCGCCTTCGCGGCAGGGTCGCCGCGTGGCCGCTCCCAGCCCTTGATGCGCGTCGGCATCCTGGCCGCCCTGTTCCTGCTGGCCGTCTACACCGCCTTCGGGGTGATGAAGCTCAACAACGGCTGGACCAGCACCCCGGCCCAGGTCGGCCCCGCCGCCATCGCCGCCCTGCTGGCCGGCCGGGTCGATGGCGCGCTGTCCACCCAGCAGGCCGGCCTCGCCGCCGGGGCCGAGCTGCTCCGCCGCGCCCCCGACAGCCCCATAGAAGCCAGTGAACTGGCCTTGCGTATCGCCGGCCCCACGGCCGGCGCCGTGGCCGTGGTGCAGGACGACATCGTCCTATCCAGCGCCGGCGCCCTGACCACCCCCGATTTCAAGGGCGCGGCCCGCGCGGCCGAGGCGGCGGGCATCGCTGTCTGGACCGGATCGGCGCCAGGAGATCGGGGCCGCATCTACGTCGCCCGCTCGCAGGCGACCCCCGGCGGCAAGGCCTGGCTGATCATCGCCTCCGATCCGGTCAGGATCGCCGGCACGGGCCTGACCCGGACCTCCGCCCTCGCCTTCCTCGACGGCCGGGTCGCCGCCTCCGTCGGCCCGGGCGTGGCCGGCGCGACCACCCTGCAGGACGCCTTCGGACTGCAGCTCAAGGCCCTGCGCACCGATGTGCTGCTGCGCGGCCAGCTGTCGGACGGCAAAGCCCTCGACGTCGCCGTGCGCCCGGTCGGCGATGGCAGCCTGCTGGCCGTGGCCGCCGACCGGGTCGAAGGCATCATGAGCGTCGATGCCGAGCGGATGGACGGCCTCGTCTCTCTGCTCGTGCCCCTGGCCGTCGGCATCGCCCTGGCCCTGCTGCTGCTCATGCAGGGCCGGCGGACACAGGCGGTCCAGCTGGCCATGGTCGCCAGCGAGGAGCGCTTCCGACTGGCCGTCGAGGCCGCTCGCTGCGGCATCTGGGAATGGGATCTGGAGCATGATCGGGTGTTCATGTCCGAGGTCACCGGGGTGATGTTCGGCTGGGGCGGGGCCGGGGTCGCCAGCGGCCAGGAAGTTCTCGAACGCGTCGCCCCCGATCACCGCGAGCGGGTCCGCCAGGCCCTGGCCCATGCCGCCGCCTACGGCGCCTTCGACGTCTCCTTCCGGGTGCCGGGGAGCGAGGGCCGCCGCTCGCTGTGGATCGACGCCCGCGGCCAGGGCGCCGCCGGCCCGGCCGTCCAGGAGCACAGCCGCATCATCGGCGTGGCGCTGGACGTCACCGAGGAGCGCATCGCCCAGGCCCGGGCCCAGGCCGCCGAGAACCGCCTGCGCGACGCCATCGAGAGCGTCTCCGAGGCCTTCGTCCTCTGGGACCGCAACGGTCGACTGCTGCTCTGCAACCGCAACTATCGCAGCACCTTCAACCTTGAGCCCAAACTGTTGAAGCCCGGCGCAGCGCGCGACCAGGTCAACCGTTTCGCCCAGTTGGCCATCAAGCAGGAGCATCCCTCGCCGCACGGAGCCAAGGGTGAGCGCGAGGCCGAGCTGATGGACGGCCGCTGGGTGCAGATCAGCGAGCGCCGCACGGCCGAAGGCGGCCTGGTCATGACCGCCGCCGACATCACGGCGGTCAAGCTGCAGGAAGAGGCGCGGCGCCTCAACGAGGAGCAGCTGCAGAACGCCGTGGCCGGCCTGGAGCGCAGCCAGGAACAGCTGGCCGAACTGGCCCGCAAGTACGAGGCCGAGAAGGTCCGGGCCGAGGGCGCCAACAAGGCCAAGAGCGAGTTCCTGGCCAACATGAGCCACGAGCTGCGCACGCCGCTCAACGCCATCAACGGCTTCTCCGAGATCATGGTGGCGGAGATGTACGGGCCGATGGGCGACGGCCGCTACAAGGACTACGCCAACGACATCCACAACAGCGGCCAGCACCTGCTGGCCCTGATCAACGACATCCTCGACATGTCGAAGATCGAGGCCGGCAAGATGAACCTCAAGTTCGAGCCGATCAGCCTGGAGGACGTCACCGAGGACGCCGTGCGGCTGGTCCGCAACCGGGCCGAGGCGGCGGGGCTGGAGGTGGGCATCGAGTTCCCGCACCTGCCCGAGGTCGAGGGCGACTACCGGGCCATCAAGCAGGTGCTGCTCAACCTGCTGTCCAACGCCATCAAGTTCACCCCGCGCGGCGGCCGGGTCACCGTCCGGGCCGAGCCGCGCCGCGACGTGCTGGGCGAGCGCATCCGGGTTTCGGTCACCGACACCGGCATCGGTATCAGCCGCGAGGACCTGGCGCGCCTGGCCCAGCCGTTCGAGCAAGTCGAGAGCCAGCATTCCAAGACCACGCAGGGCACCGGCCTCGGCCTGGCGCTGACCAAGAGCCTCGTCGAGCTGCACGAGGGCAGCCTGGAGATGGACTCGGCGCCGGGCGAAGGAACCACGGTCAGCTTCAGCCTGCCGATCCGCCAGGGCGGTCTCGCGGCGCAGGTTGCTTGAGGGGCGGGTGGCGTAAATTCGCCGCCTCGTCTAAGCCCCAGCCAATGCCCGCCGACGCCGCCCGCCTGACCATCGACCTGGACGCCATCGCGGCCAACTACCGCCTGCTGCGCGATATGGCCGGCGGGGCCGAGACCGCCCCGGTGGTCAAGGCCGACGGCTATGGCATGGGGGCGGGCCAGACCGCACTGCGCCTGTGGGCCGAGGGGGCCAGGACCTTCTATGTCGCCCGCCTGGCCGAGGGCGAGGCCCTGCGCCGGGCGCTGGGCGATCGGGCCGCGAGCATCCTGGTGTTCGACGGCTGTCCGGACGGCGCGGCCGGCCGCCTGCGGGCCGCCGGCCTGATCCCGGTGCTCAACAGCGGCGAGCAGATCGCCGCCTGGGCCGATGCCGGTCCCTGCGCCCTGCATGTCGACACCGGCATGAACCGCCTGGGCCTGACCCTGGCCGAGGCGGCCGAGGTGGCGGCGACGGGCGGTCTTCGGATCGATCTCCTCCTCAGTCATCTGGCCTGCGCGTCCCAGCCCGGCCATCCGCTCAACGACCGGCAGCAGCAGCGCTTCACCGCTGTGCGCCGCCTGTTCCCGAAGGCCCGCGCCAGCCTGGCCAGTTCGGGTGGCGTCTTCCTGGGCGCCGACTACCACTTCGACCAGGTCCGTCCCGGCGTCAGCCTCTATGGCGGCGGCCCGCACGATGGCCACGAGCCGCGGCTGGCCACGGTCGCCACCCTGGAAGCCCCCATCCTGCAGATCCGCGACGTGCCGGAGGGCGACAGCGTCGGCTACGGCGCCGATTTCGTCGCTGGCGAGCCGCTCAAAGTGGCCATCGTCTCGGCAGGCTATGCCGATGGCTACCTGCGGGCTTCGGCTCCCGATGGCGGGGCCTGGTTCGCCGGCCGCCGCCGGCGACTGCTGGGCCGGGTATCGATGGACCTGATCGCCATCGACATCACCGGGGCGCAGGCGAAGGCGGGCGACATGGTCGAGCTGGTCGGGCCCAACCTGCTGCTGGACGAGGCGGCGAAGGCGGCCGGGGCTTCGGCCTACGAGTTCCTGGTGCGGATGGGGCGTCGGTCGCGGCGGCGCTGGGTCGGCGAGGCCTAGCGAGCGGCTCAGGCCGCCTTGGCCGAGAAGACGTCGGTCAGGGCTGCGAACAGGGTGGCCGCCGTGATCGGCTTGTCGAGGTGGCGGTCGGCGCCAGCCGCCAGGCTGGCCGAAACGTGTTCGGGCAGGGCGTTGGCGGTCAGCATGATGATCGGCAGGCGGCCCATGTTGCTGGCCTGGCCGGAGGCTTCGCGGGCCCGCTGGTGGCGGATGGCGGTCAGGCCGTCCATGACCGGCATCTGCATGTCCATCAGCACCAGGTCGAAGTCGTCGGCGGCCAGGGCGTCGAGCGCCTCCTGACCGTTCTCGACGCAGGAGACGTCGGCGGCGCCGGCCAGCATCAGTTCGATGACCCGGCGGTTGGTCGGATGGTCGTCGGCGACCAAGATGCGCATCTGCGGCGGGGCCTCGGCCTGGGCCTGCATCGCCATCGGCACATGGATGTCCTCGACCTGCGGCAGCGGCAGTTCGAACCAGAAGGTCGCCCCCTCGCCCGGCCGGCCTTCGCAGTCGAGGTGACCGCCCATCAGGGCCGCCAGCTCGCGGGAGATGGCCAGGCCCAGGCCCGTGCCGCCGTATTTGCGGGTGATGGTGTTGTCGGCCTGCTGGAAGCGGCCGAAGATCCGCTCGCGGGTGGCCTCGTCGAAGCCTTCGCCGGTGTCGCGGACCTCGAAGCGGACGCGGCCCTCGGCGCAGCGGTAGCCGGTGATCTTGACCTCGCCATGTTCGGTGAACTTGACGGCGTTGCTGACCAGGTTGGTGAGGATCTGGCGGACCCGGACCATGTCGCCCTCGACGCCGACATCGACTTCCGGCGACAGGTCGATGTTGAGGGCGACGCCCTTTTCGCTGGCCTTGAGCTCGCCGAGCGCGGCGGTGGCGCGGACCATTTCGCCGAGGTGGAAGGGCGCGGTCTCGATGGTGATCTGGCCGCTCTCGATGCGGGCCTGGTCGAGGATGTCGCTGAGCAGGCGCTCCAGCGTCTCGCCCGAGGCGCTGATGATGTTCACCATGTCGCGGACGCGGGGCAGCAGATCCTCGCGCTGCAGGATGTCGGCGATTGCGACGATGCCGTTCAGCGGCGTCCTGATCTCGTGGCTCATGTTGGCCAGGAAGACGCTCTTGGAAAGGGCCGCTTCCTCGGCCGCCGCCAGCGCGGCGTGCAGGGCCTCGCGGATCTCGATGCGCTCGGTGACGTCCTCTCCGACGGTGACGATATGGTGGGCGCCCTCCTCGCCGTAGGTGGCGACCTTCTTGGTGGTGAAGATGCGCTTGCCGCGGGCGGCGGTGGTGACGGTCTCTTCCTCGACGACGGTCATCTTGCCGGAGGCGATGACGGCTTGGTCCTCGTCGGAGAAAGCCCTGGCCTCCTCGGGCGGGAAGAGTTCGTGGACGTTGCGGCCGAGCAGGGCCTCGGCCTGGACCCCCAGCATTTCCTCGGCGGCGCGATTGACCAGCACATAGCGGCCGTCGCGGGCATCCTTCACCATCAGGATGGCGGGCAGCATCTGAACGATGGCGTCGAAGAATTCCTGGCGGGCGATGGCGTCGTCGCGCGCCTTGGCGAGGGCGGTGATCACCGTCTCGGCCTCGCGGGTGGCCTCGGCCTGTTCGCGCAGCGCGCCGGTCATGTCGGCGGCGCCGTCAAGCGGCGAGACGTTGGCCGGGTCGAGGCCTGACGCCAGCTGCTCCTCGCAGGCCGCCTGGGCGGTCAGGAACATCACCCGGCCGCCCGGCTGGATCGAGATGGCGCCGCGCAGCCTGAGACCCGGGTCGGTTCGGGAGTGCAGGATGACGCTGGTGCGGTCGAGGGCCGCCAGATCGGCGAAGCTGGTGACATGGGCCGCCGCCTCGATGATGAAGGCCTCGGTCAGCACGGCGCCGGCGATGCGCGGGGCAAGGACCAGCAGGCGCGGCGCGGGCGCCTGGATCGACAGGTCCTCGCGGACCTCGAAGCGGCAGGGAAACAGGAAGTCGAGAGTCGCGGCGTCGAAGGCGCATCCGCTCAGCGCGGGCGCCTCCGCATCCACGGAGCCTGGGTTCAGGCTGTCCATTCCGGAAACCCCCAACACAAACTGAAGTTGATACCGGGGACACTTAAGAAACCGTATCGGCGAGTGGTCGCGAGGCCTTTGGGCGTAAGGGATTGCGCGGAGGGGACGTGTTCGCCGCGCAGGGTGCTTGCCGGACTTCGCCAGCCGCGAGCGCGACGAACACGCCCCCAGCCAAGCTTGAACAAAACCGGAACATGCCATAGGGTCGGACCCCGGGCGCAGGACGCGCTATCCTTCCATCATCCCGAATCGGAAACGCCATGGCCCGCGACGGCGCCCTTTATGTCTGCCAGTCCTGCGGTGGGGTTTCGCCCAAGTGGCAGGGGCAGTGCCCGGCCTGTGGGACCTGGAACAGTCTGGTCGAGGAGCTGACCAGCAAACTGCCGGGGGCGCTGGCGCCGTCGAAGAGCGCCCGTCGGGGCGGTCTGGTCTTCGAGGGGCTGGAAAGCGACACCCCCTCCCCGCCCAGGATCATCACCGGCGTCGATGAGTTCGACCGGGTGTGCGGCGGCGGCGTGGTGCCGGGATCGGCCATCCTGGTCGGCGGCGATCCGGGGGTGGGGAAATCGACGCTGCTGCTGCAGGTGGTGGCCCAGGCTTCCCTGAGGGGGGCGCGGTGCGCCTACATCTCCGGCGAAGAGGCCGTCGAACAGGTGCGCGGCCGGGCCGGGCGGATGGGGCTGGCCCAGGCGCCGGTCAAGCTGGCGGCCGAGACCTCGCTGCGGGACATCCTCGAGGGCCTGAAGAAGGAGCCGTTCGACCTCGTGGTCATCGATTCCATCCAGACCATGTGGTCCGACGCCCATGAGGCGGGGCCCGGTTCGGTGACCCAGGTACGATCCTGCGCCCAGGAACTGGTGCGGTTCGCCAAGAAGAAGGGGGTGGCGGTCATCCTGGTCGGCCACGTCACCAAGGACGGCCAGATCGCCGGGCCGCGGGTGGTCGAGCATCTGGTCGATGCGGTGCTCAGCTTCGAGGGCGAGCGCGGCTATCCCTTCCGCGTGCTGCGCGGGGCCAAGAACCGCTTCGGGGCGACCGACGAGATCGGCGTCTTCGAGATGGGCGACATCGGCCTGAGCGAGGTGAAGAACCCCTCGGCGCTGTTCCTGCACGACGGGGCCGAGCGCTCGGCCGGGGCGGCGGTGTTCGCCGGCATCGAGGGCAGTCGACCTGTGCTGGTCGAATTCCAGGCCCTGGTGGCCCCCAGTTCGGGCGGCAATCCGCGCCGGGCGGTGGTCGGATGGGATTCCGGGCGCCTGGCCATGGTGCTTGCCGTGCTTGAGTCGCGATGCGGCCTTGGTTTTGGCAACCGGGACGTCTATCTGAACGTCGCCGGGGGGCTGAGGATCAGCGAACCGGCGGCCGACCTGGCCGCGGCCGCGGCCTTGGCCTCCTCCGCACTGGATGAACCCCTGCCGCAGGACTGCGTGGTGTTTGGCGAAATCAGCCTTTCCGGCGACGTGAGGCCCGTGGGCCGCATGGAATCACGCCTGAAGGAAGCGGCCAAGCTGGGCTTCGGCCGCGCCCTGGCCCCGAACGGGGCCGGCGACTCCCTGCCCGTCACCGGCGTGTCGCGGCTGGCTGAGGCCATCGACCGCATCGGCCAGCAGAGATGGACCACCCCTTGACCCTGTTCGACGTCCTGGCTGGCCTGCTGCTGATCGTCAGCGCCCTCACCGCCTTCATGCGCGGCGCCACCCGGGAACTGACAGGGATGCTGGCGTTCGTCATCGCCGCCCTGATCGCCATTGTCTGCCTGCGCTTCACCGCCCCGGTGCTGCGCGGCATGATGAGTCCCGACTGGGCGGCGGTGACCGCCGCCCTGCTGATTGTTTTCGTCGTTGTTTTCCTGATCCTGAAGATCGTTTCCAGCCAGATCACCAGCCGGGTGCAGAGCGCCGGGGCGCTGGGCACGATCGACCGGGTGATCGGCGCGGCGTTCGGTCTCATCCGGGCGATGGTGATATTGGGCGCCTTCACCCTACTTGTGCAGATGGCCGGCGCCGAGAACGGCCCGCCCAAATGGGTGTCGGAGGCCAGGCTCTATCCCCTGACCGTCGCGGCCGGAAAGGTGCTGAAAGCCTTCGCACCCAGCGCCTTCGCGGCCGCCGGCAAGGTCGCCCCGGCGGTTAAGGATGCGGTCCGCGACGGAGCGGGCTATAGCGACGACGAACGCAAGGCGATGGACGACGCCGTGGAGAAGAGCCGATGACCCCCTCGAGCCCCGTCTGGAACCCGGCCGATCACCGCGACCCCGACGACGACCAACTGCGCCTCGAATGCGGGGTGTTCGGCGTCTATGGCGTGGCCGAGGCCTCGGCGGTCGCGGCGCTCGGCCTGCACGCCCTGCAGCACCGGGGCCAGGAGGCCTGTGGCATCGCCGCCTTCGACGGCGAACGCTTCTATACCGAGCGCCACGTCGGGCGGGTCGGCGACGCCTTCACCGGCCAGGATCTCGTCGAGCGGCTGCCCGGCAAGTGCGCCATCGGCCATACCCGCTATTCCACGGCCGGCGGCAGCGCCTTCCGCAACGTGCAGCCGATGTTCGCCGACCTGGAGGCCGGCGGCGTCGCCCTGGCCCACAACGGCAACCTGACCAACTTTCACACCCTGCGCGACCGCCTGGTCAGCGACGGGGCCATCTTCCAGTCGACCAGCGACAGCGAGGTCATCCTCCACCTGCTGGCCCGCAGCCGGAAGGCGCGCTTCGTCGACCGCTTCATCGACGCCATCAGCCAGATCGAAGGCGGCTACGCCCTGATCGCCCTGACCAACAAAAAGCTGATCGGGGTGCGTGACCCGCTGGGCATCCGGCCGCTGGTGCTGGGCGACCTGGCCGGCAAGCCGGTCTTGGCCTCCGAGACCTGCGCGCTGGACATGATCGGCGCCCGCTTCGTGCGCGACATCCAGCACGGCGAGATGGTCATCATCGACGACACCGGCATCGAGTCCCTGCGGCCCTTCCCGGCGGTGCGCGCCCGGCCCTGCGTCTTCGAACTGGTCTACTTCGCCCGACCCGACAGCGTCGTCGACGGCCGCTCGGTCTATGACGTGCGCAAGAAGATGGGCGCCCGCCTGGCCATCGAAAGCGGCCCGGACGCCGACGTCGTGGTGCCGGTGCCCGACAGCGGCGTGCCGGCGGCGATCGGCTATTCCCAGCAGAGCGGCGTGCCCTTCGAGATGGGCATCATCCGCAACCACTATGTCGGCCGCACCTTCATCCAGCCGACGCAAGGGGTGCGGGAGCTGGGCGTGCGCATGAAGCACAGCCCCAATCGCGCCGTCATCGAAGGCAAGCGGGTGGTGTTGATCGACGATTCTATCGTGCGGGGCACCACCAGCCGCAAGATCGTTCGCATGGTCCGCGAGGCCGGCGCCAGGGAGGTGCACCTGCGCAGCGCCTCGCCGCCGATCAAATGGCCGGACTTCTACGGCATCGACATGCCGGAGCGGGACAAGCTGCTGGCGGCGACCCAATCGCTGGAAGAGATGGCCAGGTTCCTGGAAGTGGATTCGCTGGGCTTCCTCAGCGTCGAGGGCCTGTACGAGGCGCTCGGCGTCGGAGCACGCGACCCGGTCAACCCGCAGTTCACCGACCACTATTTCACCGGTGACTACCCCACCCGCCTGACTGATCGCGAGCTGGCGCAGGCCGACGCCGACGGCGGCCGCCAGCTGTCGTTCCTGGTCAGCGCCTAGCGCACAGGGCCCGCGACAAAAGTTCCATCAAGGGAACTCCGGCACGCAACCTCGGGCGGCCCAGCGTATTCTATCGCTTCGAGGAGACGCGCTTTGAGGCCGCATGATCGATGATCAGGACGAAATCCGGCGGCTGAACGCTTTGGACAGCTACCGGATTCTGGACACCGGTCCGGAGCAGGCTTTCGACGATCTGACGGCGCTGGCCGCACAGATCTGCGAGGCGCCGGTGGCGCTCATCAGCCTCGTCGACAGGGACCGGCAGTGGTTCAAGTCGACCTGCGGTTTCGACCCGCCCCAGACCCCCCGCGACATCTCGGTCTGCACCCACGCCATCGCCCAGGACCAGCCGTTGTACCAGGTCACCGACATGGCCGAGGACCCGCGCTTCGCCGACGGGCCGTTGGTCACTGGCCCCGAGCATTTCCGCTTCTACGCCGGCGCGCTGCTCCGCAGCCAGACCGGCGAGGCGTTGGGAACCCTCTGCGTGCTGGACCGGGAGGCGCGGCCGGGCGGGCTGACGGCCGGCCAGGGCAAGGCGCTGCAGAGCCTGGCGCGGCAGGTCATGAGCCTGCTGGACCTGCGCCAGGCGCTGGCCTGGCGGGTCGAGCGCGAGACGCAGTTCCGGGCCATGGCCGACAGCATGCCGCAGATGCTCTGGTCGACGCGGCCCGACGGCCATCACGACTACTACAATGCCCGCTGGTACGAGTTCACCGGCGTGCCGGCCGGTTCGACCGATGGCGAGGGCTGGAACGGCATGTTCCATCCCGACGACCAGGCGCGGGCCTGGGCGGCCTGGCGCAGGTCGCTGGACAGCGGCGAACCCTACGAGGTCGAATACCGCCTGCGCCATCACAGCGGCGAGTACCGCTGGACCCTCGGCCGGGCCCGGGCCGTGCGGGACGCCGGCGGAGCCATCACCCGCTGGTTCGGCACCTGCACCGACATCCACGATCACAAGCGCATGGCCGAGGCGGAGACGCTGCTGAGCCGCGAGCTCAGCCACCGGATCAAGAACATCTTTTCGGTCATCTCCGGCCTGGTCGCCCTGTCGGCGCGGCGGTTTCCGGACGCGGCGGGGTTCGCCAAGGACCTGCGCGAGCGGATCGTCTCGCTCGGTCGGGCCCATGACTTCGTGCGGCCGCACGCGGTGGCCGGCCAGGCGGCGCGATCGACGCGGCTGTCGGAACTGCTGACCGAGCTGTTGAAGCCCTACGGCACCGACGACCCCGAGCGGGTGAGGATTGTCGGCGACGAGGCCGAGATCGACGACCAGGCGGCGACGCCCCTGGCGCTGATCTTCCACGAGCTGGCGACCAACGCCGCCAAGTACGGCGGCTTCTCGAAGCCCGAAGGCCGGGTGACCATCACCTGCCGGCGGACCAGGCTCGACCTGATCGTCGAATGGGCCGAGACCGGCGGCCCGCGGATCAAGGGGGCGGCGATGACCGAGGGGTTCGGCTCGACGTTGTCGAAGCTGAGCGTCGAGACGCAGCTGGGCGGCAAGCTGAGCCGCGACTGGCGACCGGAGGGCCTGGCGGTGACGTTGGCGCTGCCGCTGGCGAGCTTGAACCGCGGGAAGTAGGCCGCGCGCGTCCCCTCCCCCACCGTCGTCATCCTCGGGACAAGCCCGAGGATGACGGCGTTGAGGGCTAGTGGAACAGCTGAAGCGCCGGCGGCGGGGGCAGCAGGTTCTCGTGACGGCACAGGGCGTAGTCGAGGGCCGAGACGACCGAGGTTTCGTCGCTGGGCTTGGTCAGCAGGCCGACGACGCCGGCCGGGCGCTCATGCGAGGGCAGCGGGTGGGCGGTGAGGTAGATGACCTTGGCCGACCGATCGCGGGCCAGTTCGGCGCCGAGGCTGACGCCGGTGCGGCCGTCGCGCAGGTTCACGTCCACCAAGGCGACGTCAATCCGGCAACCAGCCGCCAACGCCCGGGCGGAGGCGGCGTCCTGGGCGATGCCCACGACCTCGAACCCACGCTCGCTCAACACGGCTTCCAGTTCCATGGCGGTGAGGATTTCATCCTCGACAATCAACACTCGGGCTGTCATCGCGACCGTATCTAACTCCTTCGACCCGGCTAACGCCCCACGACGATACAGGTTTCCGCTTTCCGTCAGGTTTCCGACAGAACGCGGATTTTCGGCCTCGAGGACACAACAGCCACCGTGAACAGCCGATGAAGAGCTTTCGCCTCGATCCCTACATGCTGGCGCTGCTGGCGGTTGTGGTGCTCGCCTCGCTGGCGCCGGCGCGGGGGGTGGCGTCCGACCTGCTGTCGCCGGTGACCAAGGGCGTCGTCGCCCTGCTGTTCTTCCTGCACGGGGCCAAGCTGTCGCGCGAGGCGGTGATCGCCGGCGTCACCCACTGGCGGCTGCACCTGGCGGTGCTGGGAGTCAGCTTCGTGCTGTTCCCGCTGCTGGGCCTGGCCATGGGCCTGATCCCAACCTCGATCCTGCCAGCGCCGCTGGCGCTCGGCCTGCTATTCCTCTGCTGCCTGCCCTCGACCGTGCAATCGTCGATCGCCTTCACCGCCCTGGCGCGCGGCAATGTCGCCGCCGCCGTCTGCGCGGCCTCGGCCTCCAACCTGCTGGGCATGGCGGTGACGCCGCTGCTGGTCGGCCTGACCATGCATGCGCAGGGGACGGGGCCCGGCCTGGAGGCCGCGACCGACATCGCCCTGCAGCTGCTGGCCCCGTTCATTGCCGGCCAGCTCCTGCGCACCTGGGTCGCGCCGGTCCTTGAACGCCAAAAGCAACTCGTCTCCTATGTCGATCGCGGCTCGATCCTGCTGGTGGTCTACGCCGCGTTCAGCCATGCCGTGGTCGAGGGAGTCTGGACGCGGGTGTCGGCGCCGGAGCTGATCGTCGTCACCCTGCTCTGCGCCGGCCTGCTGGTCCTGGTGCTGGCCCTCTCCAGCCTGCTCGGCAAGCGGCTCGGCTTTTCCATGGCCGACCGCATCGTCCTGACCTTCTGCGGCTCCAAGAAGAGTCTCGTCACCGGCGCGCCGATGGCCGCCATCCTGTTCGCGCCGGCCGTGGCCGGGGTGATGATCGTGCCGCTGATGATCTTCCACCAGCTGCAGCTGCTGGCCTGCGCCTGGCTGGCGCGGCGATACGCCGAACGGCCGGAAGAGGCGTGACTTCAAGGCCAAATCCGCTAGACAGCCGGCCATGACTCTTCCGCTCCAGGACAAGATCGCGCTGGTCACCGGCGCCACCCGCGGCATCGGCCAGGCCGCCGCCATCGCGCTGGCCCAGGCCGGCGCCCATGTCATCGCGCTCGGCCGCACACAGGGGGCCCTGGAAGCGCTCGACGACACCATCTTCACCAGCACGGGTCAGCGCGCCACGCTGGTTCCGATCGATCTGCGCCAGCCCGAAGGCCTCGATCCGCTGGGCGGCCATCTGTTCGAACGGTTCGGAAGGCTGGACATCGTGGTGCATGCCGCCGGCGTGCTGGGCGGCCTGTCGCCGACCGGCCATGTCGAGCCCAAGAGCTGGGACCAGACCATCGCGGTCAACCTCACCGCCACATGGCGGCTGATCCGCTCGTTCGAGCCGTTGCTGAGGGCCTCCGACATGGGCCGGGCCATCTTCGTGACAACCGGCCGGGTGGCCCGCCCCAAGGCCTTCTGGGCCCCCTACGCGGCCAGCAAGGCCGGCATGGAGGCGCTGGTGAAATGCTGGGGCGACGAGCTGGAGCAGACGGCCATTCGCGCCATCCTGCTGGATCCGGGCGCGGTGCGGACCCGCATGCGGGCCGAAGCCTTCCCGGGCGAGGATCCGCTGGACCTGCCGGAGCCCTCGGCGCTGGGGCCGCTCTTCGTCGAGCTGGCGCAGAAGGCAGACCTGCCGGCCATTCCCGAGACGGTGGTCTTCAAGGCGACCTGAGGCGCCTCTACTTCAGACGGCCGGGCTTCTGGGTGCGCGAGCGGATCACCGGCTTGGCGGCGACGGGGTTGGCCGCCTCCTTGGCCTGGCGCTTGGCCTTGTTGGCCTTCTTGACCCGCGCCTGCTTGGCTTCCTTGGCGTTCTCGCTGACGCCCAGCTTCTTGGGCTTCTCGCGCGGGCCGCGCTTGGTGCCCGAGCCCATCGGCCGCTTGTCGCCATCGGCGTCGGCATAGGGGTTGGCGCCCGATTTGATGGTGATGCGGATCGGCACGCCCGGCAGGTCGAAGCTCTCCCGGATCGAATTGATCAGATAGCGCCGGTAATGCTCGGGCATCTGGCTGGCGCGGCTGGAGAACATCACGAATGTCGGCGGCCGGGCCTTGGTCTGGGCGACGTATTTCGGCTTGATGCGCTTGCCGTTGACGGCGGGCGGCGGGTGACGCTGGATGGCCATGGCCAGCCAGTCGTTGAGGTCGCGGGTTTTCACCTTGGTCGACCAGTTGGTGTAGGTCTTGATGACAGCTGGCATCAGCTTGTCGAGGCCGAAACCGGTCTCCGCCGAGAGGGCCACGACCGGCGCGCCGCGCACCTGGGGCAGCATGCGCTCGGCGTGTTCCTTGAAATTCTTCAGGGTTTCGGCCTGGTCCTCGACCAGGTCCCACTTGGCCAGCACGAAGACCAGCGAGCGGCCTTCCCGCTCGACCAGGTCGGCCAGCTGCAGGTCCTGCACCTCGAAGGGATGGGTGGCGTCCATGACCAGCAGGACGACTTCGGCATAGACGATCGTGCGGATGCTGTCGGACACCGACAGCTGCTCGAGCTTCTCCTGGATCCTGGCCTTCTTGCGCAGGCCGGCGGTATCGACCAGGCGGACCTTCTTGCCCTCCCACTCCCATTCCACCGAGATGGAGTCGCGGGTGATGCCGGCCTCGGGGCCGGTCAGCATGCGGTCCTCGCCGATGAGGGCGTTGACCAGGGTCGACTTGCCGGCGTTGGGGCGGCCGACGATGGCCAGGCGGACGGGCTTGTCGCCCTCGTCGTCCGGGTCGTCGTCCTGGTGCTCGGGCGCGATGTTGACGAGGGCCGCATAGAGGTCGGCCATGCCCTCGCCGTGCTCACCGCTGATCGGGATCGGCTCGCCGAAGCCCAGGGTCCAGGCCTCGGCGATGCCGGGGTCGCCCTGCTTGCCCTCGGCCTTGTTGGCGCCGACCAGCACCGGCTTGTCGCGGCGACGCAGGATCTCGGCGAACACCTCGTCCAGCGGGGTGATGCCTTCGCGGGCGTCGATCAGGAACAGGCAGACGTCGGCCTCGTCGATGGCCAGCTCGGTCTGGCGGCGCATGCGCGCCTCCAGGGTGTCGTCATCGACATCCTCGAAGCCGGCGGTGTCGACCAGGCTGAGGTTCATGTCGCCGATGTGGCCGCTGGCAAAGCGGCGGTCGCGGGTGACGCCGGGCCGGTCGTCGACGATGGCGAGCTTCTTGCCCGCCAGCCGGTTGAACAGCGTGGACTTGCCGACGTTGGGTCGGCCGACGATTGCGAGTTTCAGGGCCATGGCGGTTAGTGGGCCTTCCGGAACGACAGCAAGTCAATCCGGCGGTCGGACGGGCTGGTTCAAAATGCAAAGAGGCGGCGGCTCTTGGCAGAACCACCGCCAAATTACAAGTTTTCCGTACGTTTAGCGGATCGCGACCAGCTCGGCCTTGTCGGTGACGACATAGACCATGCCGTTCGCCGCCATCGGGGTGATCAGGGCCGGACTGCCCAGCTTGATGGTCTTGGTGACCTCGCCGGTCTTGGGGTTCAAGGCCAGGGCGCGGCCGTCGCTGGAGACGACGATCAGGCGGTCGGAGGCCATGATCGGACCGAAGAACAGCTTCCGGTCCTTGGTCTTCTTGATCCCCGCGTTGAGGTCCTTGATCCAGTGCACCTTGCCGCTGTCGCGGGAAACGCAGAGCACCTCGCCGGCCAGGCTGATGATGTAGACCACGTCGCCGGCCGGCCAGGGGGTGGTGATCGAGGCGACCGGAACGGACCAGCGGGGCTGGCCCGAACGCAGGTCGATGGCGGCGAACACGCCCGAATGGCTGGCGGCGAAGACGTCGCCCTTGAAGACCACCGGACGGCCGGCCACGTCGCGAATTTCCGACAGGGCGTTGGTGCGGCTGGCGCGCGACAGGGCGTTGTTCCACAGGTCGTTGCCGTTGCCCGAGCGCATGGCGACCAGTTCGCCCGAGGCGAAGGCGGCGATGATGACATCGCCCGCGGCGGTCGGGCTGGAGGCCGACAGGATGCGGGCCGGCTCGACCAGGGCCTGGAAGTTCCAGGTCGGGTTGCCGGTGGCGGTGTCGAAGCTCAGCAGTTCGTTGTCGGTGCTGATGGCGAAGACCTTGCCGCCGTGCACGGTGGGCGCGCCATGGATCGGCGAGGCCACGTCCTGGCGCCAGCCGACAGCGCCGGTATTGGCGTCCAGCTGGGCGACGAAGCGGTAGCCCGACGAGACGTAGACCTTGCCGTTGGCATAGGCGACACCGCCGCCGAAGCCGACCTTGTCGCGGCGGTTGTCGGATTTCAGGCGCTGCTTCCAAAGCTGGGCGCCGGTGCTGGCGTCGAGGGCGACGACGTCGGCTTCGGCGTCCATCACGAAGACCTTGCCGTCGGCCATGACCGGCGGGGCGGTGACGTGGACCTTGGCGTTGGAGCCCTTGCCGAAGCTGCGCTTCCAGGCGACGTCGAAGGCCGGCGCCGCCTCGACGTTCTCGGTCAGGGTGTCGGCCGGACCGCCGGGATTGGGCCAGGTCGGCACGGCGGCGGCCGGCGGCAGGAAGAAGTCCTGGCCGGCCAGTTCCTCGGCGACGACCACCTTCTCGTCGAAGGCGATGACCGAGATGCGCCGGCCGTCGGCGGCCTCGTCCTTCACGTCCTTCGGCTTGAAGGGATTGAGCCGGTCCACCGTGCCGGACACGGTCGAGCAGCCGGCGGCGGTCACCGCCAGGCCAAGGACGACGGCGGTCAGGAAGCCGCGACTTGCAATCATGGAAGAGCCTACCCGGGGCGAAGAGGATGAACGCGCGGAGGTGGCTGTCGCCGCCCCCGCGCCTTGGGAATCAAGCAGGGACACGGCGGATTTGAGGCGAGCCTCGCCGCCTGTCCCGCCCATTACTGCGGCGCTCCGCCGGCTTCCGGCGGCAGTTGCATGCCAGGCGGCAGCTGCATCTGCGACGGCGGCGGCAGGGTGGCGGCCAGCTTGGCCGCGTCGGCCATGGCCTTGGCCCCGCCGCTGTCGATCATCGACACCGCCGCCTTGGCCCGCTCACGCATGCCTTCGGTGGAGTCGAAATTCTGTTGCAGAATGACAAACTCCGACCGGGCGTCCTTGAACTTGCCGTCGCGCAGACGCAGGAAGGCCAGCGCTTCCTTGGCCTGCATGCGGAAGGGCCGCTTGTCGCCGCTGAGGGTGGCGATGCGCTTTTCGAGGTCGGCGGTCGGGGCCGTGTCGAGCAGGGCGTAGACGGCGCGCAGCGAGGCGAAGTCGGCGACCATGGCGTTCGGCGCGGTCTTGGCGGCCTGGTCGAACAGCTTCACCGCCTCGTCCGTGGCGCCGGCGTCCAGGCGCATGCCGGCCTGGTTGAGCAGGGCCAGGGTCTTGTAGGGGCCGGTGCCGGACTTGGCGACTTCACCGTACTTGGCGAAGGCGCCGGACTCGTCGCGCTGCTGCTGGGCCTCGGCGGCCTTGCTGAGCGTCACCGAGGCCTTGTCGGCCTGGGAATTCTGGTAGGTGGTCCAGCCCCAGCCGCCGCCGACGACCACGACCACCGTCGCGACCAGGGCGCCGACCCACGGCGCGGCCCGCTTGGCCAGGGCGAGGTAACGCTCGGTGCGGAGCTGCTCCTCGACCTCTTCAAAAACATCGACCACGAACGAAAGACTCCGATGGGAGGGAATTGGAGGCGGAACCTATAGGCTCGCCCCTGCGCAGGCAACGGCGGCGCGCCCTAGTTGATGACGGCCAGATCGGCGTCTTCGTCTTCCTTCTTGCGACGCCGCTCGATCAGCCAGACGCACCAGATGGAAATTTCGTACAGCAGCACGATCGGTCCGGCCAGCATCAGCATGCTGATCGGGTCGGGCGGGGTGACGATGGCGGCGACGACGGCAATCCCCAGGATGGCGTAGCGGCGGCCGGAGCGCAGGGCCTTCGAACTGATCAGGCCAGCCAGGCCCGCCAGGGTCAGGACCACCGGCAACTGGAAGCAAAGCCCGAAAGCCAGAACCAGGGTCGTGACCAGAGACAGATACTCGTCGACCTTCGGCGTCAGTTCGACCGTGACCCCGCCCGTCGAGATCTGCTGGCTGAGGGAGAACCAGAGCACGAAGGGCAGCATGACGTAGTAGACCAGCGCCGCGCCGATCGTGAACAGCACCGGCGAGGCGACCAGGAACGGCAGCACGGTGTAGCGCTCGCGGCGATAAAGCCCCGGGGCGATGAAGCGGTAGAGCTGCCAGGCGATGATCGGGAAGGCGGCGATCAGGGCCCCGAAGCCGGCGACTTTCAGCTTGGCGAAGAACAGCTCCAGCGCGGCGGTATAGATCAGCCGCAGCTGATTGCCGCCCGTCGTCGGCGTCTGGTTGATCAGCGCCAGGATCAGATCGAACGGGCCGTGCTTTGCGCCGTTGCTCCGCTGGGCGGAGAACAGGCCGTTGGCGATTTCGAACGGGTGGATCAGGAACTTGAAGATCGGGTCGGCGAAATAGAAACAGACGCAGAACCCGATAAACACGGCGATCAGGCTGATGATCAGCCGACTGCGCAATTCGATCAGGTGATCGAGCAGCGGCGCGCGCGAGGCCTCGATTTCGGCTTCGTCGTTGATCACGAGACAGTCCCAGTCTTACGGGCGCGTTTGCGCTTGGGCGCCTGGACGATGCCACCCGCCGCCTCGCCGCCCTCGACGATAGCCTTCTTCGATACCCGCTTCCGGGGGGCCGGCGGCGGCAAGTCGGCTTCGGCTTTCGGAGCCGCCTTGGCGCGCGGTTTGCGAGCCGGCTTGGTGGCTTCGGGCTCGGCCGGCGGATCGACGGTGATGGCCGGGGACAGGCTGACCTGGCCCGTCTTCAGTCCGCTGTCGATCTCAGCGAAGACCTGATCGATGTTGGGATCGTGGATGGTCGGGGCGAACTGGCCAGACCGCATGGCCTCGACCTCCTTGCGCAGGTCCTCGAGCTCGGACTGGCGAGCCATGTCCTCGAAGCTGGCGCGGAATTCGTTGGCCATCCCCCGGAGACGGGCGATGAACTGCCCGACGCGGCGCATCAGCAACGGCAGGTCCTTGGGTCCCACGACGATCAGGGCGATAGCCGCCACAAGGATCATCTCGGAGACGCCGATATCAGGCGAAAGCATGGGGCGCGCCTTAAGGCGTTGGAGCAGGAGCGATCAAGCCCCGATGAAGCCAGTCGTCAGTTGACGATGTTGCTCTTCTTGCGAGCGGTCGTGGTGGTGGTCTTGGCGCTCGGCAGCGGCTTGGCCGGCTCTTCCTCGACGACGACCTCCTCTTCGCCCTTCAGACCGTCGCGGAAGGCGCGGATGCCCTTGGCCGCATCACCCATCAGGCCCGACAGCTTTCCACGGCCGCCGAACAGCAGGGCCGCGAGGCCCAGAACGATGACGATGTGCCAGACGCTGAAACTGCCCATCTGAAAACTGCTCCTGTTTGCCGCCCCTGGGCGGCAGGTCTCGAATGCTTGACGCCTATATAGGCGCGGATCGCCCGGGGGGCCAAATGAAAGCCGCGTTAGGCGAAAGTGCGGCGAGAGGCCTCACTCCTCGCCCACATAGTCCTGGACGAACTCCGGCGCATCGACATCGAGGTCCAGCTGCTCCTCGTCCTCGAGCGCATCGCCGGCCACGCTGGGGTCGGGCACCGAGAAGCCTGGCGGCAGGTTCATGTCGAGCAAACCGAGCGCCTTCATGTCGGTCATGCCCGGCAGATCGCCCAGAGACGCCAGGCCGTAGTGCTCGAGGAAGAGGTCGGTGGTGCCGTAGGTGACGGGCCGGCCAGGCGTGCGTCGGCGGCCGCGCATGCGCACAAGGCCCAGCTCCAGCAGCACGTCGAGCGTGCCCTTGCTGGCCTGCACCCCGCGCACGGCCTCGATCTCGGCCCGGGTCACCGGCTGGTGGTAGGCGATGATGGCCAGCGTTTCCTGGGCGGCCTTGGACAGGCGGCGGGGCTCCTCCCGCTCCTCGGTCATCAGGAAGGCGAGATCGGCGGCGGTCTGCAGCCGCCAGCGGCCGGCCACCTCGACCAGTTCGACCCCCCTGCCCTCATACTGCTCGCGCAGGGCTCGGATGGCGGCGGCCGGATCGGCGCCCTCGGGCAGGCGGCGGGCGAGATCGGCTTCGCTGAGCGGCTCGGCGGCCGCGAACAGCAGGGCCTCGACGCAACGCTGGATATGGTCGCTCACAGGGCGGCCTCCGGACGACCGGTGCGGACCTTCAGATAGAGGTCGGCGAAGGCCTCCATCTGCCGGGCCTGCAAGGCGCCCTCCTTGACCAGCTCAAGGCTGGCCGACAGGGTCGAGGCCAGATAGCTGGCCCGGCTGGGGCCGAGCTCGTCATCCGGCATCGGGGCGATGCCCTGCAGCGCCGTCCAGCGGTCCAGCTCGGGTAGCAATTCGCGCAAGCGCCCCCGCGCGTCTTCCAGCCCGTAGGCGACCGGAACCTCGGGCCGATAGGTGCGGTAGTGCTCGCGCCGCCGCTGTTGAATGTAGGCGCTCATCAGCTGGTAGAGATCGCCCTCGAAACGGCCGGAACCGACCACCTTCACCTGTTCGGGGTCGCCCCGGACGAACACGTCGCGCTTCAGGCGCGGGCGGATGTTGAGGGCGTCGGAAGCCTTGCGCATGGCGTCCAGCTTGGCCAGGCGGAAGGCCAGGTTGGCGGCGATCTCCTCGGCCGGCGGCTCGTCGCCCCGCCCCTTGTCGGGACGCGGCAGCAGCAGGCGGGATTTCAGGTAGGCCAGCCAGGCGGCCATCACCAGATAGTCGGCGGCGAGGCTGAAGCGCAGCCGGCGGGCCTGATGCACGAAGGCCAGATACTGTTCGGCCAGCCGGGTGATCGACAGCTGCATCAGATCGACCTTCTGGCTGCGCGCCAGGGCCAGCAGCACATGCAGCGGCCCTTCGTAGCCATCGACGTCGACGATCAGGGCCTCGCCGTCCTCAGCCGCCTCATTGGCGGCCTTGAAGTCGAGGATGGGCTGGAAGCTGTCGCTCATGCCGCGAACTTCCCTTCGAAGGCCGCGTCGAAGCGGGCGCGGGCGTCCTTGACGTCGAAGGGTTCGGGAACCTTGGCAAGCCGGGCGAGCGCCGCCTCGGCCCGCCGTTTGGAGAGGCCCGACAGACGCCTGACGCCCTTCATGATGCCCTCCATCTCGGCCATGTCGCCGTTGCAGTGGAGGATCATGTCACAGCCGGCGGCGAGCGCCGCGCGGGTCCGCTGGGTGAAGTCGCCCTTGAGCGCCTTCATCGACAGGTCGTCGGTCATCAACAGGCCGCCGAAACCGATGTCGCCGCGGATGACGTCGAGGATGACGGTCTTCGACTGGGTGGCCGGCCGCTTGCCGTCCAGCGCCGTGAAGACGACATGGGCGCTCATCGCCATGGGCATGTCGGACAGGACCCGGAACGGCGCGAAGTCGATCTCGCTGAGCTCACCGGCCGGCGCATCGACGACGGGCAGGTCATGGTGGCTGTCGGCCATCGCGCGCCCGTGCCCGGGGATATGCTTGATGACCGGCAGAACCCCGCCGGCGATCAGGCCCTCGGCGGCCGCCCGGCCCAGGGTCGCGACCTCGGCGACGGTGTCGCCATAGGCGCGGTCGCCGATGATGTCGTGGGCGCCGCGCTGGGGCACGTCGAGGACCGGCACGCAATCGACGTTGATGCCGAGACCCAGCAGATCATGGGCGATCAGGCGGGCGCCGAGCCGGGTGACCTCCCGCTTCACCAGCGGATCGTTCGTGCTCAGCTCGCCATAGGCGCGGCCCGGCGGGTACTTGGCCCAGTGCGGGGGGCCGAGGCGCTGCACCCGGCCACCCTCCTGGTCGATCAGGATCGGGGCGTGCCAGCCGACGGTCTCGCGCAGCGCCGCCGTCAGCGCCCGGACCTGGTCCGGGCTCTCGACATTGCGCTTGAACAGCACGAACCCCCAGGGACGGACTTCCCGAAAGAAGGCCGCCTCCTGCGCGGTCAGCGCCTTGCCGGCGCAGCCGAAGATGACGGCGCTGTCGCTCACCGAACGAAGCAGCTCTTCCCGGCCGCTTTCAGCTTGTCGCAGAAGGCCTGGGCCGAGGCCCGGTCCGAAAAGCCGGTGACCGAGGTGCGGTAGAGGGTCTTGCCGCCGCTATCGACGGTTTCGACCTTCTTGCCCTTGCCGGCGGCGGCGCCGGGCGACAGGGCGGCGGCGTCATTCCAGGCCTTGTCGGCCAGGGCTGGCGAGGACATGGCCCCGATCTGCACCAGGAAGCTGCCACCGGCGGCTTTCGGGGTCGGCGCGGGGGCGACGGGGGCGGTGGCGACCTTGGCCGGCGGCGGAGTCACGGGCGCGGTCTTCGGCGTCGAGGCCGGAACCGCCGGCTTCAGGCCCGGGCCGGCGGTTACCGGCGTCACCGGGGCCTTGGCGACCACGGGGACCTCCGGACGGGGCAGCGGCTTTTCGGGCTCGGGCGCATAGGCCGGCGGCGCGTCGCCTTCCTCGCCGTTGTAGATGACCAGCTTGTCGGCCGGGTTGGAGGGCTGATCCTCTTCCTTCGGTGCACTCTTGGCCTCGGCAACGGGCGTGCCGACAGCCTTGGGCGCATCGCCGGCCCCGCGGAAACCGTCGCGATAGATGAACCAGGCCCCGGCGATCAGCACCACCAGCACCAGGGCGCTGATGATCAGGGTGACCGGCGCCGGCGAGCCGCCGCGCACCGGCCGGCGGGCGTCGAAGGCCAGCGGGGCGTCGTGGCTGGGCGGGGTGTAGGCGCCGCGGTTGTAGTCGGACATCAGGGCTCCGCTCGGATGAGCATGCGCGAGAGACGGGCGAATCGCCCGGAACGTCCCGCCAGTCTATCGAATCACACCGCCCGCGTGACCAGTCAGGTCCAGGTTTCCAACTGAAACAGCCGACGATGCTCTTCGATGGCGTATCGGTCGGTCATGCCGGCGATGTAGTCGCACACCACCCGCGCTCGGCCGGCCTCGTCGCGGTTCTGCGACTTCACGAACCACTCGGTGGGCAGCACCTCGGGTTCGGCCATGAACAACGAAAACATCTCGGCCAGAATACGGCGCGCCTGGCTGCGGGTGCGGTTGACCTTCCAGTGGCGATACATGCGCTCGAAGAGGAATTCGCGCAGGCGGGCGAGGTCCTCCAGCATGTCCGGCGAGAAGGCGACCAGGGCCTGATCGAGCCCCCGCACGTCGGACGGGCTGGCCACGCCGGTGACGGCGGCGCGCTTCAGCGTCTCGCCCATGACGTCATCGACCATCGCCCCGATCATGCGGCGCACGGCCTCCAGCCGGGTGATGCGGTCGTCGAGGTCGGGCCGCTCGCTGCGCACCCCTTGCAGGATCGGGCCGATGAGCGGCACCTCCAGCAGTTCCTCGAGACGGAAGAGTTCGGCCTGCAGGCCGTCGTCCACATCATGATTGTTGTAGGCGATGTCGTCGGCCAGGGCGGCGACCTGTGCTTCCGCAGAAGCCCAGCCGCCCAGCTCCAGGTCCATCTTCTCGTTGAAGCGGGTGACCGCCGCCCAACTGGGCCGGGTCAGTTTGTCGGTCACCGGACCGTTGTGCTTGATCACCCCTTCCAGCGTCTCCCAGGTCAGGTTGATGCCGAGGAAGTCGGGGTAGCGGTGCTCGAGTTCGGTCACCACCCGGAAGGTCTGCACATTGTGATCGAAACCGCCCCAGGGCTTCATGCTGTCGTCGAGGGCGTCCTCGCCGGCATGGCCGAACGGCGGATGACCCAGGTCGTGGGCCAGGGCGATGGTTTCGGCCAGATCGGCGTCGAGGCCCAGCGCCCCGGCCAGGCTGCGGGCGATCTGGGCCACTTCCAGCGAGTGGGTCAGGCGGGTGCGGTAGTGGTCGCCTTCGTGGGCGACGAAGACCTGGGTCTTCTCCTTCAGCCGGCGAAAGGCGGTCGAATGGATGATGCGGTCGCGGTCCCGGGCGAAGGGATTGCGGGTGCGGCTCTCGGGCTCGGCGAACAGCCGCCCGCGCGACGCCTTGGGGACTTCCGAATAGGGCGAGCGGAAGACGGTGTAGCTGGACGTCATCTGATGCCTTCGAGCGTGCGCCCCTTTTCAGCGGGCGCGGGGTTGCACATATAGGGGCATACGAGAGTTTTCCACAGCATGACCGCCACGCCCGTCACCCTCAGTTCCTCCGCCGCCGCCCGCATCCGCGCCATCGCCGCCGCCGAAGGGCGCCCGCTGATGCTTCGTGTGGCGGTCGATGGCGGCGGTTGCTCGGGCTTCCAGTACCGTTTCGACCTGGTCGATGCGGTCGAGTCAGAGGATCTGCGGATCGAACGCGACGGGGCCGTGGCCCTGGTCGATGACATCTCCCTGGGCCTGCTGAAGGGCTCGGAGATCGACTTCGTCGATGAACTGGCCGGCGCCGAATTCCGGGTGCGCAACCCTAACGCCAAGAGCAGCTGCGGCTGCGGCGTGAGTTTCTCGCTTTAGGAAGCCGTGTGACGGCGGCGCGTTCAACGAACGCTTGAATTTGTCACCCCGGCGCTTGAGGATCGGCCCACATCCCTAGAGGAGTGATGGCGGTGATCCTCCGATTCAGACCTGCCCTGACATCCCTGGCGGCGGCTGTTCTGGCCCTTGCCCCCCTGTCCGCCGCCGACAGCGCCGCGAAGCGAGGCCCAAAGCCGTTGATGAAGGACGGCAGCGACAATCCCGCTCTTCGCAAGGCCAGCGCTGATCTGATGATCCAGCCGGGCGAGCAGTTTTCGTTTTCGGCGCGGATCACGGGTCAGCTGACGGTCGGTGGCGACAGCGAGACCTGCGACGGCCACGTCACCTACGATCCCTTCAAGGCCGAGCCCTGGACCAGCACCGGGAACACCACAGGCCAATGCGCCAAGCTGCAGAGCGACACCCTGGCCGCCTGGAAGAAGCACCCCAGCGGCGAATACGCCGTCGCGGGCAAGGAAGAGGGCGAAGAGTTCTATGACTGCGTGGTCGTGCCCGGCCGGCCCGGCGCGACGACCTACGAATGCCGGGTCCAGGAACCGCCGGATTTTCCCGCCAAGGCCAGGAAGCTGGCCGAGAGGAGCGTCTTCACCTTGACCCTGAACAACAAGAGCAAGGAATTCACGCACGCTTCCGCCCGCTACCTGCCGCCGTCCGGGCCCGGTCTTTCAAAGATCAGCCTGATGACCACGGACCTGGAACTCGTCCCCTTCAAGTCGCACCGACTGCCCCGCGTCCGGACCTCTCGGACAGTGCAGGAGGGGTCCTCGCTCGGTATCCGCTACAGGGCCGACATTCTCGTGACCTTCAAATACAAGGTCGTGACGATGGAGTAGCGGCGGAGCAGTCCTTGCCGTCAGGACTGGAACCTGAATTTCACCCGCACCCGCCCGCCGGCAACCGACCGACCGTCAGGCATCTGACTTTGCATCTGCAGACGGTCGGTCAATCGAAGTCCGGCGCCGCCGAATCCGAGGCCGCGAGGGGACTCCTCCATCACCCGGCAATCGCCGACCCGACCACTGGCCAGCGCGCTGCATTCGAGCTCGACAACGCCGTCCTGCTCGGCCGCAGTTGCCGCGTACGGCATTGCCTGTTCGAGATCGGCCAAGCTCGGCTGCTGCACCCATACCGGCGACGGAATCCGAAAGGACGTCTGGGGCGCTTGCGACGGCGCGGCGTCCGCGACCTCTGGCCGTCGCGGCAAAGACCGCCGCTCCGGTGCGACCGGAGCGGGATGATCCGTTGGCCGAGAGCGATCATTTGGCCAACCGCCCGCGACATGATCGGGTATCGGCTCTGCCGCAGAGTCCGTCTGGACATTTGGCGTGGGCGACAGAAGTGTCTCCTTGACGTATCCATCTTTCCCGCTAGGCGTCCTGACTGCCACCCAGCCCTGACCTCGGCGTGTCTCTACGCCGCCACGGAGCTCGACGGGCGTCCCGGCCGGAAGCCGATCAACGATCTCAAAACCCGTTCCAGCGCCGCTTCGGACGTTCACGACGGAAGCGCCCCTCCCCGGCGAGGCATAGAGAACTTCCGGCCTTGGCGGGGCGATCTTTTGGTACATCGTCCAGCCGCCCCAGACGATTGCGATGCCGACAACAGCCAGCATCAGCACCCCGACTGGCGAACCTGTCGAGCGCTTCTTCTGAGATGGCGCGATCCTTTTACGGTGGACCAATCCTGCGCCCGCGGATGGCCGCGGCGCCGGCGCGGACGGCGGTGGCGGGGGTTGTCGTGAGTGCGTTGGCGGCGCACGCGGCGGCGGCGGGGGTTGCCGTGGAGGCGCCGACGGCGAGCGCGGTGGTGGCGGCTTTTTCAGAACTTCCGGAACAGACTTTCCGACGAAGTCAAAAATCTGCTCGATGGTTCGTTGAGAAACCGCCGATCCGAGCTTTGATCGCGCCGCAATCAAGCGCCCGGCATCCGCGAGCAAGGCGGCGTCTGGCGTACTACCAGGGCGATCTACCTTGAGCGACGAGCCTGGATGGGTGAGCAGGACGCAGGCGTCCACATAGACGTCGATATCCGGGAAGCGCCTCTTGAGCTGCCCCTTGAGCGTCTGGGCGGCCTTCTCCGCCTGATCGAGGAAATTCACATCCTTGTTGTTCTCGACGATGGCCATGCCGTCGCGCAGCCACGGCCCGGTGACGGGTTGAGTCAGGACACCCTGATAGTACTTGAGTTCGACGACGATCACCGCGTCCCGCCCCACCAGCAGAACGTCGATCTCCCGGCCGGCCAGCCGCTTGGGGATGTTGGACAGCAGCACCCAGCCGTCGCCCAGCGCGGCCGTTAACGTCTTAAGGGCCTGGACCTCGTTTGCTTCGGGAGCGCCGCAGGCAACTTGCTGAGCCAAGGCTCATCCTTCTTGAACAGCCGAACACAGAGCATGCGGGGCTTTTTGCTGTTCGGGAACCCCACGCGCGCCCCTTTTTCACAACTTCCGGACGTCTTGCGAGGCTTCACCCCCCTTACCCGCCCGCTCAGCCGCGCTCGTCGCAAACGAAACCTTGCAATTAGCGAAAACCCTAATTAGCCTCTTCCCTATGAACACGCTGTTCAAAGCCCTGTCGCACCCGGCCCGCCGCCAGATCATCGAGATGCTGCGCGCCGGCCCGAAGTCCTCCGGCGACATCGCCGGGGCCTTCGACATGGCCTGGCCGACCATCACCGGCCATCTGACCTCCCTGCGCGAGGCCGGGCTCGTCGATTCCGAGCGTGAGGGGGCGTCGATCATCTACCGGCTGAACATTTCCGCCGTCGAGGAAGCCGTGAGCTTCCTCATGGACCTGATGAAGACCGGCGAAGCGCCGGCCGCCACGCCGAAGGGGGCGCCGCAATGACGTTCAAGCTGACCCGTATGGAAACCGCCGCCGGCATCGTCGTCCTGGCCCAGGCCGCCCTGGCGGCCTTCGTCGCCAGGTTCGGGACCACCGGGCCGGTGCCGATGCACTTCGATCTGGCCGGCAATCCCGACCGCTGGGGCGACCGCATCGAGGCGGCGGGCGCCATCCTGGTCATCGCCGGGATCACGGCGATCTGCGCCGGGGCCATGGCCTTCGGCCTGCGCACCAGCCAGCCGGACGCCGCGCGTCGGCGAGGCCTCACCATCGGCATGGGCCTGATCCTGGTCACCCTGGGCGCGGTCGCCCTGCTGCCCTTCATCCTTGCCACGCCCGTGGTCTCGCAGGTCGAGGCGGGGCGGCTCGGCGGGGCCTTCATCTGCCTGATCCTGGCTGTCACGGGCGCCGTACTGGGCAAGGTGCCGCCCAACGCCCTGGTCGGGGTCCGGACGCCCTGGAGCCTGAACAGCCGCCTGGCCTGGGACCGTTCAAACCGCCTGGCCGGCCGACTGTTCTTCTGGGGTGGCCTGATGGGCATGCCTGTCAGCCTGATGTTACCGCCGCATGTGGCCATGAGCGGGGTTACCACCGGCGTGCTGCTGATCGCCGTCTATGTGGTCTTCGAAAGCTGGCGGGTCTGGAAGTCAGACCCCGACCGCCGCGCCGTCTGATCCCTTCCTTTCAAAGGATAGTCCCATGAAAAGCCTGCTCCTCGCCGCCCTTGTCGCGGCGATCGCCCTCCCCTGCGCGGCCCAGCTCGGAGCCGAGGTGGAGATCGCCGGTCCCCTGAAGGGCACCCTGCTCAAGCCCGCCGGCGTCGAGCGCCCGCCGGTTGTCGTCATCCTGGCCGGGTCGGGGCCCACTGACCGCGACGGCAACAACCCGTTGGGGGTCAAGGCCGCCAGCTACCGGCTGCTGGCCGAAGGGTTGGCCGCACAGGGCGTCGCCTCGCTGCGGGTCGACAAGCGCGGCATGTTCGGCAGCGCCGCCGCCACCGCCGATCCCAGCCATGTGCTGATCGACGACCTCGCGGCCGACGCTATTGCCTGGGCGGCCAGGGCCCGGGCCGAGACCGGCGCCCCCTGCGCCTGGCTGGCCGGACACAGCGAGGGCTCGCTGGTCGCCCTGGTCGCCGGCCAGAAGCCGGAAGGTATCTGCGGCCTGATCCTGCTGTCGGGCGCCGGCCGGCCGCTGGGGACGATCCTGCGCGAGCAGCTGCAGGCCAATCCCGCCAACGCCCCGATCCTGCCGCAGGCCCTGCCGGCCATCGACGCCCTGGAGGCCGGCAAGCACGTCGATACGACCGGCATGCATCTGGCCCTGCTGCCGCTGTTCTATCCGGCCGCGCAGGACTTCGTGATCAACGCCATGGCCAAGGACCCGGCCAGGCTGATCGCCGCCTACAAGGGTCCGGTGCTGATCCTGCAGGGCTCGACCGACCTGCAGATCACGACCGAGGACGCCAAGGCGCTGAAGGCGGCGCAGCCGAAGGCGACGCTGACCGTGCTGGACGGCGTCAATCACCTGCTCAAGGACGCGCCGGCCGACCGGGCCGCCAACTTCGCGACCTATGGCAATCCGGACCTGCCGCTCAATTCACAGGTGGCGCCGAGCATCGCCGCCTTCATCAAGGCTCACCCCGGCACGAACTGAAGCGCCACCGCCATCGCCGTCAGCCACACCGCGGGCACGGCGATGGCGATCCAGGCGTAGCGTTCCTGGTCCCGCTTCCAGGTCACCCAGGCCACGAAGGGGGCGACGATGGCGATGATCCAGTAGGCGATCATCAGCAGGAAGGCGATCCAGGCCATGGGGTTGAGCAGGTTCGGCCGGTGATCGAAGACCAGCGGCGAGAACAGCGCCCCGACCGCGCCGAACGGCAGGGTCGCCAGCCAGCCGGCCGTCAGCAGGCCGAGCAGCCACGCCCGCTGATTTCTCTCCCGCAACTCTCGCCTCTTGAGCCCCTCGACCATGGGCCCTAGCCTTTCAGGCCCGCACCGGAGCCGTCAATGCGTATCGCCACCTGGAATGTGAACTCGGTCAATGCTCGCCTGCCAACTGTATTGAAGTGGTTCGAAACCGCTCAGCCGGATGTCGCCTGCCTGCAGGAGATCAAGTGCATCGACGAGAAGTTCCCGAGGGAGGAATTCGAGCGGCTCGGCTACAACGTCGAGGTCCACGGCCAGAAGACCTATAACGGCGTGGCCATGCTCTCGAAGACGCCGTTCGAGGACGTCCGCAAGGGGCTGCCGGAGATCGTCGGACTGACCGGCGAGGCCGATGACCATGCCCGCTATATCGAGGCGGTGGTGTCGGGGCCGACGCCGGTGCGGGTGGTCGGCATCTATCTGCCCAATGGGAATCCGGTCGGCACCGAGAAGTTCGAGTACAAGCTGCGCTGGATGGAGGCCCTGCACATCCACGCCAAAAAGCTCCTCGAGCTGGAGGAGCCGCTGGTCATCTGCGGCGACTACAATGTTATCCCCGAGCCGGGCGACGCCGACAAGCCGGAGGGCTGGCTGGGCGACGCCCTGTTCCAGCCGAAGAGCCGGGGGGCGTTCCGGGCCCTGAAAAACCTTGGCTTTACAGATGCTTATGCCCAGATCGACGGGCGCGACGGCGGCTATACCTTCTGGGACTATCAGGCCGGGGCCTGGCAGCGGAACCACGGCATCCGCATCGACCATCACCTGCTCAGCCCACAGGCGGCGGACCGGCTGCGGGCGCTGGATATCCACAAGGACGTCCGCGACTGGGAGAAGCCGTCGGACCATGTGCCGGTCGTGGCGACCCTGGCGGTCTAGCCACGAAAACGGGGCGGCCCGCGAAGGCCGCCCCATCTTATCGATCAGACCCTAGAGTCAGGTCCGGATCTTGTACTGGATCTCGCGTTGCAGCAGGTCCAGGCGGTAGTTCAGAACCTGGACCTCGGCGCGGCTGAGGTCGCGGTTGTGGCGCTTGTACCCACGCTCCAGCTGCTCGATGTTCTGCAGCTTGAAGAAGAAGTTGCGGGCTTCGCCGGCGCTCAGGGCCCGGCGGCGGGCGGCGGTGTCGATGCGCTGGGCCAGCTGGGCCTGACGCGCGTCAATGCGGCGGGCCTGGGCCCACTCACGGCGCGAGCCGTCGCTCCAGCGGCGGTTGCCGAATTCGTTCGGGTTGTAGCGTTCGCCACCGCCCCGACGGTCGTAGTCCCGACGCTGGTCATAGCCGCCGCGGCCATCGCGGTCGTTCGGCTGGTAGGACTGGGCGGCGGCCGGCATGGCGGCGACGATCGCGGCGGTCGCGGCGACGGTCAGCAGAATCTTCTTCATCATGGTCTTGCTCCTTCAGGTCATGTCCACCCGAGGCGGGATGAACAGCTTGAGGAGGGTTTTAGTTGCCCGGACCTGACCGTGATCTGAGCCTGCGGTTATCTTCAGTTCATATTGACGACAGCCTAGATCGGCATCCGCATGATTTCCTGGTAGGCGCTGATCACCTGGTCGCGCACGGCCATCACCGTTTCCAGGCTGGCCTCGGCCGAGCTGACGGCGGTCACCACATCGATCAGCTGGTTCTTGCCCTGCACATGGCCGGCCATGGCGCTTTCGGCGGCCTTGGAGCTCTGCATCGCATCGCCCATGACGTTCTTCAGCAGGTCGCCGAAGCTGGCGCCCTGGATGGCTCCGGCGTCGGCTCCCGGGATGCCGCCCGTCTTCTGGGTGGCGGCGTAGGCCTTGGCGGCGGCGAGGGCGGTGATCATCGCTTAGGGCCTATTTCTTGAGGAGGTCGAGGGTGCGCATTTCCATCGAGCGGGCGGTCTCGATGACGTTCAGGTTGGCCTCGTAGGCCCGCTGCGCCTCACGCAGGTCCAGCGCCTCGATCAGGGAATCGACGTTGGGCATCTTCACATAGCCCTGGGCGTTGGCGGCCGGATGGCTGGGGTCGTAGATGGTCTTGAACTCTTTCTGGTCCTGCTGGACCTTGGCCAGGCGCACGCCCTGACCGCCATCGACCATCTCCGGCTTGAAGACCGAGATCTGCCGCCGGTAGGGGTCGCCGTCGGGGGTGCGGGCGGTGGAGTTGGCGTTGGCCAGGTTCTCGGCGATGACCCGCATCCGCGCCTGCTGGGCCCGCAGGCCCGAGGCGGCGATCCGCATGGTGGCGTTCGAGTTCGAGGGAATCTCGGCCATCTAGACGGCTCCTATGAACCCGGGCGACGGGCGGCCATGCGCAGCAGGCCCATGGATTTCTGGTAGAAGCTGATCGCCGCGTCGTATTCCATGCGGGTCTCGGTCAGCTTCAGCATCTGGTCCTCGAGCACCACGGCGTTGCCGTCGAGGGTGGTCTCGGAATCGCCGGCCTTCACGGCCCTGGCGTACTTCTGGTCGTTGGTCGAGCGCAGCGGCGTCCCGGCCATGTGGTTGGGCCGGGTCATCACCGGAGCGGCGACGCTCAGCTGGCCGCCGGCCCCCGCCCCGCCCGTGCCCTGGGTATAGGCGGCGATGTCGAACGGCTTGACGTCCCGCGCCACGAAGCCGGGGGTGTTGGCGTTGGCGATGTTCTCGGCGATGACGTTCTGGCGGTCGGACAGATAGCCCAGCCGGCCCTTCAGCATCGAGAACAGCGGGATGTCCGTGATGTTCATGGTCATCATGGTGAACAAACAGGGTTAATCCGGCCTTAAGTTTTGGGGCTCATCAGGGGGTGTTCCCTCCAGAGTCCCCGCGCGCGCTTCATGGACATCGTCCAAATCCTGCAGGCCATCTTCGCCCTGGCCGTGACGCTGGGCCTCATCGGCCTGACGGCCGTGGGCCTGCGCCGCTTTGGGCCCGACGTCATCGCCCGCTTCCAGGGGGCCGAGAGCAAGGAGCGCCGGCTGAAGCTGGTCGAGACCCTGGTCATCGACCCGACCCGCCGCCTGGTGCTGGTCCGCCTCGACGACCAGGAACGCCTGATCCTGCTGGGCGAAGGCCGCATGCTCGAAACCCTCAAGGCCCGCCCTGCCCCGCGCAAGAGCCCCACCGTGGAGACGACCTGATGGCCCGGCGCCCCAAGCCCCCGGCGCACCGACCGGCCAACAAGGACCCCTGGCATATCAAGCGCCAGATCGGCCTGGCCCTGCTGCTCGGCGTCGCCATCGCCATGCCCAGCATGGCCTCGGCCCAGGCGGTGAACATCGACCTTGGCACCGGCGCCGGCCTGACCGAGCGGGTGGTGCAGCTGGTCGGCCTGTTGACGGTGCTGTCGCTGGCCCCGTCGATCGTCATCATGACCACCAGCTTCGTGCGCATCGTGGTGGTGCTGGGCCTGCTGCGCACCGCGCTCGGCCTGCAGCAGAGCCCGCCCAACGCGGTGCTGGTCAGCCTGGCCCTGTTCCTGACCGCCATCGTCATGGCCCCGACCTTCCAGAAATCCTACGACGAGGGCATCCGCCCCCTGCTCGACCAGCAGGTGGAGCTGCCGCAGGCGTTCGACGCCGCGTCCGCGCCGGTGAAGACCTTCATGCTCAGCCAGGTCGACCGCGACGACCTCGGCCTGTTCATCCGCCTCTCGAAGATCCAGCGGCCGGCCAACCTGCAGGACACGCCGCTGCGGGTGGTCACCCCGGCCTTCATGATCAGCGAATTGAAGCGGGCGTTCGAGATCGGATTTCTGCTGTTCGTGCCCTTCCTGGTGATCGATCTGGTGGTGGCCAGCGTGCTGATGAGCATGGGGATGATGATGCTGCCCCCTGTGGTGATCAGTCTGCCGTTCAAGCTGATCTTCTTCGTGCTGGTAGATGGCTGGCGACTGGTGGCCGGGAGCCTGGTCGAGAGCTTCACGCCCGGATAGGGCCGCTTATCGAAGCGGCAGACCCATTATACCTACCTCGGCCGAGAAAGGCCGTGCTGACCCTCGCCTGAGTGAAATTGTGCTTGTGGCGCAAGAGGTTACAGGCGGGTTGGGGGTGGCCGGCCGGGGGTGTCGGGGTGGGGCGCCGGTGGGTGGCCGGTGGGGGCGCCGGGGGGCCGATTGGCGACAAGGTGGGGCATCCGCAGAGGCAGACGCGACACCTTGAATTGCCGTTCGACGGTGATCCGCGCGGCAAAGCCGGCGCTCGCGGCCGTGCGAGACGCGGAAAGATGAATATGTCTAGACATATTCCATAAGCACTTGGTTTATAGACGCTTTTCCCCACCCGTCATCCCGGACGGCCCGCGGGGACGATCCGGGACCCAGGGGGTGACGGAGCGGGTTGTTGGCGGCCGCTGACAGCGGGACGGCCGCCCCTGGGTCCCGGCTCTTCGCTGCGCTACGGCCGGGATGACGAAGAAGGGGTGAACCCGGTCAGGAGAAGGCGGCCCTTGTCGTCCGGCGCGAAGGTGACCGTGGCGCCGAGGGGCTCTTCGTCGATCATGCGCTGGACCAGGGGGCTGTCCTTGTCGGTCATGGCGACGAAGCGATCGCCGGAGGCCAGCTGGCCGACGACCATGCCGCGCGGTTCGGGACCGCTGTAGTCGATGGTGTAGGTGGTGACGGTCCCCTGCCCGGCGGCGGGCGCGGCGACGACGGGGGCCGGCCAGGCGTCGATGCGGGCTTGCAGGGGCTTGCTGTCGAAGGGTTTGAAGGGGCGGGCCGCCGTGCCGTAGACCCCGACGGAATACTTCGAGAGGAAGCCGCCGTTGGCGCCGATCAGGCCGAGGCCGCCGGTGGCGCGCAGCCGCCGCACGATCTCGGCGATGGCGTGCATGGAGTAGTTGTTGCCGGCCCCGCCGAAGAAGGGCAGGCCGCCGGTGACGGTGAGGCCGCGCGGGTCGTCGGCGGTGAGGCCAAAGGCGTCGGTGATGTTGAAGACGGCGATCGGGAAGCAGCTGTAGAGGTCGAGGTGCTTGAGGTCCGGCAGGGTGACCCCGGCGCCGGCCAGGGCGGCTTCGACGGCCTCAACGGCGGCGGGGCTGCGGGAGAGGTCCTGGCGCTCGATGACCGTGCGCTCCTTCACGTCGGCGCCGCCGTAGAGGTAGATCCAGCGGTCCTCCGGGACGCCCAGCTCGCGGGCCAGGCCGACGGAGGTCAGCAGGATGGCGGCGCCCTGGTTGGCCTGGTCGCGGGCCACCATGCGGCGGGGGAAGGGATCGCTGGTCAGGCGGTTGGAGGCGGTGACAGTGGCCAATGAGGCGGCGTCATGGACCTCTCGCGACATGGCGTGCGGATTGCCGGCGGCGACCTTTGTGAAGGGGGCGAAGAGCTCGCCCATGGCCTGGCCATAGGTTTTGCGGTCCAGGCCGAGGCGGCCGCGCCGGGCGTTCTCGAACAGGGCGTAGAGCTGGATCGGGGTGCGGCCGCCGTGGCCGGCGATCTCGGGGGTCAGCAGGCCTTCGAGGCCGTAGCCGCGGTCTTCGAGTTCGCCGTCGAGGGTCTCGGCCCAGTCGCGGGTCTCGCCGGTGGTCTGCAGGTGGCGGACGGTGGAGATGGCTTCGGAGCCGGTCAGCAGGGCCATCTTCACCTGGCCGGCGGCGATAGCGTGGGCCATTTCGTTGACCAGGTGCTGGGGGCCCTGGCCGCCGGTGATCTCCAGCACGGCGCGGGCCGGATCGGCGCCGATGCGCCGGGCGACCGAGCGGGGGAAGTTGTTGGAGGCGCCGAAGGGCGGCGCGGCGGCCGGGGTGGAGACCTCGAACTGGCGGATGGCGGCGATGAGGTCGATGTGGGCGGCGAGGTTCTGGCCCCCGGCGTCGGCGATCGCGGCTTCGGAGGCTTTTGCGGCGAGGGCGACCGGCGACAGGGCCTGGTAGTCAGGGGCGTCGATCCGCTCGGAGGCTTCGCCGACGCCGATGAGGATGGGGGTGAGGTCGTGAGTCATGGGGCTATTTCGCGCCGTTCCCGTAGGGGGAGGCAACACCTTCCCACAGTTCGGTCGGCGCGCAGGTCATGGGGACGGGTTCGCCGCATCGCGGCGTACCTGTCCCCGGTCAGCGCTGAATGTTGACGCGGGCGCGGTCCAACCGCCTGGGCGCAACGTCTGGAGCGCGCTTGAACTCACCGCAGGTGCTAACCGGGGACAGGTACGCCGCGATGCGGCGAACCCGTCCCCACACTTAGTTGCCGCCGCCGGCGGATTTCGCCGGGGCCGCCGCGACCTTCGCCGGAGCTTTGCCCGCCGCCATCATCGGGGCGGGCTTTTCGCGGAATTTCTGTTTCATGCGGCCGACCCAGCCGTTGAAGGCTTCGCTCTCGGCGACCGAGCGGCCGAAGTCGGCGGTGGTCAGGCGGCCGCCGTCCATGGCGGCGAAGGCGACATTCAGGGCGTCGGGGTTGCGGGCGGTGTCGAACTTCGGCTGGTAGCGCGAGCGCATGCGCTCCAGCGCCGCCTCGTCGCCGGCCAGGCTGTAGGCGACGCCGGCCCGCAGCAGCATGCCCTCTTCGTCGGGACGCATGGGAAGCTGGGTCTTCCAGCGGTCGCCCAGCTGCTTTTCGAACATCTCGCCGGCCAACGGCCAGCTGCGGGCCTTCCAGGCGACCTCGGCCCGGACCTCGGTGGCGTCGGGCCCGGTGTCGTTCTCGAGAACCTCAAGCGCCGCGTCGAGGCGGCCGACGCCCATCAGGGCGCGGGCGGTGATCATCCGCCGCTCGGTGTTCAGGGCGGTCGGCAGCACGGTGGTGCGGCTGGCGTTGATGGCCTGCAGCGCCTGCTCGGGCTGACGGTTCATCAGGTAGATGAGGGCCAGATCCGTGGCCACCTTGGCCTTGGGCACGCCGTCGAGGCGGTTGTCGACCTGCCACTTCATCAGGTCGGCGGCCTGATCCAGCAGGTCTACGTCGACCAGTCGGCGGGCCATCTTGCGGACCATCATGTCGCCGTCGGCGCCGATGGGGGTGAGGTCCTTGAAGTCCTTGTAGAGGCCGAGCGACTGGATCGGCTCCAGCCCGTCGGCCAGGCCATCGAGGAACAGGGCCTTGAAGGTGGCCATCAGGTCGTTCTGCAGGTCGACGGCCTGCGGCAGGTCGGGCAGCCGGGTGCCGGCCGAGCGCAACGCCTCCAGGCCTTCGCGGTAGCGGCCCTGGCTGATGTAGAGCTGGCCGAGCAGGCGAATGGTTTCCAGCTCGGTGGCGTCGCCGCGCCAGCGGTAGCGCAGGCCGTCGAAGATCGGCACCGCCTGGGCGGCGTTGATCTTGCCCTGGTCGAGCTTGATCTGGGTGGCGCGCAGCAGGGCCGGGGCGGCGTACTGCTCCAGGGGGGCCTTGGTGATCAGTTCGTAGACCGACAGCGCCTTGTCCTTCTCGCCCCTGGCTTCCAGCAGGCGGGCCTGGATCAGCTGGTTGGCCAGCTGTTCGGCCTGGGGCAGGCCGGCGATGTCGGCGCGGTTCAGGCAGCCGGCGGCGGCGGCGAAGTCGCCCTGGGCGATAGCGGCCTCGGCGTCGGCGCGTTCGAAACGGGCCCGCCACAGCGGCGGGAACAACTCCATCGCCTGGGCGGCCTGGGCGAACTTGGCGCGGGCGTCGGCCCACTGCCCCTGTCTGGATGAGATGTAGCCGCGCCAGGCCGAGCTGGAGGGATCGTCGCCCAGGATGGCGACGGAGAGGTCGCTGTCGGCTTCCTTGAGGCGGCCGGCCATGGTCCGGGCCACGCCGCGCAGGCCGCGGAATTCGGCGTCGCCCATCAGGGTCTCGCGCGAGCGGGCGGCGGCGTTGAGAACACCGATGGCTTCGTAGGAGAGCTCGCTGCCGATCAGGAAGCGGGCCAGGGCCATGCGGGCCTCGGTCGGGGCGTCGGCGCCCTTCTCGGTCTCGGCGGCGGCGGCGGCGATCAGCTGGTCGTAGCGATCCATGAAGCCATGGTCGCCCTGGGTCTTTGCCCAGTCGTCGCCGATCAGGGCCGGCATCGAGGCCCGGGCCGGCGCGCCCAGCTCGGCCGCGGCGACGACGGTCTCGCCGCCCGCCCAGGCCGGCGACAGGGCCATGCCGGTGGCCTTGCCGATGCGGACCAGATCGCCCTCGACGGCCATGGAGAGGCCGGGGGTGTAGGCTTCCATGGCCAGGCCCGTCAGGGTCGGCAGCATGGAGAGATCGACGAAGTCGCGCCGCGCGGCCAGGCCCTTGGCCGGGGCCAGGGCCGGGACCACGGCCAGGCGGTCGCCGACGGCCGGGTCATCGACCCAGACCGGGCGCCCTGCCCCGGCGATGGTGGCGGTCAGGCCGGGATGCTCGGGGTCGCGGGTGACGGTGACCGTGCCGCCGCCGCTGTCGCGGCTGGCTGGTGCGCCGCCGCCGAGCGTCAGGGTCCAGCTTGAGCCCTCGCCCGAGACGGTGACGGGCACGCTCTTGGCCACCACCATGCGCAGGGCGGCGTAGCCCTGGCCGTTCAGGGCCTGGAGCTTGCGGTAGCGCTCGCCGGTGGCCGGCAGCTTGCCGGTACCCAGTTCTGCGGGGGCGTCGAAGACCACCCAGACGGCCTCTCCGCGCCGGAAGACGGCGGCGCCGACGGGGGCGGCCCAGTCGAAGCGCAGGCGGGTGGCGGCGGCGGCGGCATCGACCGACACCGGCACCACCCCGCCGGCCGGGACCGGATTGGCGCGCGGCGGGGCGTCGGTGGTGACGACCTCGGCCGGCGGCGGCGTGGCCGGGGCGTCGGAGGCTTTCTTTTCGCCGATATTGACGTAGGTGGCGCCGTCGGCCTGGCCGATCTTGGCGTCGGTATCGGCCTCGAGCGTGAGGACCATTTCCAGCGCGCCGCCGACATGGCGGGCCTCGACGGCCTTGACCCACTTTGGCGGCGCCGCCCGGAGCATGCCGATGTCGGGGTTGGCGTCGCGGCTGAAGCGCAGGACCAGCTTGTCGCCGTCGCGGCGGGAGGTGACCCGGGCGCCGCCGGCCCAGAGAAACTCCAGCCGGGTGAAGGTCTCGGCCTGGGCGACGCGGACCTCGAGGGCCGGGCGGGCGGCCCAGGCCGGAATCGCATAGGTCGTGGGAGCGGCGACACCTGCGATGCAGGCGGCCGCGACGCCGGAACGAAGAGCCCGGCGCAGATCCATCCTAGCCGGCCTTCTCGGGCGGCTTGGCGTCGGCGGCCGGCGGAGTCGCCGCCTTTGGCGGCGTTACGGCGGCCTGGGCCGGCGGCTTGGCCTTGGGCCTGGGCTTGGCGGCGGGGGCCTTGGCGGGCGTCTTGGCCGGGGCCTTGGCGGCGGGCGCGACCGGCTCAGGGGCCGGGGCGGCCTCGGCCATCTTCACCGGCTCGGGGGCCAGGGCCTGTTTGCCGGCCAGGATGGCGGCGTTCTGCGTGAAGCGCTTGGCCAGGGCCTCGGTGATCTGCTTGGCCTCGGTCGGCGGCATCTGGGCCAGGATGGCGGCCAGGGTGCGTTCCTTCATCTTCGAGGCGATGGGCAGGCGGACGCTGTCGTCGAGGACGCGGAACTGGGCGGCGGCGTCCTTGGCCTTCATGGCGGTGAAGACGGCGACGAGGCGGTTGACCTCCTGCTCCTGCTGGGCGTCAGCCTGGCCGAGGAGGGCCTTGATGTCGCCCTTCAGGGTGTCCAGCGACTTGAACTTGGCGTCGAGCTTCATGCCGGCCGCGGCCATCAGCTGCAGCTGGACGTCATAGCCCTGTTCCTGGGCGTCGAGCTGGTCGCGGCGCACGCCGAGATCCTGCAGCATGCGCAGTTCCGAGGGCGACAGGCCCGCCTCCTTGGCCAGTTCGGCGGCCGTCGGGGCGCAGACGGCGGCCGGCTTGGCGGCGGTGATCTTCTCGATGTCGCTCTTGGCTTCGGCGGGCTTGCCCTCGACGCCTTCGGCCCAGGCCTGGGCGCCGCTCAGCATCTTGGGCAGGCTGTCGGCCCCGGCCATGAAGTTGACGGCCAGAACCCCGGCCACGGCGACGCCGGCCAGGGGAAGAATGCGGGGAATGCGGCTCACAGGCGGCCTCCAGGAATGGCGCGCAGGCGGCCCGAGGGTTGCTCGGGCTCGAACAGGTCGTCGTCGATACGGGCGCGGGAGCGCGCCGTGGTCTGGGGCTCGAAGCGGGCCGGCGCGGCGCGCTCACGGACCGGCGGCAGCGGGCGGTCGAGCCAGTCGTCGTCGCGGGCCGGTTCGGCGATGGTTGCAGCGCCGCGACGGGGGCGTTCGTTGACGGTTCGCTGCAGGATGGCGGTCAGCTCGTGGGCCTCGGCGATGCGGCCGGCCAGGCCCTCTTCGGCTTCCTGGCTGGCCAGGCGCAGCGAGACCAGGGCCGACTGGGCGCGCAGGGCGGCGTTATCGAGATCGGCGACGGCCTTGGCGAAGTCGTCATGGCCCGAGCGCAGGGTCTTGAGGCGGCGCTCAAGGCGCCAGCCCATGATCAGGGCCCCGACGAGGAGGACGCCGAGCAGGACATTCAGGGATAGCGCGACGATGCTCATTTCAGCCTCTTCTGGACGGCCTGTTTGGCGGCCGGGTCGAGCGGCGCCTCGCAACGGATGGCGATGTGATGGTTGCGGCGGCCCATGCGGCCACGGGTCAGCGGGATCTGGCCGGCCCGCAGCTCGACCAGGCTGTCGGCCGTGGCGTTGAGCATGAGGGTGTCGCCGACTTTCAGGTTCAGGACCTTGGAGAGCGGCGTCTGCTGCTCGTCGAGGACGGCGCGGACCTCCATCTGGGTGGTCCACAGCTCGGTGGCCAGGTGGCTTTCCCAGATGTTGTCGCGGCCGAACTTCTCACCCATGAACTGCTGCAGGAGCATCTTCCGGATGGGCTCGAGGGTGGCGTAGGGCAGCAGCAGCTCGATGCGGCCGCCGCGGTCTTCCATGTCGATGCGCAGCTTGACCAGGATGGCGGCGTTGGCCGGCCGGGCGATGGCCGCGAAGCGCGGGTTGGTCTCAAGGCGGTCGAGGACGAAGTTGACCGGGGTCAGGGGCTCGAAGGCGGCCTTGGCGTCGGCGAGGACGACCTCGACCATCCGCTGGACCAGCACCCGCTCGATGGTGGTGTAGGGGCGGCCTTCGATGCGCATGGCGGCGGTGCCGCGGCGCCCACCCAGCAGCACATCGACGATCGAGTAGATGAGGTTGGAATCGACGGTCAGCAGGCCGTAGTTGTCGAGCTCCTCGGCCCGGAACACCGACAGGATGGCCGGCAGCGGGATGGAGTTGAGGTAGTCGCCGAAGCGGATCGAGCTGATGTTGTCGAGGCTGACCTCGACGTTGTCGCTGGTGAAGTTGCGCAGGCTCGTGGTCATCAACCGCACCAGGCGGTCGAAGACGATCTCCAGCATCGGCAGGCGCTCGTAGGAGACCAGGGCCGAGTTGATGATGGCCCGGATGCCGGTGCGTTCGTTGCTGTCGTCGTCGGAGAGGTCGAAGCCGAGCAGGCTGTCGATTTCATCCTGGTTGAGGATGCGTTCGGAGCCGATCAGGCCGTCGCCTTCGGACTCGCCGGCGCCCCACTCGCCGCCGACCGCCGCAGCGCCATCGCCGTTGGTGGCCGCCCACTGGGCCAGAGCTGCTTGGTCTTCGGTTTCGTCGGCCATGGGGTACGCTCAACCAGCTCCCTCTCTTCCTGGAAAAGAGGCGCTAGTGGATCAGCATCTCCTCGATCAGGACGGCGTTCACCTTGTGCGGCGCGACCAGCAGGTTGACGCGGCGCAGAATTTCCATGCGCAGCTGGTAGCTGCCCTGGCTGCCCGACAGGTCCTCGGGGCGCATCTCGCGCAGGAAGGTCTGGAACATGTCGTTCATGCGCGGCATTTCGGGGGTCAGCTCCTCGGCCAACTCCTCGTTGGGCAGCTCGAGGGTCAGCTTGAGCTTGAGGAAGGTCGCCTTGCCGTCGGCCGTCTGCATGTTCACGATGATGTCGGGCAGGGTGTAGAAGACCACGCCGTCGGGGCCTTCCTTGACGACGGGGGCGCCGGCCTCGGCCTTGCCGTCCTTGGCGCCGTGCTCGCCCTTCTTTTCCTTCTTGTCCTTTTTCTTGTCCTTGGCCTCCTCGGCGTGCTCGCCGGCCGGCTTGGGCTTGAGGAACATGAAGTAGGCGCCGGCGCCGCCGCCGCCGAGAACCGCGAGCGCCGCCACGCCGGCGATGATGAGGACCATCATCTTCGGCTTCTTCTTGGCAGGCGCCTCGCCGTCCACGCCCTCTTCGGGCGCTTCAGCTTCCTTGGCCTTGTCCTTGGACACTGTGTCTCGATCTCACATTTGCACCGCGCGTGAGTCCTTACTGGGGCCAGTTGGTTAAGGATGGGTTCGCAAGCCCCCGCAGAGGCGCCCGGCAGATTTCGCCGGGGCGCCGGCGTTAACCTTCTTATTTGCTGTTTTTATTGGCTTTTTCGACTTGGCCCGGACCTTGCAGGTTCACCGTGGAGGGCGACGCTCGGTCGCGGCGATTAACGGGAGAGCCAAGTGGACAACACGCTGTACGTCAGCCTGTCGCGCCAGATGACCCTGCGCCGCGAGATGGACATCATCGCCAACAACATCGCCAACGCCGACACCACCGGCTTCAAGGTCGAGAACCTGATGGTTCGCACCGAGGCGGCCCGTCCAGCCCATATGGCCGATGGCCCCAACCCGGTGAAGTTCGTGCTCGACGACGGCGTGGCGCGCGATTTCACGCAAGGCTCGATGCGGACGACCGGGGCGACCTTCGATCTGGCCATCGAGGGCAAGGGCTTCTTCAAGGTCGACACGGCCGAGGGCGACCGCTTCACCCGCGACGGCCGCTTCACCCTGTCGCCGGAGGGCAGGCTGACCACCCAGGACGGTGACGCGGTGCAGGGCGAGGGCGGCGAGATCATCCTCGATCCCGCCAAGGGCCAGGTGGCCATCGCCCAGGACGGCACCGTCAGCCAGGCCGGCGAGAAGGTCGGCAAGGTCGCGGTCTTCCTGTTCGACGACCGCTCGGTGATGGCCAAGGACCGCGGCAACCTGTTCAAGAACACCTCGAACGCCGAGCCCAATCCCGACACCGCCAGCCGCGTCCGCCAGGGGATGCTGGAGGGCAGCAACGTCAATCCGATCCTGCAGATCACCCGGATGATCGAGGTCAGCCGCGCCTACGAGAGCGTGGTCAAGACCATGGAAAACACCGCCGACCTGTCCCGCCGCGCCGTCGAGCGGCTGGGCCGGGTCGCTTAGGAGTAATCACAGATGCAAGCTCTCCGCACCGCCGCCACGGGCATGTCGGCCCAGCAGCTGAACGTCGAGGTCATCTCGAACAACATCGCCAACATGAACACCGTCGGCTTCAAGCGCCAGCGGGCCGAGTTCCAGGACCTGCTCTACCAGAGCCTGGAGCGGGCCGGGACGCAGTCTTCGGACCAGGGCACGGTGGTGCCGACCGGCGTGCAGATCGGCGGCGGCGTCAAGGCCGGCAGCACCTACCGCATCACCACGCCGGGCACGCCGACGCGGACCGACAACCGCTATGACGTCGCCATCCAGGGGCGCGGCTACCTGCAGGTGCTGCTGCCCAGCGGCGAGACGGCCTACACCCGGGCCGGCAATCTCGCTCTGAATGACCAGGGCCAGATGGTCACCGAGGACGGCTATCTGGTGCAGCCGCAGGTGACCGTGCCGCAGGACGCCATCGACATCACCATCTCCAAGACCGGCCAGGTGCAGGCGACCAAGGAAGGCGTCGCCACGCCGGAGGTCATCGGCCAACTGGAGCTGGCCAATTTCATCAACGAGTCCGGGCTCGAGGCCATGGGCGACAACCTGTTCATGCAGTCGGGCTCGTCGGGCGAGCCGATCACCGGCAACCCGGGCTCCACTGGGTTCGGCACCCTGCTGCAGGGCTATACCGAGGCCTCGAACGTCGATGCGGTGAGCGAAATCACCGCGCTGATCGTCGCCCAGCGGGCCTATGAGATGAACTCCAAGGTCATCACCACGGCCGACGAGATGCTGCAGGCCGCCAACCAGGTGAAGTCGTAGGATGCGCGCCCTCGCTCTAGCGGCTGTCGCGGCGCTGGCGCTGGCCGCCCCGGCCTTCGCGGGCCAGGTGAGCCTGCGGGCCGACGTCTCCGACGCCGACGGCAAGGTGACCTTGAGCGACCTGTTCGACGGGGCGGGCGCCGCCGGCGGCATCCTGATCGCCAATCGCAGCGGGCCGAGCGTCGTGCTCGACGCTCAGGCGGTGCAGGTCATGGCCCGCCGGGCCGGGCTGCAATGGGACAATCCGCAGGGCTTTCGCCGCATCGTCGTTCGCGGCGGCGGTGGCGGCCCGGCCAGCGCCGGCCCCGTCGCGGCGCGCGGCAATGTCGATGTGCTGACCTATGCCCGCAGCTTGAGCGCCGGCGAAATCGTCCAGCCGACGGACCTGGTCTGGGCCAAGGCGGCCAGCGCCCCGGCCGACGCGCCGCGCGACGCCGATCAGGTGATCGGCCTGGCCGCCAAACGGCCGCTGCGCGAAGGCGCCGTGGTCAGCGGCCGCGACGTCTCCGCCCCCCAGGTGATCCGGGCCGGCGAGACGGTCAACGTCACCTGGTCCGACGGCTATGTCACCCTGACCATGCAGGGAAAGGCCATGAAGGCCGCCGCCCAGGGTGAGAGCTTCACCCTGCAGAACCCGACCTCGAAGAAGATCATCGAGGCCATCGCCACCGGCCCTGGCGAAGCCGCCGCCGGTCCGCAGGCCCAGGCGCTGAAGAACGCCGCCGCCAGTCAATTCGCCGCTCGCTAGAGGCTTGATTTCCCAATGCGCAAGACCCTGCTGATCCTCACCGCCCTGGTCCCGCTGGCCGCCTGCGCCTCGACGATCAACGACACCAAGGACGCCATCCTCGGGCCGCAGCTGGCCCCGGTCGGCTACCCCTCGCAGCTGGCGCCCTCGACCCAGACCTTCGTCGACGTGCGCCAGGAGCCGCCGCAGCCGGCCTCGGCCAACAGCCTGTGGCGCACCGGCGCGCGAGCCTTCTTCACCGACCAGCGGGCCGGGCGGATCGGCGACATCCTGACCGTCAACATCGACATCGATGACAGCGCCCAGACCCAGAACACCACCAGCGCCACCCGCACCAGCGGCATGAAGGCCGGCCTGCCCCACTTCTTCGGACTGGAGGGGAGCCTCGGCCAGCTGTTCCCGGGCGGTTTCGACCCGGCCAACGCCATCGAGACCAACGCCACCACCGGCTCGACCGGCAACGGGGCCGTGGCCCGGGCCGAGAAGATCAACCTGACCATCGCCGCCGTGGTCACCGGCATCCTGCCCAACGGCAACCTTGTCATCCAGGGCGTCCAGGAGGTGAAGACCAACAACGAGGTCCGCCGCCTGACCATCTCCGGCATCGTCCGGCCGGCCGACATCAGCGCCGCCAACACCATCAAGCACGACCAGATCGCCGAGGCCCGGATCAGCTACGGCGGCCGCGGCGACCAGAGCCGGGTCCAGAAGACCCCGGCCGGCCAGGCGCTGATCGAGACCTTCACGCCGTTCTGACGATGAAGGACTGACTGAAGGCCGGGGGGTGACGATCATCGGGACAGTTTTGCCACGGCGGGAACCAACCCGCCGGGCGCCCGGCAAATTCTGCCGCCGGGGTGAACCGATCGCGCCTTCCCTGCGTTGGGGAAACTGAAGGGAGGCGCAAATCATGAACCGCATCGCCGCCATCACCGCTCTGACCGCCTCGGTCCTGCTGCTGGGCAGCTGCATGCACGGCCAGGCCTATGTGGCCGGCGACATGGGATGGTCGCTTCATGAGACGCCTGAGGAAGGCGCCAAGCTGGCCTATGGCGCGCCCAACTCCGACAACGTCGCCCTGATGATGACCTGCCAGCCGGCGTCCGGCGCGGTGCTGGTCTCGACGAACGCGATGCAGCCGGCCGTGGCCATCGTGCTGAAGTCCGGCAGGACGGAAACCGCCCTGCCCGCCACCGCCATGCCGAGCATGGGCGAGGGCCATTTCCTGGAAGCCGGCGCGCGCGCCAACGACCCGGTCCTGGCCAGCTTCGCCCGCACCGGCGACATCACCCTGATGCAGGGCAAGGACAGCATGACACTTGCGGCCCGCGCCGGCGATCGCCCGCGGATCAGCAGGTTCTTCGCCGCCTGCAAGGCATAGACGCCGCTACTGCCCCTGCGGCACCAGCCCCCAGGCGCCCTGCCCCAGGATGCAGGTCGAGGCCTTGGGCGGACACAGGCCCTGGGAGCGCTCGGCGTAGATCTGTTCGATGATCTCCGGATTGGCCCGTAGCGCCTCACCGCGCAGGCGGGTCGATTCGGCGATGCCGCGGGCGGTCTCGATGGCGGCTTCGGCATTCGCTCTCGCCTCGGCGGCCTTCTGCTGCGCCGCCAGGGTGCGTTGCTCGGTCTGGGTCCGCGCCTCGACGGCGGCGGTGACGCTGGCCGGGTAGCGGATGGTGCCGACCCATTCCATCTGGCTGATCTCGACGCCCTCGGCCGCCCATTTGCTGCGCACCCGCTGGAAGGCCTTCTGGATGACCATCTGCCGTCCGGCGCCCATCAGCGAGCCGGTGCAGGGCGGCTGGTTGGCGGCCGGCGTCGGCGCCACGCCGGAGCCCGTCGCCACCGGGTTGAGGTTGCAGGACACTGGCACCTGCTCGGTTTCCTTGGCGATCGCCGAGCGCACGTCGTTGCGGATCTGGCCGTCGAGCAGGTCGTCGAAGGGCTGGCGCCAGCGGGCGTAGAGGTCGGCGGCCCGGTCGTCGCGCACCCGGATGGTCAGGTTGACGTCGGCGGTCATCGGCAGGCCGGTCTGATCGGCGAAGGCGATCTCCTCGTTCTCCTTGCCGTCGGCGTTGGGCTCGCGGGTGTAGCTGTAGGTCCGCTGGCGGGTCGGATAGACGATGATGTCTTCGCCGAGGCCCTTCCAGTGCCAGCCGGGCCGCAGTTCGGTCAGCTGCACGCCGGGATTCTCGCCGAACCTGGTGGTCTTGATGCCGGCCTCGCCGCTCTCGACCGTGGTGCTGCAGGCGGTCACCGTGCAGCCGGCCCCGGCCAGCAGGATGACCAGCAAGCCGATCATCAGAATGGTGCGGCCGATGTTGCCGGCCCCGCCGCCGAGCCTGTCACTGATCGCCATGGAAAGTCCCCTCCAAACAAGATTGGAGGGCAGGCTGACCGCTCGCCGGCCGCGCGGCAAGCGTTAGCTGGGGCGGTAGGCTTCGCGGGCCTTGTAATCGACCATGGCGTCGCGCACCCACTTGCAGGCGCCGGGCTTGCCGACCAGCGTGGACTCCTCGACCAGGCCTTGCAGATCGGTCTGGACCAGAACGTCGCAGCGGGTCTTGTTCCAGACGAACATCATCTTCCGGCCGACGGTTTCCTTGCGGTCCGGCAGGCCGAGCGTGCGGTAGACCACCGCCACGTCCTTGCCCTTCATGGCGTCCAGCCCCTCGCGGATCGGCTCATAGACCCGGTTGCGGCTCATCACGCAGCCGCTCATCGCCAGGCCGATGGCCAGGACCGCCACCGCGCGCATCAATACGGACGTTCTCACGCTATTTCCCTTCAGGCCCGGCGACCGGCCGTGGCGGCATTGTCCAGACCAAGGGCGCTGAGCGCGCCGCCAGCGATGCCGGCCGCGTCGAGGCCGGCCTGGGCGTACATCAGGTCTGGCTTGTCCTGGTCCTGGAAGACGTCGGGCAGGGCCAGGGTGCGCACCTTCAGCCCGCGGTCCAGCGCCCCGTGGGCGGCCAGTTCCTGCAGGACGAAGGCCCCGAAGCCGCCCATGGCGCCTTCCTCGATGGTGACCAGAGCCTCGTGCTCGCGGGCTAGCCGCAACAGCAGGTCGACATCGAGCGGCTTGGCGAAGCGGGCATCGACGACGGTGGCCGACAGGCCTCGGGCGGCCAGCAGATCCGCGGCCTTCAGGGTTTCTGCGAGGCGCGTGCCGAACGAGACCAGCGCCACCGCCGTCCCCTCGCGGATCACCCGGCCCTTGCCGATTTCCAGCGGCTCGTTGACCAGCGGCATCTCGAGGCCGAGGCCCTCGCCGCGCGGGTAACGGAAGGCGCTGGGCCGGTCGTCGATCACCGCTGCGGTGGCGACCATGCGGGCCAGTTCGACCTCGTCGGCGGCGGCCATCAGGATCATGCCGGGCAGAGCGCCCATGAAGCCGACGTCGAAGCTGCCGGCATGGGTTGGACCGTCGGCGCCGACCAGGCCGGCGCGGTCCATGGCGAAGCGCACGGGCAGCCGCTGGATGGCGACGTCGTGCACCACCTGGTCGTAACCGCGTTGCAGGAAGGTCGAATAGATGGCGCAGAACGGCTTCATGCCGTCGGCGGCGAGGCCGGCGGCGAAGGTCACCGCATGCTGCTCGGCGATGCCGACGTCGAAACAGCGCTTGGGGAAGGCCTTCTGGAAGATGTCGAGGCCGGTGCCGGACGGCATGGCCGCCGTCACCGCCATGATGCGGTCGTCCTTCTGGGCTTCCTTGACCAGCGCCTGGGCGAAGACCTTGGTGTAGCCGGGCGGGCCGGCGGCGGCCTTGGCCTGCTCGCCGGTGACGACGTTGAACTTGACGACGCCGTGGTACTTGTCGTCGGCGCTCTCGGCGGGCGCGTAGCCCTTGCCCTTCTGCGTGACGACGTGAACCAGCACCGGCTTGTTCATCTCCCGCACATTCTGCAGCACCGGGATCAGCGCATCGAGGTCATGGCCGTCGATCGGCCCGACGTACTGGAAGCCCAGTTCCTCGAAGAAGGTGCCGCCGGTGACCATGCCGCGCGCGAATTCCTCGGCCTTGCGGGCCGCTTCCTGCAGGCTCTTGGGGAACACCCGGCTCATCGACTTGCCGAGGTTGCGCAGCTGTTGATAGCCGCCCGACGACACCACCCGGGCCAGATAGGCGCTCATGCCGCCGACGGGCGGAGCGATCGACATGTCGTTGTCGTTGAGGATGACGATGATCTGGCCGGTGGTCTCTGCGGCGTTGTTCATCGCCTCATAGGCCATGCCGGCGCTCATCGAGCCGTCGCCGATCACCGCCACGACCTTGTTGCTGTCGCCCTTGGCGTCCCGGGCGGCGCAGAAGCCGAGGGCCGCCGAGATCGAGGTCGCCGCATGGGCCGCGCCGAAGGGGTCGTATTCGCTCTCGGCCCGCTTGGTGAAGCCCGACAGACCGCCGCCCTGGCGCAGGGTGCGCATGCGGTCGCGCCGGCCGGTGAGAATTTTGTGGGGATAGGCCTGGTGGCCGACATCCCAGATGACGATGTCCCGGGGCGTCTCGAACACATGGTGCAGCGCCACGGTCAGCTCGACCACGCCCAGGCCGGCGCCCAGATGCCCGCCTGTGACGGAGACGGACTCGATCGTCTCGGCACGGACTTCGTCCGCCAACTGCTTGAGCTGAGGCAGGGTGAAGGAACGCGTATCCGCCGGCGAGGCGACGGTATCGAGCAACGGGGTCACAGGGGGCATCTAGAGCGCAGTCCATGACGGCGCGGTCTGTCGCGCGCCTTTGAACCTGCAAACTAGCGTCCGCAGCGTGCGCTGCAAACCAAAGCCTGTTGGATTCGTGAGAATTCCGCGTGCAGACGGCCGGTTACAACAGCCAACCGCCCGTATCGGCCCTCACATCCCCATTGATCGTCAGCTGGTAGTCGGCCTTGCCGTCGCCGTTGACGTCGAGCCTCAACGTCGAGGTGTTGTTGGCCGCCGTGTAGAAGACGTAGGCCTGTCCGGCCGTCCTGGTCAGGCCGTTGAAGCTGATCTGGAAGGCCTGGTCGCCGGCCAGGGCGCTGTTGGCGTCGATGGCGCCGAGGTCGAGCCGGTCGAGGCCGGTCTGGTAGTCAAGAATGCTGTCGATCTCCAGCACCGGCAGGCTGACGCTTTCCTGCAGCACCGCGAAGGTGTCGGCGCCACCGCCGCCGGTCAGCTGGTCCCGGCCCGTGCCGCCAACCAGGACGTCGTCGCCGAGGCCCCCGAACAGCTTGTCCGCCCCGGCCATTCCGGACAGCAGGTTCGCGCCGTCGTTGCCCTTCAGCGTGTTGCCGTCGACGCTGCCCGTGCCGCTGAAGTCGCCGCTTCCCTGCAACTCGAGGGTCTCGAAGTTCTCCGGCAGGACGAAACTGAGCGAGGCGCGGACTGTGTCGATGCCCTGCCCCGCCGCTTCGGCGACGCTGTCGCCGGCCGTGCGCACATAGTAGACGTCGTTGCCAGCGCCGCCCGCCAGGGAGTTGAGCCCTGTTCCGCCGTCCAGGGTGTCGTTGCCGCCGTTGCCGGTCAGGGTGTCATCGCCGGCGCCGCCGTCGATCTGGTCCGCGCCGGAACCACCGGTCAAGGCGTCGGCGCCATCCCCGCCATACAACTTGTTGGAGCCGAGGGCGTCGAACAGCACATCGTCGCCCTCGCCACCGTCCAGCGTGTCGTTGCCGGCCCCGCCGCTGAGCGAATCGCCGCCCGCGCCGCCGAACAACTGGTCGTTGCCGTCGCCGCCGATGATCTCGTCGTCGCCGCCGAGGCCGCGCAGGATGTCCTTGCCGCCGAACCCCACGATCAGGTCGGCCAGCGCGCCGCCGTTGAAGGTCTCGTTGGCGGCGGTGCCGAAGAAGTTGCGCACGTCGGCCTGGCCGAAGACGATGTAGGCGGCGCCGGCGTTGCTGCCGCCGGCGTCGGCGTAGGGCGCGCCGACGAAGAAGTCGTCCAGGCCATCGCCGTTGATGTCGCCGAGGGACGCGAGCGCCAGGCCGCTGCGGTCGTTGGCTGTCGCCCCGTGCAGTCGGAAGCCGTTGGTCCCGTCAATCGAAGCCAGGTTGAAGAGCGCGCCAAAGCCCGAGGCCTTGCCGAAGATGACGTAGGAGGCGCCCGAATCGCCGCCGTTCGGGTCGGCGCGCGAGGCGCCGATGATCAGGTCGCTGAAGCCGTCGCCGTTGATGTCGCCGACGTACTGAAGTTCGCGCCCGCTGCTGTCGCCGAAGGCGACGCCACCGATCCTGAACCCGTTGGTCCCGTCCAGAGTGGAAATGTTGATTGAGGCCGCGAAGCCAGAAGCCTTGCCGAAGACGACATAGGTGTCGCCGGCGCTGCTTCCGTTGAGATCCGAGGCGTAGGCCCCGACCACGATGTCGGCATAGCCGTCGCCGTTGATGTCGCCGGCGGCGGTGACCGAGGAGCCCAGTCTGTCGAAGGACGCCCCACCGACCAGGGCGAAGCCATTGGTCCCGTTCAGCCCCGCGACGCCGATGCTGGCCCCCAAGGCCGCGCCGGTCCCGAAGACGACATAGGCCGCGTTGGGCCCCGGGGCGCCGATCAGTAGGTCGTCATAGCCGTCGCCGTTGACGTCCCCGACCATGGAGACGTCGAAGCCGAGGTTATCGCCGGCGGCCGATCCGAGGACACGGAAGCCGTTGCTGCCGTTAAGGTCAGACAGATTGATGTCGGCCGGAAGGTCCGAGCCGCGCCCGTAGACCACCCAGACGGCGCCGGAGTTGCTCCCGTTGAAGTCGGCCGCATAGCCGGTGACGACCAGGTCGTCGTAGCCATCGCCGTTGAAATCGCCGCCGATATCAACGGCCCAGCCGCCAAAGCTCTGGGCCTGCGCGCCGACCAGCCGGAAGCCGTTTGTCCCGTCGAAATCGGCCAGGGTGAACTGCCCGCCGTTGGGCGTCGCGCCGCCGTAGAGGACATAGGAATAGCCGGAGAAGGTTCCGTTCGGCGCCCCCCCGACCCCGGAGACGATCAGGTCATCGCGGCCATCGCCATTGACGTCGCCGCCGCCGGCCACCGACCAGCCCAGGAAGTAGCCGGTCTGTCCCTGGATGCTGAAGCCGTTGGTTCCGTCCAGGGTGGAGAGGTCGATACCGGAGGCAAAGCCGCCGGACTGGCCGAACACGACATAGGCCGCACCGGCGTTGCCGCCGACGCCGCGGGCGGAAACGACGAAGTCGTCTATCCCGTCGCCGTTGTAGTCGCCGACCGACGCCGCCGACCAGCCGAAGAAGTTGCTGGCGCCGAGGCCGTCCACCTGAAAGCCGGTGTCAGGATCGATGGTCGCCAGATTGATGATCGCCGGATAGCTCATGACATCTCCCCCGGGCGGCCGGCGGTGATGTCCGGAGCCTGCTCCGCGAAGGATACTACCCACTTTAGGGTGAAATTTAAGTCCGCTAGTCGACCAAGGTTCGGCTTAATTTCTGCGCCCGAGCACGAAATCGACCGACTCGCGCAGGACGCTGGCCCGCTCGCCAAACCCGTCGAGGTGCGCCCGCGTCTGTTCGGCCAGCAGTTCGACCCGCTCCTTGGCCGCATCGAGGCCCAGCAGGGTGACGTAGTTGGCCTTGCCCTTGGCCGCGTCCTTGCCGCCGGCCGCCTTGCCGAGCAGGTTCGGGTCGCCTTCGGCGTCGAGCACGTCATCGACGATCTGGTAGGCGAGGCCGAGATCCTGGGCGAAGCCCATCAGGGCGTGGCGTTCTCCCTCCTGGGCATGGGCCATGACCAGGGGGATTTCGAACGCGTAGGCGATCAGGGCGCCGGTCTTCAGCCGCTGCATGCGGGCCACGCCGCCGAGGTCCTCGCGGACACCGAGGATGTCGATCATCTGGCCGCCGCACATGCCCTGCGCGCCGGAGGCATGGGCCAGCTTGCGCACCAGTTCGGCGCGAACGTTGCCGTCGGCGTGGGTGTCGGGGTGGGCCATGATCTCGAAGGCCGCGCTTTGCAGCGCATCGCCGACCAGCACGGCGGTGGCCTGGTCGTATTCGATATGCACGGTCGGCCGGCCCCGGCGCATGTCGTCGTCGTCCATGCAGGGCAGGTCGTCATGCACCAGGCTGTAGGCGTGGATGCATTCCAGCGCGCAGGCGGCCCGCAGGACCGGCCGCTCGGGCAGGTCGAACATCTTGCCGGTTTCCAGCGCGAAAAAGGGCCGCAGCCGCTTGCCGGGGCCCAGGGCCGCATAGCGCATCGCCTCGGTCAGCCGACCTTCGGGCCCATCGGCGCGGGGCAGCAGCGCGTCCAGCGCCACGGTGACAAGATCGGCCGCCTCGGCGATCCGGCGGTCGAGGGTCATGCTCATCAACCGAACTCGGCCGGCTCGACGCCGGTCGGCGTCCCTTGGGCCAGCACCACCTTCTCGACGCGCAGGCGCGCGGCTTCCAGCTTCTTCTCGCAGTGGGCCTTCAGCAGGGCGCCGCGCTCATAGACGCTGATCGATTCCTCCAGCGGGGCCTGGCCCGACTCCAGGGTCTGGACGATGCGTTCCAGCTCCTGCAGGGCGGCTTCAAAACTCAGGGCCTCAATGGCGGCGGGGTCGGCGGCGTTGGTCATTTCGTCTTCCGGGAGAATTCGCCAACCCTAGAGAGGCGCATCCCGGCGGGCAACGGGCCTTCGTGGTGAACGAGGGGCGAGCGGTCAAATTGCGTTGAGCGCTAGAGGGCACACATTTCTGTTAGCCCCGCACGAACTTCCGGGCGCACCAGTAGCGGAAGCCCTGGTCCTCCACACATTGCCAGCCCTGGCGGCGCAGGGCCGCGCCGACCCGCTGGTTGAAGTAGCCGTGGGCGACGATCAGCACGTCCTGGCCCTGGTCGGCCATGGCCCCGACCATGCGGGCGGCCTCGGCGGCGCGTTGCTCGGCCTGACGGTGGGTCTCGACCTCGTCGTGCTTGTCGGTCAGCACCCAGTTCACCCGCGCCAGAAAGCCCCAGATCTTCGGCGACAGGCGCAGCCAGGACGGCCACTTCGGCGGCGGCAGCGGGGCCTCGACGAACAGGGGGTCCTGGGCGAACGCCTTGCCGCCGCAGATGGCGTTGGTGGTCTCGATTGAACGGGGGCGGATCGAGGCGATGATCACGTCGGCGTCCTGGGCGACGACCTTCAACTGCTCGGGGGGCGTCTGGCCGGGCTTGATGCCCTTGACCTCATAGCCGGCCCACCAGGCGCGATACTCGTCGGCGTTCAACCGCACCCGGCGCGACTGCGCCGGCTCGCCGTGGCGCACGAGCGTCACCGAGCCGCCCTTGCGGACAGCGGTGGCGGGCGCGATATCGGCGGTCACAGCGTCTGCCATACGAAACGAAAACCGGGCCTTGGGGGTCGGTTCCCGCATGACGCGGCCCCCCGGCGCACCGTCATGCGTCCTGCAACGCCTGCACATGCGCCAGGGCCGAACGCCCCAACGCCTCTAGGTCGTAACCGCCCTCGAGGGAGGAGACAACCCGCCCCCGGGCCCGCCCGTTCGCCACGGCGACCACGGCGCGGGTCGCCCAGGCGTAGTCCTCGGCCTCCAGAAGCTGCTGGGCCAGCGGATCGCGGGCATGGGCGTCGAAGCCGGCCGAGATGATCACAAGGTCGGGGGCGAAGGCGTCGACATGGCCCATCAGCTGCTCGAAGGTCGCCCGCCATTGCTCGCGCGGGGCCATCGGCGCGACCACGCCGTTGACGATGTTGCCGACCCCCGTCTCCGACGGATCGCCGGTGCCGGGGTAGAGCGGCGACTGGTGGATGGAGGCGAAGAACAGGCTGGGGTCGCTCTCGAACACCGCCTGGGTGCCGTTGCCGTGGTGGACGTCGAAATCGACGACCGCCACCCGGGCGAGGCCGGCCGCCTGCGCCGCGCGGGCCGCGATGGCGACGTTGGAGAAGACGCAGAAGCCCATCGCCGTCTCCGGCTCGGCGTGATGCCCCGGCGGGCGCACCGCGCAGAAGGCCCGCTGGGTCTCGCCCCGGGCGACGGCCCGCACCGCCTCGATCGGAGCGCCGGCCGCGCGGCGGGCCGCGACGATACTGCCGGGCGACAGGAAGGTGTCTTCGTCCAGGCGGACGATGCCTTCGCGCGGCGCGGCGGCCAGCATGGCGTCGATGTAGGCTTGCGGATGCACCAGGCGCAGGTCGGCGATCGACGCCTGCGGCGCTTCCTGCCGGTTAAGGTCGAGACCGGCATGGTCATCCAGCGCATCGATCACGGCGGTCAGGCGCTCGGAGCGCTCGGCATGGCTTTCGCCCGGGTGGTGATCGAGCATGTCGGGATGGGTGTAACAGGCGAGGGTCATGAGGCGATGGTAGCGGCCCGCCGCCCCGCTCGCCAACTCACAACCCCAACACCGTCATCCCGGACGCCCCGCATGGGCGATCCGGGACCCAGGGGGTGGCAAGGCGCGATGACCGCCGCCGCGACCGACGGCGCGGTCGCCCCTGGGTCCCGGCGCTCCGCGCTTCGCGCTACGGCCGGGATTACGGAAATTGGGGGGCTCGTCCTCCCGGCGCAGGCGCACTATTGAGCGATTCATGAGCGACCCCACCATCCGCCGCGCCGGCCCGGCCGACGCCGAAGCCCTCTCCCGCATCGGGGCCGAAACCTTCAGCGAGACCTTCGGCCACCTCTATCCGCCCGAGGACCTGTCGGCCTTTCTCGCCTACGCCTATGGCCTGGAACGCACGCGGGCCGATCTTGCAGATCCGGCCAAGGCCAGCTGGCTGGTCGAACAGGAGGGCCAGGTGGTCGGCTATGCCTCGGCCGGTCCCTGCGGCCTGCCGCACGACGAGGCCAGGCCGGCCGACGGCGAACTCTACCGACTTTATCTGTTCAAGGCGCACCAGGGCGGCGGCCTCGGTCGGCGTCTCCTGGACACCGTCCTGGCCTGGCTGGAACGCGATGGCCCCCGCACTCTGTGGATCGGGGTCTGGTCGGAAAACCATGGGGCGCAACGGCTGTATGGGCGTCTCGGTTTCGAGCGGGTCGGCGACTATATCTTCCCGGTCGGCAAGACGATGGACGAGGAATTCATCCTGCGGCGCGGCTGATCCCTGTTCCGGCGGGCGCGGCGTGCTACATCCGCCGTCATGGGACGCGCCTTCGACCATGACGTGATCATCGCCGGCGGCGGTCTTGCCGGCGGCCTTATCGCGTTGCGCCTGCGCGCCTTCCGGCCCAGCCTCGATATCCTGGTGCTGGAAGCCGGCCCCGTGCTGGGCGGCGTTCACACCTGGTCCTGCTTCGAGAGCGACCTGACCGCGGAAATTCGCGACTGGCTGACCCCGATGATCAGTCACCGCTGGGCCGGCTACAGCGTCCGCTTCCCGGGCTACGAGCGGCGGCTGACCACCCCCTATCTCTCCATCGCCTCCAGCCGCTTCGCCGACCATGTGATGCGCGAACTGGGCGCCGCCGTGCGGCTGAACGCGCCTGTCGCCGACCTGGAGGCCAGCATCGCCATGCTGGCCGACGGCACGACCCTGACCGCACCGCTGATCATCGACGCCCGGGGCCCGACCAGCGGTCCGCTGGTGCTCGGCTGGCAGAAGTTTGTCGGCCTGGAGGTCGAGCTGAGCCGTCCCCACGATCTCGCAGGTCCCATCGTCATGGACGCGACGGTCGATCAGCTCGACGGCTATCGCTTCCTCTACACCCTGCCCCTGTCGCCGACCCGGCTGCTGATCGAGGACACCCGCTACAGCGACGGCGAGGCGCTCGACAAGGAGAGCCTGCGGGCCGACATTGGCGCCTATGCCGAGCAGCAGGGCTGGTCGATCGCCTCTATCATCCGCCAGGAGGACGGCGTCCTGCCCATCGCCCTGGGGGGCGACATCGCCGCTTGGTGGGACCGGTCGGGCAGCGCCGTCAGCGTCGGCCTGCGCGCCGCCCTGTTCCATCCGGTGACCGGCTACAGCCTGCCCGACGCCGCCCGTCTGGCCGACGAGATCGCCGTCCTGCCCCGGCTCGACACCGCCGCCGTCCGGGCCGCCGTGCGGCAGCGTTCGATGACCAGTTGGGAGCAGCGCGGCTTCTTCCGCCTGCTCAACCGCATGCTGTTTCGCGCCTGCGCGCCGGAGCTGCGCTATCGCGTGCTCGGCCGCTTCTATCGCCTGCGCCAGCCGCTGGTGGAACGCTTCTACGCCGCCCGGCCGACTCTGGCCGACAAGGCCCGCATCCTGACCGGCAAGCCGCCGGTGCCCATCGGCGCCGCCATAAAGGTGATGGCCGAATCCTCAGTTCTTGGAGACCTTCCCCGATGACCCAGAAACGCGTTGCGGTCATCGGATCGGGCTTCGGGGGGCTGGCGCTGGCCGTGCGCCTGCAGTCGGCCGGCCATGCCGTCACCCTCTACGAGGGCCGCGACAAGCCCGGCGGCCGCGCCTACGTCTGGAAGGAAGAGGGTCACACCTTCGACGCCGGCCCGACGGTCATCACCGACCCGGCCTGCCTGGAAGAGCTGTTCGCCCTCTCCGGCCGCAAACTGTCCGACTACCTCGAACTGATCAGCGTCGATCCCTTCTACCGGCTGTGCTGGGAGGACGGGGACACCTTCGACTACGTCAACAACCAGGCGGAACTGGATCGGCAGATCGCGGCCAGAAACCCTGCCGACGTCGCGGGTTACCAGCGTTTCCTGAAGTACAGCGAGGAGCTGTTCCAGGAAGGCTATGTCAAGCTCGGCCACGTGCCCTTCCTCGACTTCAAGAGCATGATCACTGCCGCGCCGCAGTTGATGAAGCTGCAGGCCTGGCGCAGCGTCTACGCCAAGGTCTGCGGCTTCGTGCAGGACGAGCACCTGCGCCAAGCCCTGTCGTTCCACACCCTGCTGGTCGGCGGCAGCCCGTTCGCCACCTCCTCCATCTACGCCCTGATCCATGCGCTGGAACGGCGCGGCGGCGTCTGGTTCCCGCGCGGCGGCACCGGCGAGCTGATCAACGCCCTGGCCCGGCTGTTCCAGGATCTCGGCGGCCAGCTTCGCCTGTCGTCGCCGGTGCGCCAGATCACCACCAGTAACGGCCGCACCACCGGTGTGGTCACCGACGCCGGTCCCGAGGCCTTCGACGCCGTCGCCTCCAACGCCGACATCGTCCACACCTACGAGCACCTGCTGAAGGACGATCCGCGCGGTCGCCAGGCCGCCACGGCGGTCAAGCGCAAGCGTTTCAGCCCCAGCCTGTTCGTCGTCCACTTCGGCCTGAAGGCGGAGCAGCCGCAGCTGCGTCACCACACCATCTGTTTCGGCCACCGCTACAAGGGCCTGATCGACGAGATTTACACGAAGAACAACCTCGCCAACGACTTCTCGCTCTATCTTCACTCCCCTTGCGCCACCGACCCGGGCATGGCCCCTCCCGGCGGCAGCACCCACTACGTCCTCTCGCCGGTGCCGCACCTGGGCACCGCCGACATCGACTGGGCCAAGGAAGGTCCGGCCTATGCCGACAGCATCCTCGACTACCTGGAGGCCCGCTACATCCCGAACCTGCGCCGCGACCTGACCGTGCAGCGCATCTTCAGCCCGGCAGACTTCAAAGGCGAACTCAACGCCCACCTGGGCTCCGCCTTCAGCCTCGAGCCCATCCTCACCCAGAGCGCCTTCTTCCGCACCCACAACCGCGACGACCGCATTCCCAACCTCTACTTCGTCGGGGCGGGCACGCACCCGGGGGCCGGCATCCCCGGCGTGGTTGGCTCGGCCAAGGCCACCGCCGGCCTCATGAACGAGGATCTGGCTTGAGCATCGAGGCGACCAGCCGCGAGGCCATCCAGCAGGGCAGCCAGAGTTTCGCCGCCGCCGCCGCCCTGTTCGACCGCGAAACCCGCGTCGATGCCGAGATGCTCTACGCCTGGTGCCGTCACTGCGACGACGTCATCGACGGCCAGACGCTGGGTCACGACCGGGTTGTCGTTTCGCCTGAGCAGGTCCGCGCAACCCTCGAAGAACTCTATGCAAAGACCCGTTCGTCGCTGGCCGGAGAGCCGCAGTCGGACCCGGCTTTCGCCGCCTTCCAGCAGGTCGCCCTGCGCCGGGGCATCCCCGAGGCCTGGGCCATCGAGCTGATCGACGGCTTTGCCATGGACGTCTCCGAGGTCCGCTATGCGACCTTCGAGGACACCCTGAAATACTGCTGGCATGTGGCCGGCGCGGTCGGGGTGATGATGGCCCTGGTCATGGGGGTGAAGCCCGATGACCTCGCCACCCTGCGCCGGGCCCAGGACCTGGGACTGGCCTTCCAGCTGACCAACATCGCCCGCGACATCGTCGAGGACGCCCAGAACGGCCGCGTCTACCTGCCCGACGCCTGGCTGACCGAGGCCGACGTACCGCGCGAGGACCTGGCCGAGCCGCGCCATCGCGAGGCCGTCGCCGCACTCGCCTACAGCCTGATCGAGGCGGCCGAGCCCTACTATGAGAGCGCCCGCTGGGGCCTGCGCGCCCTGCCCTTCCGCTCGGCCTGGGCCGTCGCCGCCGCCAACCGGGTCTATCGGGAGATCGGGGTCAAGGTTGTCGAGCGCGGGCCGAAGGCCTGGGATACGCGCACCTCGACCAGCAAGGCTACGAAGGTCGTCCTTGCGCTGCAGGGGGGGCTGATGGCCCTGCGCGGCAAGACCTTCGACCGCTGGCGCGAACCGCCGGTGCGGCCGCCGCTGTGGTCGCGAATTTGATTCACCGTCGTCCCGGACGGCCGCAGGCCGAGCCGGGATGACGGGTGTTATTGAGCCGCCGCCGCCCGGATCACCGCCATCAGCCGGGCCCGGGTCAGGCCGTCGGCGACGCCGTCGAAGCGGCTCTGCACCCAGTGGCGCTGGAAGGCCATGACCACCTCGCGGGTATTCTGGTCGAACTGGCCTGACGGGGCGCAGTCGTAGCCCAGCCGGGTCAGGCCGGCCTGCAGGGCGAACACGCCCACACCCTCGGCCCCCTCCGCCAGCGGATCACCGGGAGCCGGATCGGCCTCGGCCCACAGGCCATGGCCGGCCTCGGCGAGGCGCTTCCAAGGGAACAGCTCGCCCGGATCCTGCTTGCGGGCCGGGGCCAGGTCGGAGTGGCCGATGATGCGGTTGTTGGGCACCTGCCAGCGGTCGCGAATGTCGCTCGTCAGGGCGATGACGGCGGCGATCTGGGTTTCCGGGAACGGCCGGTAGCCGAACTCATGGCCCGGATTGACAATCTCGATGCCGACCGAGACGGCGTTGCAGTTGGTCTCCCCCCGCCAGCTGCCGCGGCCAGCGTGCCAGGCCCGGCGCTCCTCGGCCACCAGGGAGAAGATGCGGCCGTCTTCCTCGACCAGATAGTGGCTCGAAACGCGCGCGTCAGGATCACGCAAGCGAGCCAGCGCTTCCTCGCCGCTCTTCATGCCGGTGTAGTGCATGACGATCATGTCCGGCGGCGCGGTGCGGGCGTCGAAGTTGGGCGACGGCGCGGGGATCACATCGAGGGTCATTGGGCCCGGTTCCGGATGGCCATGAGCAGAGGCATCACATGATTGGGTCTAAGCGCCACGATCAAGACCCCGAGCAGGGCCAGGGCCGCGCCGATGCCCATGCGCAGGTCGAAGTAGTCCTTGGTGATCAGCACGCCCATGACGATGGTCGCCAGCGGCGTCATCAGAGTCAGCGGCGAGATCAGGGTCGCCTCGTACTTCTGGATCAGGTGGTAGTAGACGGTGTGGGCGATGATCGAGACGATCAGCGCCGAATAGAGCACCGCCGCCAGGAAGGGCCAGCCGGCGTGCAGCGCCGTGGCGATCTGACCGTGCTCGAAGACGGCGGTCATGCCGAACAGCGGCCAGATGGCCGAGAACCCGACCCAGGCCTGGAACTGCAGGGGCTTCACCCCCTCCATCTGCTTCATCATCACCGCGCCCAGCGAGCCGGCCAGCGCCGCCCCGGCAATCAGCCACAGGCCGAGGCTGAGCGACAGGCCGGCCGGATGCCACATGACCAGCACGGCGCCGGCCAGGGTCAGGGCCATGCCGAGGCCCCGGCGCCAGCGCACCTTCTCGCCGAGCATGAGCATCGACAGGACCGTCGTCATCGGCACGCCGAGCTGGACGATGATCGAGGCGGCCGAGGGGCTGGCGGTCTGGAAACCGATGAAGATCAGGGCAAAGTTCAGGCCGCCGATCAGCTGGGCGATGATGATCATCCGCCACAGGGGCCGGGGCGCCGGCAACAGCCAGGGCAGGGTCAGGGCGGCGACGATGGCGAAACGCACGGCCGCGTAGAACAGCGGCGGCACCATCATGTCGCTGACCACGATCTTGCTGACGATGTTGTTGGAGGCCCAGATCAGGCACATCGCCATCAGCAGGAAGAAGTCGCGAAGTCCCATGTCCCCGGGTCTAGCCCGGGGACCCAGGGGAAAGCCACCCTTGCACGGCGCCGGCGCCGAAAATCCTTCAAGCCTTGCGGCGGGTGAAGCGCAGCGCCGTGTGGGTGTCGGAGAAGGAACAGACCTTGTTATCGACCAGGCCATGCGCCTTGGCGCCGGCCATGACCTCGATGTCCTTGATGGTCGCCGCCTTGCCCTTTCGCGAGACGATCCACAGGGCGCCCCGGGGGGCCAGCATGGGGATGAGCTCCGGGATGCGAACCATGTCGGCGACGCTGTCGGCGCCCCAGAACAGGATGTCGAGTTCGCTGAACTCGTTCATCGGTTGTGTTCTTTGAGCAAGCTCGCCCAGGAAGTCGGGATCGGCGACATCCAGCACCGCCACCCGCATCCCCGGCTTGACCCCCAGCTTGTCCAGCCGTCCGGGCGGATTGGCGATGGCCTCGGCCCAGCGGCCGGCGAAGGGTTCGCCGAGCGTGAAGCGGCTGCCGTCGGCCAGCACCAGGTCGCCGGCCTCGGCCTGGATGCCACTCAGCGCCGGCCCCTCGAACACCCGCCGGGTCGCACCCCGGAACAGCAGCTTCGGCGCTTCCCATTGCAGGCGGCCGGTGTCCGGGCCGTCGGCGAAGGTCGCGGGGATATCGGAGGCGTCCTTGCCCATCGCTATCTCTGAGAACAGTCCATCAGCACATCCCGCACGACATCGTTGGCGTTGGTCCAATGGGGATTGGGATCCGCGGGAACGCCAACCTTCACCTGCAGGCCAGGCTGCTCATCGGCCAAGGCGAAGAAGGGGTCGAGCAAGGTGACATCGGCGGCCCATCCCTCATTCGTCGCCCGTGACCGCCCCCGCGCGAAGGCGACGATCTGGCCGTCCGGTCCCTTCAAGGCCAGTTCCAGGAAGGGCGGCATCGTGTCGAGGGGAACCGGCTCCATATAGATGAGCACCGTAACCCGGTTCTTCGAGCACTCGAGCCGATAGAAGAGGTTGTCGGACTCGGACGGCGCATAGAAGGCGGCGAGGCTTCGGGACTGACTGTAGTCCATTCGCCAGCGTAGGTTCTCCAGAGGGGCCGGCCCCACCGCTGATGGAGGCGACGGCCTGGCGGCGGGCTTCTCACACCCGGCCACCATCAATACCGCCATCAGGGCCAGGACCGCCCTCACCTACTGCCCCTTGAACACCGCCGGCCGCTTTTCGAGCAGGGCGGTGACGCCTTCCATATGGTCCTCGGTCAGGTGGCTGATCGCCTGGGCGGCGGCGCTCATCTCCATCAGGGTGTCATAGCTGGTCGACTGGCCGTGCTTGAGCAGCGACTTGCCGAGGCGCAGGCTGTGCGGCGGTTGCTGGGCGATCTTCTCGGCCATGGCGATGGCGGCGGCCATCAGCACCTCGGGCTCGACCACCTGGCTGACCAGGCCCCACCGCTCGGCCGTGGCGGCGTCGATGACGTCGCCGGTGAACAGCAGTTCGGCGGCGCGGCTCATGCCGATGGTGCGCGGCAACAGCCAGGCGCCGCCGTCGCCGGGGATCAGGCCGAGCTTCAGGAAGGTGACCCCGAACTTGGCGTTGCTCGCCGCGATGCGGATGTCGGTCATGCAGGCCACGTCGCAGCCGAGGCCGATGGCGGCGCCGTTGACCGCCGCGATCGACGGCACTTCCAGCCCGTACACCGAGCGGACGATGCGGTGGATGTTGTTGCGGTAGTTCTCGCGGATGGCCACGCCCGAGCCGCCGAACGCCCCTTCGCGCGACTTCATCGCCTTGACGTCGCCGCCGGCGGAGAAGGCCCGGCCGGCCCCGGTCAGGACCACGCAGCGGATGTCCTGGTCGGCGTTGATCGCCGCGCAGGCCGCCTGCACCTGATCGCCGTCACCGGCCGCGCCCAGGGCGTTCATCGACTCCGGCCGGTTGAGGGTCAGGATGGCGATGTGGCCGCGCTTTTCGGTGGTGATGATGCTCATGGCGGAGTCCCTTTGTGATTTGGACAATCCATAGCCGCCTCGCCTTGCGCCGCCAATCCGCCTAAGCCATGGGCCACCAGAGTGAGTTGTCGGAGGACCCAAGCCCATGACCCTGCGCCTCGTCGGCGATGTCGGCGGCACCAACTGTCGGTTCGCCATCTTCGACATCCAGCACCCCGCCAAGGAGGTGGTCGCCCCTCAAGCCTTCAAGGTCGCCGACCATGCGACCCTGGAAGACGCCATTTACCGCTATCTGCAGGGGACCGACCGCAAGCCGACCCAGGCGGTGATCGCCGTCGCCGGTACGGTCAAGGACGGCCAGGCCGAACTGACCAACGCCCCCTGGGACATGTCGGAAGCCGGCCTGCGCGGCCACGGCTTCCAGGCCGCCCGCCTGCTCAACGACTATGAGGCCGTGGCCCTGTCGGTCGATCTGCTGACCGACGAGGATCTCGGCGACATCGGCGGCGTCGCCGGCGCGCCGAAAAGCACCATCGCCATCATCGGCGCCGGCACAGGTCTGGGCGTCGGGGCCCTGGTTCGCGACAGACTGGGCGACGCCGTCGCCGTCACCGAAGGCGGACACATCGCTTTCGCTCCGACCGACGCGGTCGAGATCGAGGTCCTGAAGATCCTCACCGCCCGCTTCGGCCGAGTCTCGCTCGAGCGCATCCTCTCGGGGCCGGGGCTGGTCAATCTCTACCAAGCCCTGGCAGAGGCCGGCGGCCACAAGGTCGATGACCTCAAACCCGAAGAGATCCAGGACCGCGCCGACCGTGGCGACAACCTCGCCGACCAGACGCTCAAGCGCTTCTGCCGCATCTACGGCGCGGCGGCCGGCGACTTCGCCCTGGCCTTCGGCGCCTTCGGCGGCGTCTATCTGGGCGGTGGCATCGCCGGCAAGATGATGCCGCGGCTGCGGGCCGGTGAGTTCCGGGAAGGCTTCGAGGACAAGGGCCGCTTCCGCGACTACTGCGCCGCCATCCCGACCAAGGCCATCCTGCAGCCTTACGCCGCCCTCCTTGGAGCGGCGGCGGCGCGGATCAACGCGTAGAAGAAGTTGGTAGGCCGGGTGGGGGTCGAACCCACGACCATTCGATTAAAAGTCGAATGCTCTACCACTGAGCTACCGGCCCGCTTGAAGACACCGAATAAGGGGGTCCGAAGCGGCGCGGACCATAGTGGCGCCCGTTCGAGGGAGCAAGCGCTTGCGGGACGGTTTCTGAAGGATATGAATTGCGGCCATGCGCGCCCTCCTCACCCTGCCCCTGATTGTCCTGCTGGCCGCCTGCGCCACCACTCCGCCGCCGGCTCCCGGGCGGGTGCGGACCACAGACCAGGTCAACAAGGGCAGCCTGGCCGGCGCCGCCTCCTCGCCGCTGCGCGACATCAACCTGTTGCGGACCAAGATCCCGCAGGTGCTGCTCGACTCCCTCGCCGATCCCTACGCCAAGCCCTATCCGATGAGCTGCAAGGAGATCGCCGCGGTGCTCGTTCCCCTGGACGAGGCGCTGGGCCCCGACATGGACCAGCCCAAGCCGACCAAGGCCGACCGCGGCCTGATCGCCGACAGCCGCGAGTTCGTCACCGACGAGGCCATGCGCGAGGTGGTCGGCATGGCGCAGGACATCATCCCCTATCGCGGCTGGGTGCGGAAGCTGACCGGGGCCGAGCGGCACGACAAGCTGGTGCGCTCGGCGATCACCGCCGGCGGCATCCGGCGGGGCTATCTGAAGGGCATTGGCCTGGCCAAGGGCTGCAAACCGCCGGCCGCGCCGACACCCTACACCGGGCCGCCGATCAAGCTGCGCGATCCCTCGACCCCGCAGTATCCGATCAGGAAGTAGGCTTGCTCTGCCGCGCGGCGAAGTCGCGGCGGAACTGGTCGAGGCGGCCTTCGGCGATGACCGTGCGCAGAGTCGCGGTCAACAGCTGGAAGAAGGCGATGTTGTGCCAGCTGAGCAGGACCTGGCCGAGGATTTCGTCGGCCTTCACCAGATGATGCAGATAGGCCCGCGAATAGGCTGTCCCGGCCGGGCCGGCGATGTCCGGATCGATCGGGCTGTCGTCCTCGGCGAAGCGGGCGTTCTTCAGATTGATCGGTCCGTCCCAGGTCCAGGCCTGGCCGTGGCGGCCCGAGCGGGTCGGCAGGACGCAGTCGAACATGTCGACCCCGCGCGCCACCGCCTCGACGATGTCGATCGGCTTGCCGACGCCCATCAGGTAGCGCGGGCGGTCGGCGGGCAGCAGGCCCGGGGCGTAGTCGAGGACCTCGCACATGGCGGCATGGCCCTCGCCGACCGCCAGGCCGCCGATGGCGTAACCGTCATAGCCGGTGTCGATCAGCCGCTCGGAGCTTTCGCGGCGCAGGGCCTCGAAGGTGCTGCCCTGCTGGATGCCGAACAATACCTGGCTGTCGCGCGTGCCGAAGGCGGCCTTGCTGCGCTGGCCCCAGCGGGCCGACAGCTGCATAGCGTCGCGGGCGCGATCCTCCTCGGCCGGCCAGCTGACGCATTCGTCGAGCTGCATGACGATGTCGGAGCCGAGCAGATCGGCCTGGATCTCGATGGAGCGTTCCGGCGACAGGACGTGTTTGGAGCCGTCGATGTGGCTGGCGAAGGTGACGGCCTCCTCCTTCACCTTGGCGATGTTCGACAGGCTCATCACCTGGAAGCCGCCGCTGTCGGTGAGGATGGGTTTGTCCCAGCGCATGAATTCGTGAAGGCCGCCCAGCCGCCGCACCCGCTCGGCCGTCGGGCGCAGCATCAGGTGGTAGGTGTTGCCAAGCAGGATGTCGGCGCCGCTTTCCTTGACCTGATCGACGGTCAGCGCCTTGACCGTGGCGGCGGTGCCGACCGGCATGAAGGCGGGGGTGCGGATGTCGCCGCGCGGGGTCTTCAGCACGCCGGTGCGGGCCGCGCCGTCGGTGGCGCTGATCTCGAAGGGGAAGGTCATCAGGCGGCGCGCATTAGCAGGGATGAGTCGCCGTAGGAATAGAAGCGGTAGCCCGTGGCGATGGCGTGGGCGTAGGCGGTCCTCATGGTTTCCTGGCCGGCGAAGGCGCTGACCAGCATGAACAGCGTCGATTTCGGCAGATGGAAGTTGGTCATCAGCACGTCGGCGGCGCGAAAAGCGTAGCCCGGGGTAATGAAGATGGCCGTCTCGTCGGCGAAGGGCTGCAGCAGGCCGTCCTCGGTCGCGGCGCTTTCCAGCAGGCGCAGGGAGGTGGTGCCGACGCAGACGATGCGGCCACCGGCGGCGCGCACGGCGTTGAGGGCGGTCGCGACTTCCGGCGTCACCACGCCGAATTCGGGGTGCATCCTGTGTTCGGCGACCACGTCGGTCTTCACCGGCAGGAAGGTGCCGGCCCCGACGTGCAGGGTGACGAAGTGGCTGGAGACGCCGCGGTCGGCGATGGCTTTGAGCAGTTCCGGCGTGAAGTGCAGGCCGGCGGTCGGAGCGGCGACCGAGCCGTCCTCGCGGGCGTAGACGGTCTGGTAGTCGGTGCGGTCCCGTTCGTCCTCGGCACGCTTGGCGGCGATATAGGGCGGCAGGGGCATCTCGCCGACCCCGGCCACGGCGAGGTCGAGATCGACGCCGCTGAGTTCGAAGGCGAGGGTCAGTTCACCGCCCTCCCCCTTTTCAACGACATCGGCCGCAATGGTGGTCAAGGCGTAGGCGCGGTCATGCTTGTCGCCGAACAGGATGCGGTCGCCGACCTTCAGCCGCTTGCCGGGCCGCGCGAAGGCGGTCCAGCGGTTGGGCGAGACGCGGCGGTGCAGGATGGCCTCGACGCGGACTTCGGTCTCCTCGCGGCGGCGCACGCCGAACAGGCGGGCGGGGATGACGCGGGTGTCGTTGAAGACCAGGGCGTCGCCGGGCTGCAGCAGCGAGGGCAGGTCGCCGACGGTCAGATCCTCCAGCCCCTGTTGCGGGCGCACCACCAGCAGCTTCGCCGACTCGCGCGGGCTGGCGGGGCGAAGGGCGATGAGGTCTTCCGGCAGATCGAAGTCGAAGTCACTGACGAGCATGCCGCGGCGGATGCGGCTTTGGGGCTCCCGCGTCAAGCGTTGCCGGTGGACACTGACAGGGTCCGCGGCGCATGATCCCTTGTCGGGACTGGGGTTTGCGAGAGCGACGATGCGTATCATCACCTTGGCGCTATGCGCCGCGACCGCGACCCTCGGCTTGAGCGCCTGCAACCGCCAGGACAGCAAGCCGGCGCCCGCGCCTGCGCCCGCCCCGGCCGCGCCGGCGGCCCAGGTTCACGCGCCCGACGCGGCCAGGCCCAAGGTCACCGGCTTTGCCCACACCGGCAATTTCGACAATGCCGGCTACTATATGCCGACCCGCGACATCCGCGTCGGCGCCTGGCAGCTGAAGACCATCGGGGTCGGGGCGATCAGCGATTTCGCCGCCTGGGAACAGGGCGACCGCACCTCGACCTTCGGCCCCATCCTGCTGGAGTTCGACGACACCACCAGCCCGCTGAAGCCCAACGAGATCGGCGGCGAGGCCCATGAGGTCAGCATCCGGGTGCTGCCCAGCGGCTACGCCACCGACGGCAAGACCCTGCGCTTCGCGGGCAATGATCCCAGGCTGGGGCCCGTCACCTTCGAGGGCGCCTTCGACCCGGCCGCCATGGCCGACGCCAAGGCCCAGGGGGCCAGCGAGGCGCCGGTGCTGACGGGGACCTTGCAGGTCGGCCAGACCCGGATTGAGAATGCCCGCTTCACCTTCTTTGCCGGCGAATGAGTTCAACAGGGGAAGTCCAATGAAAACAACGCACATCGCGGCCGCGGCCGCCCTGGTTGTCGGTCTCGGCGGGGCGGCGGCTTTCGCCCAGGGCGGCGGCGGCTGGAACACCGGCGGCGCCTACGATCCGGTGCCGGACGGCAGCTACCAGCGCAGCTGCCGCGACATCACCGTCCAGTACGGCACCCTCACCGCCCGTTGCCTGGACAACCGCCAGAACCTGCAGAGCACCTCCATCTCGGTGCGCAGCTGCAACGGCCGCATCGCCAACTACAACGGCTACCTGCGCTGTGAGGGCTGGGGTGGCGGCGGCGGACCGGGTGGTCCGGGTGGCGGCGGCGGCGGCTGGGGCGGCGGCCCTGGCGGTCCCGGTGGCGGTGGCGGCGGTTGGGGCGGCGGCTCCGGCGGCGGCTGGAATGGTGGCGGCAACGGGCCGGTCGGCCTGATCGTCTTCGAGAACCCCGACTACAAGGGCTCCAGCCTGCAGATCCGCGGCAGCGTGCCGGACATGTACGGCTCGGGCCTCGACGAGATGATCACCTCGGTGCGGGTCGTCTCGGGCCGCTGGGAACTGTGCTCGGCGCCGAACTTCGGCGGCGACTGCAAGGTAATCACCGCCGATACGCCGCAGTTGAAGGTCTATAATCTCAACGACCGGGTCAGCTCGATCCGCAAGCTGCGTTAAGTCTTGAAGAGGGGGCGCGATGCTATCGGCCAGATCATGACCGCTGTGCTTCGCGCCCTCGCCTTTCTGGTTCGTCTGGCCGGCTTCGGCCTTGCCGCAGGCGCCGCCCTGGCCGCCGTGCTGGCCAATGGCGGCCGGTTCAGCGACCGGCTGGATGTCCTCACCCATTTCACGCCCATCTGGCTGACGCTCGGCATGGTCGGGCTGATCGTCTGGGTGATCGGCGGCGGGCGCAGCCTGATGCGGCTGACGCCGATCGCGGCGGCCGTGGCGGTGCTGGCGTCGGGGGCGCTGATGCTGCCCGAGCTGACCCGCGCCAAGGGCGACAAGGCGCCGGCCGAGGGCGAGACCCTCAAGCTGGTGCAGTTCAACCTCTGGGAAAACAACAGCAATCCGGAGGCCTCGGCCCGTTGGGTGCTGGAGCAGGATCCCGACATCGTCACCATTGTCGAGGGCTACGAGGTCCATGGCGGCGCCGCCCGGCTGCTGCGTGAACGCTACCCCTACGCCGTCACCTGCGCCGATCCGCTGCCGTGTTCGACGATGATCCTGTCGAAGAAGAAGCCGGTGCGGCGCAACGGCCTCGGCGGCGGCGTCTCCGACGCCAACCTGCCGGCCGCCCATGCACGGTTCGCCGGCGCCAAGGGCGCGTTCGACGTCTTCGCCATCCACTACACCTGGCCGATCCCGGCCGGTCCGCAGCAGCAGCAGTCGAAGCGCTTCCTGAAGGTTCTGGACGGGATCGACGCCGACAACGCCATCGTCGGCGGCGATTTCAACTCCACCCCCTGGTCGTTCAGCCTGCGCCGGCTGGACGCGGCCATCGGCATGGAGCGCCGCACACGCGGCCAGGCCACCTGGCCGGCCGCGCCGATCACCCGCTACAAGATCGAGCCCCCCTTCCCGCTGCTGGCCATCGACCAGGTCTACGCCGGCAAGGCGTGGAAGACGGTCAGCGTGAAACGGGGACCGCGGCTGGGCTCGGACCACTATCCCGTCGTGGTGATTCTGAAGCGCTAGAGCCGACTACGCCGGACTTTCACCAGACCTGCACCGGTTCAGGCCTCGCCGCAGCCGGGCCCGATGCTATGGCAGGACCGTGCCCCGATTGATCGCCACACTCGTCGTCCTGCTCCGGTTGACCGCCACGGCCATGGCGGGCGTCGGCGCCGTGGCGGCTCTGGCGGCGACGGCGGGCTGGCTCAACGATAGTCTCGACGCCCTGACCCACTTCGCGCCCTACTGGTTGGCCCTGGGGCTGGCAGGTCTGTTGCTGTGGTTCGCCACGGGCGGGCGAGACGTGAAGACGGCGACGCCGATCGCCGGCGCCGTCGCCGTGCTTCTGGCCGGCGGGTTGATCCTTCCCGAGCTTGTCCGGTCGGCCGGGCCCCAACCGACGGCGGGCCGCGAGACCCTGAAGCTGGTCCAGTTCAACCTCTGGGGCCGCAACACCGATCCCGAGGGCTCCGTCGCCTGGATCCGGGCCCAGAAGGCTGATGTCGTCGTCCTCGAGGAAGCCTTCGGTGAGGCCGGCGGCGTCGCCCGGGCCCTGGCAGACGACTTCCCCTACCAGACCTCCTGCGCCGAGCCCGACCCCTGCCCGGTCATGATCCTGTCGCGGCGCGAGCCGGTGAGCCGGGAGGGCCTTGGCGCCGCCAGCGCGGGCGATCCGTTGCCCGCCGTCCGGGTCACGTGGCGGACGGCCGCCGGCGAGTTCAGCGTCATCGGCGCCCACTACATCTGGCCCTACCCGGCCGGACCGCAGCAGGAGATGACCCGCGACTTGGCCAAGGCGATTCACAGCCTGCCCGCCGACAGCACCATCGTGGCGGGGGATTTCAACTCGACCCCCTGGTCCTTCTCCCTTCGCCGCCAGGATCGCCTGTTCGGCCTGGCCCGGCGGACCCGGGCCCTGGCCACCTGGCCGGCGGCGTCGTTCAGCCGCTATCAGGTCGGGTTTCCGGTCCCCTTCCTGCCCATCGACCATGTCTATGCCGGCAGCGCCTGGAAAACCGTCAGCGTCGAGCGCGGTCCGAAACTCGGGTCGGACCACTATCCCGTCGTGGTGGTTTTGAGCCGCTAGGCTTCGAGGCCAGCGATTTCGCGGGCGATGTTGGCGCGGGCCGCCTCTTCCAAGCGGGCGCGAAAGGCCGGGTCGGCGTAGAGCATCGGCGCTTCGAGGAAATGGCGCATGACCCGCGCGCGGCCGGCCCGGAAGGCGGGTTCGGGCACATGGGCGTACTCGTGGCGGACGCCGGCGGCGTAGGCGTCGTAGGCCTCTGGATCGCCGCCGAGCACCGACAGGTCGATCGACACCATCAGGGCGCCGAGGCGGTCGTCGGCCTCGACGCTGTGGCCCTTGGTCAGCAGGACCAGGCGAACAACCTCGTCCACCTCGGCCGGCGTCGCGCCCAGCGACGGCAGGTCGCGGCGGGCCAGCTGCGCGCTGGCCTCCTCGTTGTCGCCGCGGGTGGGATCGTAGATGGCGTCATGCCACCAAAGGGCCCAGGTGAGCAGGCGGCGGTCATGGTCGGAAAGACCGGGAACCGCTGCCAACTCCTCCAGGCAGGCCTCGATGTGAGCGCGGCTGTGATAGCGCCGGTGCGGCTCTGCGTAAGCCGCCTCGAGGGCCGGGGTCACTCTAGGCGTCGGCGCCGACGCGGGCGGTGACGATCTTGCCCGGGGTGCGCGGCGGCTCGCCCTTGGGCAGGGCGTCGACCGCGTCCATGCCGTCGGTGACTTCACCCCAGACGGTGTACTGGCCGTCGAGGAAGGTGGCGTCGTCGAAGCAGATGAAGAACTGGCTGTTGGCCGAGTTGGGGTTGGACGAGCGGGCCATCGAGCAGACGCCGCGCAGGTGCGGGGTCTTGCTGAATTCGGCCTTCAGGTCGGGCTTCTCGGAGCCGCCCATGCCGCTGCCGGTCGGGTCGCCGCCCTGGGCCATGAAGCCGGGAATGACGCGGTGGAAGACGACGCCGTCGTAGAAGCCTTCGTTGGCCAGTTCCTTGATCCGTTCGACGTGGCCGGGGGCCAGGTCGGGGCGCAGGCGGATGGTCACCTTGCCGGTGTCGAGGGTCAGGATCAGGGTGTTGTCGTCAGCCATGGGGGGCTCCTATTGGGTTTGGGGCCTTCTAGAGCCTCAGGGGCGGCCCGGCTAGCCGTGACGGGAACGGCTGTCGATCGGGGCCTGTTCCCGATCGTCCAGACCATAGTCGCGGATGACGGAGGCGATGCGCAGGCGATAGCCGGCGAACAGGCCGCCGCGACCGGCGTCCTGGGCGACGCGATGGGCCTCGAGATTGCGCCAGGCGGCGATGGCGGCCTCGTCGCGCCAGAAGGACAGGGACAGCAGCTTGCCGGGGTGGGTCAGGCTCTCGAACCGCTCGATGGAGAGGAAGCCGTCGATGCCGGCCAGCAGCGAGGCCAGCGCCGCGGCGCGGTCGAGATAGGGCTGGCGACCATCCGGGGCCGGCAAAACCTCGAAGATGACGGCGATCATGCCTCGACCTGACGCAGGAAGGTGCGCTCCTCGGAGAGGATGAAGCGCCGGTCCATGGCCATCTGGAAGTTGGCGGCGCCGACCGCGTCGGCCTTCAGGCGGGCGCGGTAGGCCTCGTAGGCGGCCAGGCTGTCAAAGCGGATCATGGCGTGGGCGACGGTGTTGGTCCCCTCGTGCGGCATGAAATAGCCGATCAGGTCGCCGCCGCAGGCCGGGATGATGCTCAGCCAGTTTCGCGAATAGGCCTCGAAGGCGGCGGTCTGGAAGGGGTCGATGACGTAGCGGATGTGACAGACGATGGACATGGGCGGCTCCTTTGCGTTGGGAATAGCCGGTTGATCCGCCGCGACGTTACGATTAGCGTCGAACCATGAAAGTCGGTCCCGATATCGCCCGCGTCGCCGCCCTGCTGGGCGATCCGGCCCGGGCCAACATGCTGACCGCCCTGCTGGCGGGACCGGCGCTGACCGCCGGTGAGCTGGCGCGGCATGCGGGAGTCAGTCCGCAGACGGCCAGTTCGCACCTGGCCAAGCTGCAGGCGGGCGGGCTGACCCGGACCCACAGACAGGGCCGCCACAGCTACCATGCCCTGTCCGGCCCCGATGTCGCCCAAGTCCTGGAGGGGCTGATGGGCCTGGCCGACCGGGCCGGACATCACCGCATCCGCACCGGCCCCCGGGAGCCGGCCTTGCGCGAGGCCCGGGTCTGCTACGATCACCTGGCCGGCGACCTCGGGGTGAGGATGCTGGACGCGATGATCGCAGACGGCCGTATCGCCGAGGACGGCGAGGCGCTGGCCTTGACCGGGGCCGGCGCCCGTTTCGCCGAGGACTTCGGTGTCGAACCGGCGGCGCTGAAGCCGGGGCGGCGGCCGGTCTGCAAGGCCTGTCTCGACTGGAGCGTCCGGCGGCGGCACCTGGCCGGAGGGCTGGGCGCCGGGTTGCTGGAGCGGTTCTATGAGCTCGGCTGGGCGCGGCGGGAGCCGGACAGCCGGGTGGTGACGTTTACGGCCGTGGGCCGGGCGGGGTTTGGGGAAGCGTTCGGGTTGACCGCCTGAACTCCTCCGTCATCCCGGCCGTAGCGAAGCGAAGAGCCGGGACCCAGGGGCGACCGCGCCTCGATCCGAAGCTGGGCGGTCCGTGCTCCGTCCCCCCCTGGGTCCCGGGTCGCCCCAAGGGGCGCCCGGGATGACGGCAGCTAGCTGATCTCCACCGCCAGCTCGACGTCGCAGACCGAGAAGTCCGCGCCCTTCAGCTTGCGCACCCGCTTCACCTCGGCGGCGAACCAGGGGCTTTTGGGGTCGATGATCTTCACCTTCGGGCGTTCGGCCTCCGGGATGTCGGCGAGGACGCGGACGGTCTGCATGACGTCCTGCGGGGCCTCGACCGGTTCGCCGGTCTTGATGGCGCGGATGGCGTCCAGGCCGCTGATCACCCGGCCGAAGGCGGTGTAGCGTTTGTCGAGCGAGGGGTAGGCGTAGCGCATCAGGAAGAACTGGCTGTTGGCGCTGTCGGGGTTCTCGTCGCGGGCCATGCCGACCACGCCCGGGCAATAGGTGCCCCAGGCGGAGACCTTCTTGTCGCCGGTCATCGTCGTGTAGCTGATGTCCTGGCTGACCACCGGCAGGGACAGGAGGAAGCCGACCTGCGTGCCCTGCGGCGCGGCGACCGGCACGAAGCCGCTGGCGGGGTCGCGGCGGTAGGTGAACTCAGCCTTGAGGTTGGGGATGCCCTCGACCGAGCCCTCGCCGGTGTTCAGGGGATCGCCCGTCTGGGCCATGAAGCGGTCGATGACCCGGAAGAAGGTGCGGCCGTCGTACGTACCCTTGTGGGCCAGCTCGGTCAGCCGGGCGACGTGGCCGGGGGCGACCTCGGGAACCAGCTCGACGATGACCCGGCCCTTGCTGGTGTCGATGACCAGCACGTTGGCCGGATCGGGCGTGCGCCAGTCCGTCGCCTTGGGTTTGGGGGCGGCAGCGGCGGAGGTGGCGGCCAGAGCGGAGACAGCAGTCAGAACAATCAGGCGGCGCATGGCCCCTCCCCCAAAACTGGTTGTCAGCCGACCTTAGCCGGAATCTCGACGTCGCAAATGGTCAGCGGCGATTTCGAAGCCGCGCGCTGGGCCTCGACCAGGGCCTTGAAGCCGGGCGAGCGGGTGTCGACGATCTGGATCTTCGGCCGCTCCTTCTCCGGCATGTCGGAGAGCAGGCGGACGGTCTTCATGATGTCGCGCGGCGGCGCGACGGGCGCGTCCTCGGTCCCGGCCTTGATCGCCTCGACGGCCGCCTGGCCGCTGATCACCCGGCCCCAGGTGGTGTACTGGCTGTTGAGGCTGGGATAGGTGGCGCGCATCAGGAAGAACTGGCTGTTGGCGCTGTCGGGGTCCTGGCCGCGGGCCGCGCCGACGCCGCCCTTGCAGAACAGGCCCCAGCCGCCGACCTTGCCGTCCTTGGAGGCGATGGCCTGCATGCCCGGCGCGGTGCGCACCGGCATGACGCCCCAGAAGCCGACCTCGGTGACGCCGGTGTCGCCGCCGGCCGGCAGCCGCTCGAAGAGTACGAAGGGGTCCTTCATGCCGCGCCGGAACTCGAACTCGGCCTTGAGGTCGGGCAGTTCGGAACTGCCGGTGCCGTTGTTCTTGGGATCGCCGGTCTGGGCCATGAAGCCGTTGATGACGCGGAAGAATTCCAGGCCGTCATAGAAGTGGCGTTTGGCCAGTTCACGCACCCGCTCGACGTGGGCCGGAGCCAGCGCCGGCGCCATCTCGACGATGACGCGGCCCTGGCTGGTGTCGATGACCAGGATGTCGTCGGGATTGGGCGTGCGCCAGTCGGTCGGCGCGAGCGCGGGCGTCGCGGCCAGGGCGGCGGCGGGAACGGCGGTGAGGGCCAGGACGGCGGCGATCAGGGCGGATTTCATGGAACCGGCGGTAGCGGGGGGTTGAGGCAATCGCAAGGCGGAAATTGAGCGCCTTATCGAAGCGGCCGACCATTGTACCGCGGGCGGTGGGGTGGGGGAAAATCGTCGATGGCGAAGCGCGGCGGGCCCAAGGCGGTCAAACCCCGGCCTGCCTGAGGTTTGCGGTGGCGAGCCGGGGGTAGGTCGGTGGGGCGAGCGTGGGGACCCGGTGGGGGTTAGGCAGGCGGCAAGCGGGGCGAGGATGCGGCGGAGTGGGCGAACCGTTTGGCGTCCTGCGGCGAGTTGAAGCTCGTCGCCGGGCGAAAACGATGAATATGTCTAGACATATTGAAAACCCGCAGCGATTTCTGGTACTTAGCAGGCCTTCCAAATCCTGCATACTACCCCGGGGGGACCGCTTCCCGTAGCCCTCCGCTAGTGCGCCACGAGGCCACGTCGCGAGTCAAAATCTCGGGCCAGTCCGATGATTGGCAAGGCGTCGGCGGGTCGGCCGGCGGCAAATTCAATCCACTTCAGCCCCGTCGCGACATCGAACTCGCCGAGTCGCTGATCCAAGCTCAGAAAGCCAACCAAAGTCCGACCCCGCTCATCCAGATCGCAGTCAATGAAGAGTTCAATTCCCAGCGTGTCGCCTTCCGGCAATAGCCGATAGGACAGGACATCGTCAGTAATCGACTGTCCGGCGACCTCTAGGCGGAAACCGTCGGGGGACCGTGGCCTGAAGGCGGTTATCTTGAAGCCGTCCAACGCCGGCGCCGACTTCACCAGTTCGATCACCGCGGGAAAGGCGGCCTTGATCCCGTCGGCCGATACGATCAGTTCGATTGTGGACGGGTCGGCCATGCCGATTTCATGCACGAGGCCGGCATCGACCGCCTTCAAGCGGCAACCGAGTTCCTCGATGGACCACCGACGACTTAGGGGCATTCCCGGCCCCTTGATTTCGTTATGGATTTCCTTTCGGTGACTCACGAGCCATCGCCAGAAATCTTTCTTCGGGTCTCGTCGAAATCCAAACATCGCCCCTCTCGAACTACGCGATGGCGCTCGCGTGGATCATCCCCGGCCGACCTTGGCCAAGAGTTCCTTTTCGATGCCCGGGGGCACGAACTTGTGGATGTCGCCGCCGAGTTTGGCGATTTCCTTGACCAGGCGGCTGGCGACGGCCTGGTGGCGGGGGTCGGCCATCAGGAACACGGTCTCGATCTCGCGGTCGAGCTGCTGGTTCATGGCGGTCATCTGGAATTCGTATTCGAAGTCGGCGACGGCGCGCAGGCCGCGAATGATGATGCCGGCCCCGACTTCACGGGCGAAATGCATCAGCAGGCCTTCGAAGGGGCGGATCTCGATCTCGGCGAACTGCTTGAGGTGTTCGGTCTCGCGGCGGACGGTGTTGACCCGCTCCTCCAGCGTGAACATCGGCCCCTTGGAGAGGTTGATGGCGACGCCGATGACCAGCTTGTCCACCAGCTTCACGGCCCGGCCCATGATGTCCAGATGACCGTTGGTCATCGGATCGAAGGTACCCGGATAGAGTCCGACTCGCGCCAAAGCTCACCCCATCTGTGCAAGGTCCCCCGCCCTTGCTGGGCCGGGGTTTGATCGCTTCTACCCGGCGACGGGGCCGTCGTCGCCCCCGAATTCGCCTTCCGGGGAGTCTTCATCCCCGCCAGCCTCGGCCAGCCGCTCGACGCCGACGACATGCTCGTCCTTGCCGGTGCGGAAGACGATGACGCCTTGGGTGTTGCGGGCGGCGATGCGGATCTGGGCGACCGGGCAGCGGATCAGCTGGCCCTGGTCAGTGACCAGCAGGATCTCGTCCGACTGCTCGACCGGGAAGGCGGCGACCAGGCGGCCGCCCTTGCGGGTGAGGTCCTGGGCCATCAAGCCCTGGCCGCCACGACCGGTGCGGCGGAAGTCGTAGGCGCTGGAGCGCTTGCCGATGCCTTCCGTCGACATGGTCAGGATGGTCTCTTCCGCCGCGCCGAGCTCGATGAAGCGTTCCTGCGACAGCTGGGTGTCGCCGGCGGCCTCTTCCTCGTCGGCCGGCGCCTCGGCCACGTCGTCGCCCTCCTCACCAGTCTGGGCCCGCAGCAGGGCGCGCGACTGCTTGAGGTAGGCGACCCGCTCGTCCGGCGTCGCCGCCACGTTGCGCAGGATGGCCATGGAGATGACCAGGTCGTCGCCGAGCAGGCGGATGCCGCGCACGCCCATGGAATCGCGGCTGGAGAAGACACGGACGTCGTCGGCCTCGAAGCGGATGGCGCGGCCGTTGGCGGTGGTCAGCAGCACGTCGCTGTCGCTGGTGCAGAGGCCGACGCCGACGATGGCGTCCTTGCCGTCCAGCGACTCCGGATCGAGCTTCATGGCGATCTTGCCGTTACGGTTGATCTGCACGAAGTCGCTGAGCTTGTTGCGGCGGACGGTGCCGCTGCGGGTGGCGAACATGACGTCCAGGGTGTCCCAGGTCGCCTCGTCTTCCGGCAGGGTCAGGATGGAGGTGATGGTCTCGCCCTGCTCGATGGGCAGCAGGTTGACGAAGGCCTTGCCGCGCGAGGTGGGCGTGCCGAGCGGCAGGCGCCAGACCTTGAGCTTGTAGACCTTGCCGCCGGAACTGAAGAACAGCATCGGGGCGTGGGTCGAGGCGGAGAAGACGCGGGTGACGGCATCCTCTTCCTTGGTCGCCATGCCGCTGCGGCCCTTGCCGCCGTGGCGTTGCGAGCGATAGGTCGAGAGCGGGGTGCGCTTCACATAGCCGCCGTGGGTGACGGTGATGACCATCTCCTCGCGGGGGATCAGGTCCTCGTCCTCGATGTCGCCATCGCCGTCGATGATGACGGTGCGGCGTGGCACGGCGAACTTCTCGCGGATCTCGACCAATTCCTCACGGACGACGCGCATGATGTTGGCGCGGTCGGAGAGCAGCTCCAGCAGCTTGGCGATCGTGCCCGACAGGTTGCTGGCTTCGTTGAAGATCTCGTCCCGGCCAAGGCCGGTCAGGCGCGACAGGGTCAGGGCCAGGATGCCGCGCGCCTGCTCGTCGGTCAGGCGAATGGTGTCGCCCTCGACCTTGGTGCGCGGGTCCTGGATCAGGTCGACCAGGGGCATCATGTCGCCGGTCGGCCAGGCCTTGGCGACCAGGCGTTCGCGGGCCTCGGCCGGATCGACCGAGCTGCGGATGATGGCGATGACCTCGTCGATGTTGGCCACGGCGATGGCCAGGCCGACCAGGGTGTGGCCGCGGTCGCGGGCCTTGGAGAGCTCGAACTTGGCGCGGCGGACCACGACTTCCTCACGGAAGTCGACGAAGCAGACCAGCAGTTCCTTCAGGCCCATCTGCAGCGGCCGGCCGCGGTTGAGGGCCAGCATGTTGACGCCGAAGCTGGTCTGCACGGCGCTGAAGCGGTGCAGCTGGTTGAGGACCACCTCGGGGGTGGCGTCGCGCTTCAGTTCGATGACGACGCGCATGCCCTGGCGGTCGGACTCGTCGCGCATCTCGCCGATGCCTTCGATCCGCTTGTCGCGGACCATCTCGGCGATGCGTTCGATGAGGGCGGCCTTGTTCACCTGGTAGGGCAGCGAGGTGAAGACGATGGCTTCGCGGTCCTTGCGGACCGTTTCGATGGACGAGGCGCCGCGCATGATGACGCTGCCGCGGCCGGTGAGCAGGGCCTGGCGGGCGCCGGAGCGGCCGACAATCTCGCCGCCGGTCGGGAAGTCGGGACCGGGGACGATGTCGAGAAGCTGTTCGGAGGAGATGTCCGGGTCGTCGATCATCGCCAGGCAGGCGTCGACGATTTCACCGAGGTTGTGCGGCGGGACGTTGGTGGCCATGCCGACGGCGATGCCGCCCGAGCCGTTGACCAGCAGGTTGGGAATGCGGCTGGGCAGGACGACGGGCTCTTTTTCCTTGCCGTCGTAGTTGTCCTTGAAGTCGACCGTGTCCTTGTCGAGGTCGGCGAGGATGGCCTCGGCCGCCCGCGTCATGCGGCACTCGGTGTAGCGCATCTGGGCCGGCGGATCGTTGTCGACCGAGCCGAAGTTGCCCTGGCCGTCGATCAGCATCAGCCCCATCGAGAAGGGCTGGGCCATGCGCACCAGGGCGTCGTAGATCGATTGGTCGCCGTGCGGGTGGTACTTGCCCATGACGTCGCCGACCACGCGGGCGCATTTCACATAGGGCTTGTCATGGGTGTGACCCTGCTCGTTCATGCTGAACAGGACGCGGCGGTGCACGGGTTTGAGGCCATCGCGCGCGTCCGGCAGGGCGCGGCTGACGATCACGCTCATGGCGTAATCGAGGTAGGATTTTCTCAGTTCGTCCTCGATGGCGATGGGGCTGACGGCGCCCCGCCGGCTGTCATCGGGCGGCGTGTGATTTTCGTCGGTCAAGGAGAGGGATAATCCGTTGGTGGGAGCCTGTGGAATCGGCTCGGAACGTGTCACGGTTAGTTAGCATTTGATGACTGGCGGCGCCACCCGGGCGGGCCGGTTTCACACCCTGGGAGTCCTGAAAATGCGTGGTTTTCTGATTGTTTGCGCCGGGTTGGCGATGGCCGGCGCGGCTGTGGCGCAACCGGCGTCCGTGACGGTCGATCTGAAGGGGCCGAAGGGCGAGGCGCTCGGCAAGGCGACCCTGACCGAAGCGCCCAAGGGCGTGTTGCTGAAGATCGAGGCCAAGGGCCTGACCCCCGGCTGGCACGGGCTGCATTTCCACGAGAAGGGCGACTGCTCGAGCGCCGACTTCAAGTCGGCCGGCGGCCATGTGCATGGCGGTTCGACCATGGTGCACGGGCTGCTGAACGCCGATGCGAACGAGGCGGGCGATCTGCCGAACCTGTACGTGGCGGCCGACGGGACGGGCTCGGCGGAGGTGCTCAGCCCCTGGACGTCGCTGAAGGGCGCGGGCGGGCGGCAGGCGCTGCAGGACGCGGATGGATCGGCGGTGGTGGTGCATGCCAAGGCTGATGATCACATGACGCAGCCGATCGGCGGGGCTGGGGATCGGGTCGCCTGCGCGGTCGTAAAGTAGAGGAACCGTTCCTTCTCCCGCTTGTCGGGAGAAGGTGGCCCCCGAAGGGGGTCGGATGAGGGCGGCGCCGGCCTTTGAAGGCTGGTGGCTGCCCTCACTGCTTTGTGGGTTTGCCGGAGCGGCCGGTGCTGCCCTCACCCGACCCCCTTCGGGGGCCACCCTCTCCCGACAAGCGGGAGAGGGAACAGTTACGTGGCAGACGACGCCTGCTGCGCCGCCCGCCGTTCGCTCAGCGCAACGAGCGCCACCCCGACCATCGTCGCCAGGCCGCCGCCGACCAGCTGGAGCGTGACCTTGTCGCCCATGAAGTCGACGCCGATGGTGCAGCTGACCAGGGGGGTTAGCAGGAACCAAGGCGTCACCCTCCCCGCCTCACGGCGCTGGACAAGCCAGAACAGCAGGGCCGTGGCCCCGACCGTCGAGGCGAGCGCCGCGTAGATCACCAGGACCCAGATGAAGGGCGTGGCGGTGGTCGCCTTCTGCACCACGTTCGGCTCAAAGGCGAAGGAGGCGGCCAGCAGGACCGGGGCGGCGGCCAGGGAGGTCAGGCCCTGCATCTTCAGGGGCCGGATGCCGGGCGCCTTGCGCATCAGCACCGTCGCCACGGCCCACAGGGCGCTGGCCAGGACGCCGATGGCGATGCCGGGCAGGTCGGCGGCGCCGTGCGGGTCGAGGCTCATCCAGGCGACGCCCGCGAAGGCGATCAGCATGCCGGCCACGGCCGCCCGGGGCATCGTCTCGCCCAGCATCAGCCAGGCGCAGAGCGCCGTCATCGGGATCCACAGCTGCAGGGCCACGACGATGGGGCTGAGGTTATGGACCATGGCGAAGGCGATGTAGACGAGGCCGAAGTGCAGCGGCCCGGCCAGCAGCACCAGCGGCAGCATCTGGCGCCACGGCGGCCAGGGCGGCTTCATGAAGGGGATGAGGAAGACCAGCGCCACCAGGAACCGCGCCCCGCCCATGAACAACGGCGGCAGCGCCTCGGTCGCCACCTTGGCGGCGGCGTTGTTCAAGCCCCAGACCAGGATGATGCCGAAGATCGCCGCCCATTCGGCGCCGGTGAAGGGGGTTCGGGGGGAGCTGTTCACGAGGCGCCTGCCTTGACATGTACATGTCGCGGGGTCAACATGTACATGTGCCCAAGATCACCCTGACAGAGCTGCGCAAGGACCTGTTCCGGCTGGCCGACAAGGCGCTGGAGACGGGCGAACCGGTGGTCATCGAGCGCAACGGCCGCACCATGGTGCTGATGGAGGCGGGCAAGCCGTTCGAGCCTGCGCCGGCGCAGACTCATGCCGAGCGGGTCCGGGCGTTCCTGGCTGAGCCGTCGCCGTGGCCACCCTTTGACTATGATCCCGACGACAACAGTCACTGGACCTGGTCCCCCGATGACGCGCTAGACCCGCCGCAGTGATCCACCTCGATACGAACGTCGTCATCTGGTTCGTCACGGCCCAGGAAAGTCGCCTGTCTGGCCCCGCCCTTCAGGCGTTGTTGCGGGAGCCGCCGATCCTGTCGCCGATTGTCGTGCTGGAACTGCAACTCCTGCATGACATCGGGCGCATCCCACTTGAGCCGGAAGCCGTTCTTGAGCGCCTCCGGTCAAGGGTCGCGATGGAAATCAGCCGGACGGGATTCGATCGGATCATCAGCGCCGCCAGGCCTCTGACCTGGACCCGGGACCCGTTCGATCGTCTGGTTTGCGCAGCCGCCATCGCTGACGGCGCCGGGCTGATCACCTCGGACCGGCATATCCGCCAGCATCTGCCCAGCGCGATCTGGTAGCGGGTCCCGCCGGTGACCCACTTCCCCACCCGGCGCGCAACGCGCGCCTGCCCTCCCCAATTCGGGGAGGGAGGTCGCGCCGGTTGCTAGAACGGGATTTCGTCATCGAGGTCGGCGCTGAAGTCTTCGCTCGGCCCGGACTGCTTGTTGCGCTGGCCGCCGCCGAAGCCGCCGCCGCCACCGCCGCCCGAGTAACCGCCGCCGTAGTCGCTGTCGCCGCCGCCCGCCGAGGCGCCGCCGCCGTCGCGGCCGCCGAGCATGGTCAGTTCACCACGGAACTTCTGCAGGACGATCTCGGTCGAGTACTTCTCGGCGCCCTGGGCGTCGGTCCATTTGCGCGTCTGCAGCGAGCCCTCGATGTAAACGCTGGAGCCCTTCTTCAGGTACTGTTCGGCCACCTTGACGATGTTGTCGTTGAAGATGACGACGCGGTGCCACTCGGTCTTTTCCTTCTTCTCGCCGCTCTGGCGATCGCGCCAGGACTCCGAGGTGGCGATGGTCAGGTTGCAGACCCGGTCGCCGGAATTGAGGGTGCGGATTTCCGGGTCCTTGCCCAGGTTGCCGATCAGAATGACCTTGTTGACGCTGCCCGCCATGGGGTTTCTCCATTCGCCCGGCGACCATACGCGCCGGAATCTGGAGCGGACCCTAGACCCCGTTAACGATTGGGGCAAGAACAAAGTTCTCTCTTTGTTCTGATTTGGCCGGGGTTGTCCACAGCAGACTTGCGCCCATTGTTCTGCGACGCGGATCAGTTGCTGGGCATGGCCCCGGGCTGGGCCAGGCGGCCGTCGCCGGTGCGTTCGAGCATCAGGAACTGGCCGCCGTTCCACTTGGCGCGGCGGAAGATGCCGCGCGGATTGACGATCAGGAAGCTGCCCTGATAGGCGCCGATCAGCTCGCGGTTGGAGCCGCCCATGCGCAGGAAGGCGACGCGCATCTTTTCCAGTTCGGCGGCGCAGTACTCGATCTGCGGCACGTTGGTCTTGACGACATTGTACTTGAACGTCTTGCCGTCCTTGGTCACCGCGTGGAAGCAGACGCCCTTGTCATAGGGCGGCTCCGGGACCTTTTCGCAGGCCGTGAGACCCAGGGCGGCGACAGCGGCGAGAGCGGCGACAGGCTTCAGCATAATTACAACCTTAAACTCGCGGCCTTCGCCGTCAACCCACCGGTTCGATGACGCAACTTCTGTCCTGGCGGGCCAGGGTGCGGAAGCGGCGATTGTCGTCGCTGATCTCGACCTTGCCGGGCACCAGGCGAAGGGTCTGCTGGCCCCAGCGACCGTAGGTGGCGCGGCCGGGACGCTCGCACTGACCGGCGTAGAGGCGCTGGACGCAGGCGTTCAGGCTCATGCCCTCCAGCTTGGTCCAGGTCGCGTCGGCATAGCGCCAGCAGGCGTTTCCGTCGGCGACCGGAGTCGGGGCCGGGGCGGGCGCCTGGCCGCTGGTCGGCGGCGGCGCCTGGGCGATGACGGGCGGGGCGGTCTCGGTCGGCGGCAGGGGCGCGACGATGGCGCCGGTCGTGCCTGAGGCGGCCAGGGCGCCGGTCTCATCGACGCCGACGTCGAGCGCGCCGGTGGCGACGCCGTTGCGCCTGGCGCATTCGGCCAGGGTGATCTCGCCGACGAACTGGCCCTCGACAAAGCAGCGGATCGGGCGGGCGGCGTCGAGTTTGGTGTCGTCGTCGCGGCCGTTCTCGACGATCAGTCCGCCCTGGCTGGCCGGCGGCGGAACGTCGGGCCCTTTATTGCCCTTGGCGATGCCAAGCGCGATCAGCGCGCCCAGCACGATGGCGACCAGGGCTCCGAGGCCCAGAACGACGCGGCGATCCTTGAGAAAGTCCATGGATTGAAGCGCTATCGCGTCATTGCGACGGTTTCAAGCACGGGACCACATTGCGGCGGGCTAGCCGCCGCCGGTGAGCCGGTTCAAGGCCGCCGTATAGTTGGAGATCTGCGACGACAGGTAGGCCGGCACCGGGCCGCTGGCCGAGGGGTTGCTCACCGAGGCGGGCTTGCCGGCGTTCTCCAGGTCCTTGTAGGCCGAGCGGATGGCGCTCATCGCCTTGGACAACACCAGCTGGGCGTTGCGGATGGAGTCCTCGTCCTTGAGGCTGATGTCGTTGGCCAGGGCCAGGCCGTAGATGTTGCCCTTGCCGTCGGCGGCGACAGACTTGCCGTTGACCATCTCGGTCTTGCGCACCACGCCCTCGGCCAGGCCGAGCGCTTCGAGCATGTTCTTGCCGTTCTTGCCCGGCAGGATTTCGACGGTATCGTTGTCGCTGGCCGGCTCGATCTTGATGCGGCGGAACTCGCCGTCGGAAACGACGCTGACCTTGGCGCGGAAGCCCCCTGCCCGCTTGATCTTGGCGGCCAGGGTTTCGAGGGTGTCGTCGGCGGCCAGGGTGACGGTGGCGAGGGCCCCGCCGGAGCGGGTGCGGATCTGGAGCTGGTCGCCGGCCCGGGCCGAGGTGGCCGAGACGATCTTCTGGCTGTCGGTGAAGGTCAACGCCCCCTTGGGCAGGCCGAAGGTGTCGAGCGCCGAGGCGCCAGAGGCATCGACGGCGATGGTCGTCGGGGTGACGTAGCCGTCCTTGCCGGTGATCCGCTGGGCCGAGTTCGTCTGCCCGGAGAGCGGATCGAGCTCGACGATGTAGCCGTCCTTGCTGGCGATCGGGACCGAGCCGCCGGGCAGGTTGTCGCCGGCCACGCCGGTCAGCCAGACCTTGCCATTGGCCACGGCCATGCCGGTGACGGTGTCGTCCTTGCTGCCGCCGTAGTAGGCGAGCGCGTCGGCCGAGGTGCTGGAGAGGTCGGTCGACAGCCGGGCGGCGAAGCCGTCCATGCCGCCGGCATGGGCGCTGGCCGGGGCGCCGAGCGCCAGGGCGGCGTTGCGGGTCGAGCCGCCGACGTAGAGCTGGCCGCCGTCGAGCCTGATGCCGGCCAGGGTCCCGCCCTCGAGATCGCCCAGGTCCCGGGTGGCGCCGGCCACCGGCACGCCGCCGGTGACGTCGAAGCTGCGCAGGACCGCGTGCTTGTCCTCCAGGCCGGCGACGATGACCTGCGATCCGTTGACCACCAGGCCCTCGACCGCCTCATCGGCGGCCGTGCCGAACTGCTGGGTGAACTGGGTGACCGGGACGCCCTTGGCGCTGGTGGTGATGCCGGTCAGGTAGCCGTCCCAGCCGCCGGCGGCGCCGGCCGCGCCGGGCAGGTTGGACTTGGTCTTGCCGCCGACATAGACCGTTCCGTCGGCCCCGAAGGCGACAGCGGTGGCCTCATCGGCCTGCAGGGCGCCGCGCCGCTGGGTCCAGACCTCGTCGCCCTTGGCGTCGTAGAGGGTGACGAAGCTGTCGCTGAGGCTGGAGGTGGGGCCCGAGTTGATCGCGCCGTTGGTCGTGCCCTCCATCTGGCCGGTGACGGAACCGGCGATGGCCACCTTGCCGTCGGCGGAGACGGTCAGGGCGTTGGCCTTGACCGTGCCCACGGCGCCGAGGGTGCGGGTGTAGAGCAGCTGGCCCTGGGAGTCGTATTTCAGGAGGGCGATGTCGCTCGCGCCCTTGATCGCCTGGCCATCGATGTCGCCGTTGACCTCGGCCAGCATGTAGACCGAGCCGTCGGCCCCGACCTGGCTGTCCTTGACGCCGGTGACGGTCTTGGCGAGGCCGTTGGAGAAGACACGGCTGCCGACACCGCCTGGGGTGGTGGCGGCGCCGGTCTTGATCATGCTGGAGGCATAGACGGCGTCGTCGGTGGTCTTGTCCTTGTCGGGGTCGGGATTGCCGGCGGTGGTCGCGACATAGACGGCGGGCGTCGTGGCCGGGGCGCTGAGGGTCACCGCCTCGGCGCTGTCGCCGGTGATCTTGAAGGCGAACTTGTCGCCGGTGGCCGGCAGGGTGACCTTGGTGTTGCCGGTGGTGACGACCTTGGGCTCGCCGGGCGTGCGGCTGACCCCGAAGCGGGTGATGACGCCGGCGTCGGCCAGTTTGGAATTGATGAAGGTGGCGACGCTGCTCATCGAGCGCGTGCCGGTCATCTCGCTGAGGTCGATGTTGATGTTCTGCGTGCCGCTCAGCTTCTTGACCGAGATGGTGCCACCGCCTCTGTCGAGGTGCCCTCGTGCACGGTGGCGGTGGTGTAGGTGTAGTTGGCGCGCGGCACCCCGACCTTGGTCTTGTCACTGAGCATCGCCTCGCCGCGGGTCAGGCGGATGCCCTCCATCTTGACGCTGTCGGCATAGGCGACCGTCTCGGCCAGGCCCTTGGTGAACAGCTTCTCGATCTTGGTCTTCTCGAGGTCGGTGACGCCGCGGACGTTCATCCGCTCGGCCAGGCCGGTCAGGGCGTTGAGGCCCTGGAACAGGGAGAACAGCTTCTTGTAGTCGGCGCTGGCCCCCGGCAGGTCGAGGACGGCGGCGTTCTCGTCGATGAACCGGCGGCCGGCCATCACCGTCTTGACCAGCTCGCTGGCGCGCGGGGCTTCGGACGTGGTCGCCCAGGGGGCGGTGGGGGCGTACTTGGTTTTGCCCGTCGAGGAAGAGCCCGTCGCCAGGGTCGAGGCCTGGCCGGTTCGCGCCTGGTAAAAACCCAGGAGAAGGGACGAGTCGATGCCGGTCACGGACACCCCCTGACGCGCTGGCGCACGTCTTCGCGGCCATTATCGCGCGGGCGAGGTTTACGGGGTGTTAGGAGGTGCGGCGATTTACGCCGCGATCATCCGGCCCTCGACGAGCACCGCCCTCGCCTTCTCGCGGCGGGCCTGCCAGTCGGCGGCGAGTATCCCAAGAAGCACCACATCCCGCCGCTGGCCGTTCTTGAGCACGTGGCCGCGCAGGTAGCCTTCGCGGACGAAGCCGGTGGCGGTCATCATCTTCAAGGCGTTGTCATTGTCGGCCATGACCTCGGCCCAGACCTTGTCGAGGCCCATCTCGCAGAAGGCCTTGTCGAGGCCCAGCACCTGGGCGGCGCGGCCGATCCCCCGGCCCCGGCTCTCGGCGTCGCCGACGAACCAGTTCCAGGCGGCACGCTGGTGGTGGCTGGCCAGACCCGTGAGAGTCATGATGCCGGCAGGCTTGCCGTCGCGGGTGATCATCCAGCCGCGACCGTCGTGACCGGCCAGCAGGTCGACGAACCAGCGCTGGTGCGCGCCGCGGTCCGGAACGGCGGCGTCCGACATCCAACGGTCGACCGACGGCTCCTGGCGCCAGCGGTAAAGCTGCTCCTCGTCGCCGGGCTCCAGGTCGCGAAGGTCGATCATGCGGTTTGCCCGGGGCTAGGGAATTAGCCCTGGAACAGCTTGAGCACGATCTGCGGCGCCTGGTTGGCGATCGACAGGGCCTGGGCGCCCAGCTGCTGCTGGACCTGCAGGGCCTGCAGGCGGGCCGATTCCTTGGCCAGATCGGCGTCGACCAGGTTGCCGATGCCGCTGTTGAGCACGTCGGTCAGCTTGGAGATGAAGCTGTTGTGGGCTTCGATCTGCTTGGACTGGGCGCCGATGTCGCCCAGCGCCTGGTTGACGTTGGCGATCGAGGCGTTGAGCTGGGTGAGAATCCCGGTCGCCAGGGTGGCGGTGGTGATCGAGGCGCCGGCGGCGACCGTCAGGATCGAACCGCCGAGCGACAGGTTCTTCACCGACAGGGTGATGTAGGCGTTGGCGTCGGCGTTGGCGAGGAAACGGATGTTCGTCGTCAGCGAGCCGTTGAGCAGGTTGGCGCCGTCGAAGCTGGCGTTGGTCAGGGCCTGGGTGATCTGCTTCAGGGTGGCCTTGAAGTCGCCGTCCAGCGCGTTGCGCGAGGCGGTGTCGATGGAGGGGTCCATCGCCGCCACGACCTTTTCCTTCAGGACGTTGAGCAGGTCGGAGACCGTCTCGCCGGCCGTCAACGCCACGTCGGAGACCGAGGTCGCCCGGTCCAGGCTCATCTTGACCGCCGACAGGGCGCCGATATCCGCGCGCTGGGCCTGGGCGATGCCCCACACCGAGGCGTTGTCCTTGGCCCCCTGGACCTTCAGACCCGTGCTGATCCGACCCTGAACGCCGTCCATGGCGTCATTGGTCTTGTTGAGGTTCTGCAGGGCAATCAGAGCCGACTGATTGGTGTGCACGCCGATCGTCATGGACCGTCTCCAGGTGCGCCGTCCGGCGCTGGCGGTCGCCGATTCGGCCGCCTGTTCCCGTTCAGGCTAGCGGGACAACGGTGAGCGTATGGTTAACGGCGTAGAAACCATGATCGCCGCCGTCGCGGCGCGACGTCGGTGAGAAGGAGCGGCCGGCCAGACGGGTGGCCGGGAGGCGGTCTGTCGATCAGTCCCGCGTGTCGACCACCATGCCCGGCTGGTAGTCCTCGGAGCTCATCGCCTTGAGGACGCTTTCACGGGGCAGCTGCTGAACGACTTCGCCGGTGCGCCGGTCGAGGGTCTTGTAGACAAAGGCGCCGGTGGCGACGTCTTCCTCGATGACCAGACGGAGATCGGCGTTCTGACCTTTCGCGGTCGGAGCCGGGGTCTCGGCGACGGGTTGAACCGGTTGCGCAATCATCGATGCAACGGGTTCGGGGACAGCTCGGATGTTGGCTATGCTGTTGCTCATGTCTCCCACAGCGCCGGGGCTCATCGCGCCGGCGTCTCCTGCCAAAGTCCACTCGCCAGGGGACGAGCGGATACGCGCGTGAAGGGGGGCGGACGCCACCGGCGCCCGCCCCGCTCACTGTGCCGTTAGCGGAACAGACCCAGCAGCGACGAAGCCGAGGAGTTGGCGATCGACAGGGCCTGCACACCGAGCTGTTGCTTGGTTTGCAGCGCTTGCAGTCGGGCGCTTTCCTTGGCCAGGTCGGCGTCGACGAGGTTGCCCACGCCGGCGTCCAGGCTGTCCTGCAGCTTGCCGATGAAGCCGAGGTGCGTTTCCAGCGACTTCGAACCGGTGCCCAGCTTGGCGAGGGCGGCCGAAGTGTTGGTGATCGAGGCGGTCACCAGGGCCAGAGCCGAGGCGGCCGTGGTCGCAGTGGAGAACGACGTGGTCGCCGTCACCGTGACGTTGGAACCGCCAAGGGCGAGCGACTGCGCCGCGACCGTCAGCTTCGAAGAGCCGTCGGCATTGGCGAGCGCCGCGATGGTGGTGCCCGAAGCCTTGATCATGTTGGCGCCGTTGAAGTCGGCGTTCGAAACGGCCTTGCCGATCTGGTCACGAAGAGCCTTGAAGTCTTCGTTCAGCGCGGTGCGGCTCGCGGTATCCAGCGAGGTGTCCGCGGCGGCCAGGGCCTTTTCCTTCATCTGGGTCAGCAGGTCGTTGACCGACTCGCCGCCCGCGATGGCCACGTCGACCACCGAGATCCCGCGTTGCAGCGAGTCCTTGACGGCGTTCAGGGCATTGGAGGTGGAGCGTTGGCTTTGAGCGATGGCGTAGACCGCGCCATTGTCCTTGGCCGAGGAAACCTTCTTGCCGGTGTTGATCCGGCTCTGGACAGTGTCCAGCTCGCGGTTCGTGGCATTGAGGTTTTGCAGGGCGACCATAGCGCCCGAGTTCGTGTTCACGCTGTTCAGCGCCATAACGATAGTCCCTATTCAAGGTGTCCGGCGTCATTTTGACGGCCGGGAGCGTTTTGCTCGGAGACCAAGGCTGCAAAGACCGGGCCAGACCGGCAGATATGGCCGCCGCTCTCAAGTCATTGATTTCCTGAGGTTATAGGTCTGTTAGGCATGGCCTCGACCGGCAAGAACTGCCGGTCTGGCGGCGGAACGGCAGTTCTTGCCGGGTAGCCCGCCGGGCAACCTCTGCCGGGTGCGGGCGGCTGCGTCCGTGGCGGGGTCGCCCCCTGCCCATGCGACCGCCCTCACCGTTCGTGCGGCAGGATTTCGAGGCCCAGCACATCGGGATCGCCCGACAGGCCGCCGGCGAGGGCCTCGGCCTGCGCTTCGGACAGGCCCTTGACCGAGGCGTTGAAGACAGCGGTGTCGGGCTCCAGGCAGAGGCTGACCGGACCGGCCCGCAGGCCCTGGGCGGCGAGCAGGCGGCGGTAGCGGGCGATGGTCGCCTCGGGCCCCCGGCGCAGGCGCAGGGTGACGTCGACGAAAGCCTTCTGCGGCAGCCTCGCCTCGGTGAACCGCACCGCCGCCAGAACCGCGACGGTGGCGACCGTCCCGATCACGGCCAAGCCATAGAAGCCGACCCCGAACAGGATGCCGAGCGAAGCGGTGATCCACAGGGAGGCGGCGGTTGTCAGGCCGCGGATGTTGAAGCCTTCCCGGAAGATCACGCCGGCTCCCAGGAAGCCGATGCCGGTGAGGATGCCGTGGGCCATGCGGACCGGGTCGATCCTGATGATCTCGACCGGCGTGTCGGTCAGCCAGCGGATCTGATGGACGGCGGCCAGCATGAGCAGGCCGGAGGACAGGGACACCAGGATGTGGGTGCGAAACCCGGCCGGGCTGGAACGGTACTCCCGCTCGATACCGATGACGGCGCCGGCCAGGACGGCGCCGAGGATGGGCAGCAGGATGTCGGGGTCGAGCCAGTTCATGGACCCGGAACCGTCGGCCGAAGCGACGGTTCCTGGTCTTTAGTCTACGGCTTCCACTGCGCCTTCTTGGACAGCAGCCAGGAGAAGTCGCCGGTGCCCGACTTGGCGACGCCCTGGCCGGTCTTTGGATTGTAGGCGCTGTAGACGCCGGCCGAGAAGTGGCAGCCCATGCAGGACTCCGAGGCGAAGACGGTCGCCCCGTTGTCGGTCGGGGCCACCGGGTGACCGGTGAAGTAGACGGTGCAGCCGGCCCCGCCGCCGATGCCGCAGGCCGGGCTGTTGCCGCCCTGGAAGTAGGTTTCCATGGTGATGTTGGTCAGGAAGACCGGGGTGGGGTCGCCGCCCGGCTTGTTGGCGATGCTGTTCGGCAACGGACCCTTGGAGTCGGTGGCCTTGGCGGACGGGTCGGTCGGCCACTGAGTATCGATCAGCTGGTAGTACTGCCAGACCGAGCCCTGCTTCGCCATCGCGGCGCGGACCTGGTCGTTGAGGGCCACCTTGGCGTCCGGGATCGGCACCGAGCGCCAGGCCTGGGTCGGGGTGCGGGGATAGACGCCGTCCGGCCCGGCCACGGGCAGGACGTTGACGGCGCATAGTTCACAACCCGGATTGAAGAAGCTGGGCTTGAGGCCCGGGTTGGCGATCGGATCGACGCTGAGGTTGTCGACGTGCTCGAAGGTCGACCAGATCCACTGTGGGGAGGTCGCTGACTTGTGGGCGATGTGCATGCCGACCAGGCCCAGGCGAACCGGGCGGGTGATCTCGTTGTTGTTGGCGTCCTCGTCCTTGATGAAGCCGTCGACGGTGAAGAAGCGGCCGGACTTGTCCTCGGCGGCGCTGAGCACCTTCCAGGCGACCTTCAACTCGAAGGACCCGCTGTCGTTGGTGGTGTCGATGCCGGTCGGCATGTCGACGGCCTTGCCGGCTGCGGTGAAGGCCAGCTGGCCGTTGATGTTGTAGAGGCTGTTGTCGCAGAGGTAGGTCACCTCGTTCTTGTCGATCAGAATCTCGTAGTAGACGAACTCGCCGTTCTGATCGATCAGCGGGCCGCTGAAGGCCTGCTGGATGTCGCTCATCGGGGTGTTGACGTTGACGTCGCCGACCGCCGAGATCACCCCGAGCAGGCGGGTCGTCCGCGGGTCGGCGGCGTGGGCCTGGGCCGGGAAGGCGCCGAGGCCTTTGAACAGCGGCGTGGCGGTGTCGGCGACGGCGGCGGCGTTGATCAGGCCGGGCCTGGCGCAGGCGGCGGGCGTGCCGCCGTTGATGCGGAAGATCTGCGGACTGGTGTTCCAGCTGGTCCAGCGCGGCGCGCCCCATTTGGTGTCGGTCAGCTTGGGGGCCGGGCGGCCCTCGTCATTGGTCGGCCAGGCCAGGGCGAAGAACATCTGCCAGCTGTAGAGATCGAACTCGCGCTGCACGCGGTCGAACTCCTTGTTGTTCTCCAGCCTGGTCTTCAGGGCCGTGTCGACGTCGCCCGGCAGCACCGGCGAGACGTTGGGCGCGAAGTTGGGGAAGGCCTTCAGATAGGCGGGCGTCGAGGGCTGGGTGGCGGCCGACTGCGCCCACAGCCCCAGGGGCGCCAGGATGGCAAGGCCGGCCGCGGCGGCCGCGGCAAGCGTGCGACGATGGTTCATGAGGTGTCTCTCCCGAAGACGGCCTGGCCGAGACAGCGCGAAGACGGCGAGGCGGCCGAAGCATCAGGGGCGCGACGGGCCGGCGGCCCCTGGTCCGGTCAGGGAGAGAGTGACGCGGATCGGTTGATTAAGTCAATGTTCCCGCAAAACGTGTTTGCGAAAAGGTCTGCCGGACGGCCCCCGCCTGAGGGGGACCGCCCGGCGTCGCGACACTACTAACCGCGGAACAGCGACATGATGGTCTGCGGGGTCTGGTTGGCGATGGAAAGGGCCTGCACCCCCAGCTGCTGCTTCGTCTGCAGAGCCTGGAGCTTGGCGCTTTCCTTGGCCAGATCCGCGTCGACCAGGTTGCCGATACCCGCATCGAGGCTGTCTTGCAGCTTGCCGATGAAGGTATTGTGCATCTCGTACGCCTTGGCTTTGGTGCCCAGGCGCGCGAGCGAGGCGCTGACGTTGGCGATGGAGTTGGTCACCGTCGTGATCATCGCGGCCGCCGTGGTCACCGTGCCAATGGTGCCGGTGGTGGCGACAGTGACGACCGATCCGCCGAGCGCCATGACTTCTGGGGACACGGTCAGCTTGGAGGATCCATCCGCGTTGGCGAGAGCCGCAATGGCCGACGCGCCGGTCTTGATGAGGTTGACCCCATTGAAATCGGCGTTGGCCACGGCCTTGGTGATCTGATCACGCAGGGCCTTGAAGTCCTCGTTCATCGCGGTGCGGCTGGCGGAATCGAGACTGGTGTCCGACGCCGCGAGGGCTTTCTCCTTCATCTGCAGGAGCAGATCCGAGACAGACTCGCCACCGGCGATGGCCACGTCGATCGCGGAGCTGCCGCGATTGAGGGAGTCCTTGACGGCGTTGAGCGCACCGGACGTCGCGCGCTGGCCCTGGGCGATAGCCCAGATGGCGCCGTTGTCCTTGGCGTTCGAAACCTTCTTGCCGGTGTTGATGCGGTTCTGGGTCTGACCGAGCTCCATGTTGGTCGCGTTCAGGTTTTGCAGGGCGACCATCGCGCCCATATTGGTATTCACCGACAAAGCCATCGGTAGTCCTTCCATTCTGGAGGGGTTGCCCGGCGATTTTCGCCGGTGAGCCTTCTGGCCCACCCGGGAATACGCAAGAGACAGGCCAAGGCCGGAGACCGGCGTTTGGCTTTATGGTATTGTTTTCATGGAAGAAACTTGCCAACCCCCAGTCTGAGCAGACGGTTGGCATGGCCCCGTCGGCAGACTCTGCCCGGCAGAAATTTCGGGGTGCAGGGTGAAGGCGCCAGTAACCCAACCGCGGGACTGCGACCAACGACCGCAACCTACCCGGAAGGGGTTAAGAGCCTATCAACTCCAGTCAGACGGCGTGGCTGGGCGACAAGGGCCGCAAACTCGGGACAGCCGCGCCGGCGACCAACAGGGGCAACATGCCGGCAAACCCGACGACCATGCTGTGCATGGTCGTCAGGATGGCGTCGGCGCTGGAGTTCCCGGTCATGAGCAGGCGGCTATTTCGCTGGCCCGACCTCGGCCTCGATGCGGACGGGGAAGAGAACCTGTTTGGCGCCCGCCGCTTCGAAGTTCAACGTGACGGGAATGGTTGCGCCGACCACCATGGGCGCGGTCAGCCCCTCCAGCCGTACAAGGTTGCCGCCGGGAACGAGTGTGACGGCCTTGCTGGCCGGGACCGCCAGGCCTTCGATGGCCCGCATTCGCATGATGTTGCCGTCGGCGTAGGTCTCGTCGACCTGGACCATGGCGGCCGCGGAGCTCTGGCCGCCCAACAGGCGGTCATCGGTTGGTCCCCCGTTGGTGATGGTGATGAAGCAGGAGGTCGCCGTGGCGTCTTTCGGGGTGGCGCGGCACCAGCCATCCGACAGGGTAATGCCCGCGGCTGCGGCAGCGGCTTTTTCGGGGTCCTTCTGCCCGCAGGCCGAAAGCGAAAGGGCAGCCATCAAGGTGGCGGCGACGATGGTCTTCATCAAGTTTTGCTCCCCAGCGAGGCGCTGCGTCCAGGATGGACGAAGGCCAGTTGGAACGGCCCTGACCGGGCCGGTATTCAGGTAACGTCCGGACGGGGTGATAGGTCTCATCCCCGGTCTGACGGATCATCCTGACTGCGATTTGCGATCGGCGTCAGAACCAGCAAGGACAGGAAATTGACGACGCTGAGGGCAACCGCGATCTCAATCCGCCCGTAGGCGACCGAGACACCGATGGCGCCTGTGGTCCAGATGCTGGCCGCCGTCACCAGCCCCTGCACCTGACCCCGCTGCTTGACGATGGCGCCGCCGCCGATAAAGCCGATGCCGGCCACAAGGCCTTGCAACAGACGGGTCATGCTCTCTGCGTCGGCCCCGACAAGGCGAGTGGCCAGCAGGGCGTAGCCACAGCTGGCCATGGACACGATCGGAAACGTTCTGAAGCCGGGACTGTCCCGCCCCCTGCCGCGTTCCCAGCCGAGGGGAAACGCGAGGGCGAAGGCCAGAAGCATTCGTCCCAGATGATGACCGACGAGCGGCCAGTCGATCGAGAACATCTACCCTCCTTGCAATCCGGTCAGTGAAGGGAGGCGTCCGGGCGGACATCTCCCTTCCCCGGACGTCCAGCGGTCTAGCCTACGAGACCGATCAGAAGGTCGAAGAGGTTGTCGCCCGGGGTCATCGAGCGGCGGAAGTTGGCTTCCATGCGGTCAAACCGCATGTTCAGGTCGGCCCGCTCCCGGGCGGTGATCCCCGGGCGGCTCATGCGGTAGCTGCGCTCCAGACGGGCGATGTAGCGATACTCCTGCTTCAAGGCGTTGGCCTCACGGCTACTGACCCGGCGCTCCTGGACGGCGCGGTCGAGACGCATCTCAAAGCCGGCCTGGCGCTGGTCGAGATTGGTCCAGCGACGATCATTGTCGGCGCGGTTGTTATGGATGCGGCGCTCCAGACGCTCCAGGCGCTGTTCGAGGTAGGTCCGTTCAGCGTTGGTCAGGCCGCGACCGGACTGACGATAGGCGGCCTCCTGGCGGGCGATGGCCTGGAACTCGGCGCGGAGGCCCGCGGCCTCGCGGGCGGTCAGGCCACCGTTGCGGACCCCGGCGTCGATGCGGTCATCCAGCTGCCGCTGACGCTGGTTGACATTCAGCTCGCCCCTGCCGTCGCCGCGCACCTGATTGTCGTTGCGGTCGGAGCGGATGCGGGCCGAAAGGCTGTCGAACCGGCGATCAAGGTCGACCCGCTCGGCGTTGGTCAGGCCACGACCCGACCGGCGATAGTCGGCTTCCTGGCGGGCGATGGTCTGAAATTCAGCGCGCAGGTCGGCGGCCTCGCGAGCCGTCAGGCTGCCGTTGCGGACACCGGCGTCAATGCGAGCGTCAAGGTCCGCCTGGCGCTGGTTGATGTTCATTTCGCCCGCGCCACCGCCGCGGACCTGGTTGTCGTTGCGGTCGTAGACGATGCGGCGCGACAACAGGTCGAAGCGCTTGTCGAGATCAGCGCGCTCGGCGCGGCTCAGGCCGTTGCTGGCCCGGTAGCGCTTTTCCAGCCGGGCGATGCCCGCGAATTCGCTCCGCAGGTTGGCGGCCTCCGTGGCGGTCAGCGAACGGTTGGCGACGCCGGCGTCGATGCGGGCGTCGAGGGCGACCTGGCGCTCATTGATCGACTGGCCGTTCTGGGCCAGGGCGGCGGTCGGAACCGCCACGGTGAGACAGGTGGCGGCCATAAGGGAAAGTAACGTGCGACGCATGGTCGATTCCTTGATCTGCTTTTCTTGGGTCGAGGGGCGCTACGCGCCGAACTATCGTTCCGCAGTGGGAACAGCCCTCTGTGCAGACCTAACGCGCGCCCAAGGAAATGGTTGTCAAAAATACAGACTCAAAAAATTCTGCTCGCCTATATCATATTACACGATCCACGATCACCAATTACTTAAATTCCAAACTATGAATACAATATCTATACAGAACTTTTTCGGCATATTTCTCGGGAACATTTCTCAACAATATCAGCATCTGGTCGGGTCGCCGGGGTGAGCCGGCGTAGCGCCTGCCAGCAGGCGGGCCGCCTCGGGGGCCATCAGTCGGTTCTGGTGGTCGGCGCCGGGAACGTAGGCGAGGCGCCAGTTGAAGGGGACGCCGAGGGCCTTGGCGCGGGCCTGGCAGACGCGGAAGAAGGTGTGGCCGCGGGCGAAGCGGAACATGCCTTGCGCGTCGGCCTCGGGGGTGTGGCGCAGGGACTTGTGGTTCGGGTCGATATCGGCGTCTCCGAGCAGGACGACGGCGTCCCGGGCAAGGGCGGCGGGCAGATCGACCTCGGCGGTGGGAAGCCCCCGCAAGCCATAGGGCCAGGCCTGGGCGGGGTCCGGCATCGTGTACCAGCCGGCGTTGGCCATGACGACGCGCCCGGCCCGCGCCTTCGGGTTCAGGAAGAGGAATCGGTGGACGAACTGCGAGCCGCCGGAATGGCCGTAGAAGCGGTAGCGGGTCTGCGTCGAGCCGAGCCGGCGGACGATGTCGTCGAACAGGGGCTCGATGGCCGAAAAGGCCCAGTGACTCCGCGGGGTTGGCTTGTCGTCGTCGCCAAGCACGCGGCCCTGGCTGAAGTCGGCCTCCTTGGGGAACTTCGCCTTGTCGAACTGCGGGCAGAGGACCAGGAATCCGCCGCCCATGGCCAGATCCTTCCATTGGTCGCGATAGACATCGGCGTCGCGCTGGGCGCCGTGGATGACGATGGCGATGGGGGTGTCAGGCCCGAGATTGTCCGGGGCCGCGTAGAAGACCCGCAACGGCTCGCCGGCCCAGCCATCGAAGACATAGTCGCCGACGAGGCCGGAAAGTCCCGGCGCTCTCGCCCAGGCCGGCAGGGCAAGCAGGGGCATACCGAGGCTGGCGAGGGTGAGGGCGCGGCGAGAAAGGGTCATCGGGCTGCTCGGGGCAAAGCTCAGAAGTCGATGCGAATCTGGGCGTAGAGGAAGCGCCCGCGGTTGTCGTGGTACTCGGCGAAGTAGCCGGCCCCCTCGTCGGCCAGCGGCGGAGCCTTGTTCTCGATGTTGTTGGCGCCGACGCGCAGGCGGACACCATCCAGGTAGGGCGTGTCAAAGCGGTAGTCGGCGTAGAGGTTGAAGGTCAGCCATTCGTCGACCTTCCAGAACTCGCCGGTGACGTCGTTGGTGGCGCTGGTGTCGTAGAACTCGCCGACATAGCGGAAGCCGGCCCCGACGCCCCAGTTCTGCATCCGCCAGGTCAGGGTGCCAGAGGCGCGCCACTCGGGGTTGCCGTTGAGCTGGATGCGGTCGACCTGCTGGGCCGTGAAGCTGGGGCCGAGGATGGGATCGTTGAGCAGCGGCTCGAGCGACTTGCGTTCCTGGTCGTAGCGCAGGAGCTGTGTCGCCTCGGCTTCGAAGCTCAGGCGGCCCCAGTCGGTCTTCGGCCCGCGCCAGGAGATGGCGAAATCGAGCCCTTCGACATCGCGCGGGTCGAGGTTGAGGAAGCTGTCGATGACGTAGTCAACGGCCCCGGCCACCGGCCGTTGGTCGAGCGGATTGGCGGCGTTCCAGAGGGCGAAGGCGGTGATGTCGTCGGGGGTGACGGCCTTGCGGATGACGTTGGGATTGGACTGGCCCTGCTTGCGCAGCAGGAAGTCGAGGGCCAGGGCCTCTTCGACCCCGAAGTTGTCGATGACGTTCTCCTGGTGGAACATCCACCAGTCGACGCTGGCCTGGAAGGTCCCGAACGGGGTCTTCGGCGGCTTGATCACCCAGCCGAGCACCTTGGTGGTGGTTTCCTCCGACTCCAGGTCAGGGTTGGACTGGCGGACCGACCGGCGGTAGCCGACGCCGGTGTCGTCGGCCAGGCCGGTGACGTCAGAGCGCCAGAAGTCTTCCTGGCCAAGGTTCAGGCGGCTGATGTCGCCGCGGTAGAGCTGCACCAGGTTAGGGGCGCGGAAGCCTTCGGCATAGGCTGCGCGCAGGAAGGTCCATTCGAACGGGTACCAGGAGCCGGCGATCTTGGGCTTCACCACGAACTCGCCGGTGTCGGAGAAGGACTCGGCGCGGGCCGCCAGCTGCAGGTCGAGGCGGTGGACCAGGGGGATGTTCATGTCCGGGCTGACCAGCGGCACGAGAACCTCGCCGAACAGGGCGAAGACCTTGCGGTCGGCCTCGGAGTCGTCGGTCGGGCTGACCCCGACGATGTCTGAGCGGTTGCCGCCGAGGCCGTCCCCGAAGCGGATCGAGCCGTCGAGGCGCGGATCACGGTCGTCCATGTACCATTCGCGGCGGAAGTCGGCCCCGAAGGCGGCGCCGACACCGCCGGCGGGCAGGGTCCAGAGGTCGGCCCGAGAAATCTTGAAGTCGAGGCCGGTCAGGGAGGTGGCGCCGCGGTTGGTCGAGGTGATGCGCACCGCGTCGAGCGCCGTCTGGCTGTTGCCGCTGGGACCGCCGAAGACATTGTAGGCGTCGGGGGTGGTCAGGGCCAACTGCTGGGCGAACAGGGTCTTGGACATGGTGTTGCCTTCCATGTCAGTGGTGTTGGCCCGGTGGTAGAAGACGCCGGTCTCCCAGTCCCAGTCTCCCCACTGGCCGCGCAGGCCGGTGACGATGCGGTAGGACTCCGACTCCGTGGTGATCTCGCGCGAGCCCTGGTCGATCGGCCGGTACTGAGTGGTCAGCACGTCGAGCCCGGCGGCGGGGACCGGGGTGACCGTGCCGGTGGTGATGCCGGGGATGCGGTTGGGGCTGCCGACCGGGCCGAAGGGGTTCCAGTAGTTCTGCTTGGGCACCACGATGTAGGCCAGGCTGTCGTCGATCGGCTGGGCCGCGCGCTCGGAATAGGTGTCGGCATTGTAGTAGCTGAGCTCGGCGAAGGCCTCCGTGCCGTTACCGAGATCATGCGTCAGCTGGCTGAACAGGGTGAAGCGTTCGACGTCGGGGGTGACCTGGCGCACGTCGTTGAAGTCGTAGAACAGCGAGCTGTTCTGGACGCCGTCGTCCAGGCCGATGGCCGGGTTGGCGGTGATGGCCGTGGTGCCGGCGTCGCCGACCGGCTGGATGTGGAAGACGCCGCTGGTGTTGGTGATGTTGGGCGTGCCCAGGCGCACGCGCTGGCCGACGAACAGGCCCTGGGCGTTGACCGCGCCGGCCTGGTAGGTGCCCCAGGGGCTGAGGTTGGAGGTGTTTCGGAACTGGGTATCATCGGCCCAGCTGGCGGGCAGCAGGCGGCGGGTGTCGACGCTGCGGCTGTACTCGCGCTCGCTGGCCAGCAGGCCGTCGCGCTGGAACCAGCTGCCGACGACGATGAGGTTTGTCCGGTCGTCGTTGAAGGTCCAGCCGCCGGCGATATCGACCGAGGTCTGGCGCATGGCCGTGCCTTCCGAGCCGCCATAGCGCGAGGTGATGCGCAGGCCTTCGTAGTCGGTCTTCAGCACGGTGTTGACCACCCCGGCCGTCGCGTCGGCGCCATAGAGGGCCGAGGCGCCGTCGCGCAGAACCTCGATGCGGTCGATGGCCCCGGCCGGGATTTCGTTGACGTTGACCACCTGGCGCGGCGATTGGTCGATGTCCTGGCTGCGGGCGAAGGGGGTCATGCGGCGGCCGTTGAGCAGCACCAGGGTGTTGCCGGCCCCCAGGCCACGAAGATTGACGGTGGCGATATCGCCACGCGCGGAGTTCGGACCATCGCTGGTCTCGTTGAACTCCATGCCGCCGGCCTGCGGGATATTGGCCATGATCTCGCCGGTGGTGTCGGCGCCGGCGGCGTCGATCTGGTCCTCGCCGACGGTGGAGACGGCGATGGCGCCGGTCTCGCCGGCCCCGGCGATGCGGGAGCCGGTGACGACGACTTCGGAGACGTCGGCCTCCTCGGGGGCCGGCGCGGGCTCGCTCTGGGCCAGGGCCGGCGCGGCGGTCAGCAGGACGCCGAGGGCGGCGCCGGCGGCGAGATAGCGGCGGAAGCTGCGGGTCTTCATGGTCATTCCCCCTTGGTCGGTCTTCTTGCTTGTTGTCAGTCGGCCGGCGCTTCGAGCGGCGCCAGGATTTCGGGTTGCGGTGGCGGCGCGTGGCCGAGCGCGGTGCGCAGCTGGTCGCGGTCGAGCCGCTTCTCCCAGCCGGCGACGACGATGGTGGCCACGGCGTTGCCGATGAAGTTGGTCAGGGCCCGGCACTCGCTCATGAACCGGTCGATGCCGAGGATCAGCGCCAGGCCCGCCACCGGCACGGTCGGCACCACCGACAGGGTGGCGGCCAGGGTGATGAAGCCGGCCCCGGTGACGCCGGCGGCGCCCTTGGAGCTGAGCATGGCGACGCCGAGCAGCAGCAGCTGTTGGCCAAGCGTCAGGTCGATGCCGACCGCCTGGGCGATGAACAGGGCCGCCAGGGTCATGTAGATGTTGGTGCCGTCGAGGTTGAAGCTGTAGCCGGTGGGCACGACCAGGCCGACGATCGACTTGGGGCAGCCGGCCCGCTCCAGCTTTTCCATCAGGCTGGGCATGGCGGCCTCGGAGCTGCTGGTGCCGAGCACCAGGAACAGCTCCTCCTTCAGGTAGCGGATCAGGCGAAGGATCGAGAAGCCGTTGAGGGCGGCGATGGCGCCCAGCACGACGATCACGAAGAAGGCGGCGGTCAGGTAGAAGGTGGCGACCAGGCCGGCCAGGTTGGCGACGCTGTCGATGCCGTACTTGCCGATGGTGAAGGCGAAGGCCCCGAAGGCGCCGATGGGGGCGGCCTTCATGAAGATGGCGACCAGCTTGAAGAAGGCTTCGGACAGGGACTCCAGCACCTTGAGCACCGGCTCGCCACGCTCGCCCACCATGGCCAGGGCGATGCCGAACGGGATGGAGAAGAACAGCACCTGCAGGATCTCGCCCTCGGCGAAGGCGCCGACGACGGTCGAGGGGATGATGTTCATCAGGAAGCCGACGATGGTCTGGTCGTGGGCCTTGGCGACGTAGCCCTGAACGGCGGCGTTATCGAGGGTGGCGGGGTCGATGTTCATGCCGGCGCCGGGCTGGACGACATTGGCGACGACCAGGCCAACCACCAGGGCCAGGCTGGAGACGGCCAGGAAGTAGCCGAAGGCCTTGGCGGCGACGCCGCCGACCTTGTCCAGCTCGCGCATGCCGGCGATGCCGGTGACGACGGTCAGGAAGATGACCGGGGCGATGATCATCTTGACCAGTTTGATGAAGGCGTCGCCGAGCGGCTTCAGGCTCTCGCCGACCTGCGGCCAGAAATGGCCGACCAGGGCGCCGAGCGAGATGGCGACCAGCACCTGCACATAGAGCTGGCGGTGCAGGCCGCGGCGCTTGGGCGCGCTGTCGATGGCGACGTCTTGGCGGATCATGCCGGCTCGGTTCCTGAACGCAACTTCCCAAGGCGAGCCTCTGCGGGATCGCCGACGGCAACTGTCGGTCAGGGTGCGGAGCGGCGGCAAGCGGTGGAAAAATGGCGCTAGACGATTGATATAGTTCATCAATGTTTCAGTGCGCCGCAGCATGTGCGCAAAAATCCGCACACGCTTCGACGATGTTGTGCAATTATCCGCCCAGGATTTTCCCGGAGCCCGCCTTGGCCGATTCCGCCGCCCGCCAGGCCACGCTAAAGCGCTGGGGCCCGTTCGCCGTGGTGAGCGCTCTGTTCATCGGCATCGCCACCTGGGCGGCCGGCGAGGTCGCGGCCGATGCGGCCCGGGCCGATCTGGCCCGGCAGGCCGATGCCGCGGCGGCGCTGCACGCGGCGGTGCTGCGCAGCGAGCTGGAGAAGCACCGCTCCCTGCCCTTCGTCCTCGCCGCCGACCCCGACGTCGGCCAGGCCCTGCGTAGCCGCGACCCCGCCGCCCTGGCGGCCCTGAACCGCAAGCTGGAGGATCTCAGCGGCCAGACCCGCGCGGCGGTGATCTACATCCTCGACGCCAGGGGGCTGACCCTGGCGGCCAGCAACTGGCGATTGCCGACCAGCTTCGTCGGCTCCAACTACGCCTTCCGCCCCTATCACGCCGAAAGTCTGCGCCAGGGCTCGGCCGAGCATTTCGCGCTGGGCACGGTCAGCGGCCGGCCCGGGCTGTTCCTGGCCCGGCGGGTGGGGCCGGCGGAGGCGCCGCTGGGCGTGGTGGTGGTCAAGGTCGAGTTCGACGCGCTGGAAGGCGAATGGCGTGGCTCGGGCGAGCCGGCCTTTGTCACCGATCCGCACGGCATCGTGCTGGTCACCTCGGTCCCCGGCTGGCGGTTCCGAACCTTGGCGGCCATTCCGGAGGCCGAGCGGGCGCCGCTGCGGGCCAGCCTGCAGTACGGCAAGGAAAGCCTGACGCCCCTGCCCGTCCAGCCGGACCCCAAGCATCCGCGCGAGCGGTTGGGCATCGCGCCGGAATCCGAGGCCCCGCAACGCTTTCTGGCCGCCTCGACGCCGGCCGCTTCGCCCGGATGGACCCTGCATGTCCTGACCGCCGCCGACCGGCCGCTGCGCTCGGCGGTGACGGCGGCGCGGGCCCTGACCCTGTTGCTGACGGCGGCCATCGTGGGGCTGGCGGCCCTGGTGCTTCGGCGGCGGCAGCGGGCGGCGGCGCAGGCGGCGGCGGAGGTGGCGGCCAGGGCCGAGCTGGAGGCGCGGGTCGCCTCGCGGACGGTGGAGCTGAGCGGCGCCAACGAAAGACTGACCCGCGAGATGGAGGAACGCCGCCGCGCCGAGACCCACCTGCAGCGGGTGCAGGACGACCTGATCCAGGCCAACAAGCTGGCCACCCTGGGCCAGATCGCCGCCGGGGTGGCGCATGAAATCAACCAGCCCGTGGCCGCGATCCGCGCCTATGCCGACAATGCGGGGGTTTTTCTCGACCGTGGCGAGGCGGGTTCGGCGCGGGAGAACCTGGGGATCATCGGCGGACTGACCGAACGCATCGGGCTGATCACCGACGAGCTGAGGGCCTTCTCCCGCAAGTCGGCCGGCCAGACCGGGCCGACCCCGGTCGAGGACGCCATCGCCGGCTCCCTGCTGCTGGTGGGCGCGCGGCTGCGCCAGCAGGGCATCGTGCTGGAGCGCACCGGCGAGACCGGCGGGGTGCGGGTGCAGGCCGACCGCATGCGGCTGGAGCAGGTGCTGGTCAACCTGCTGCAGAACGCCGCCGAGGCGCTGGCTGACCGGCCCGAGCCGCGCATCACGGTCGGGGTCGAGCAGAAGCGCGGGACCGTGCGCATCACCGTCAGCGACAATGGCCCCGGCCTGGCGCCCGAGGCCAGCGAGGGGCTGTTCACCCCGTTCGTCACCACCAAGGCCAAGGGGCTGGGCCTGGGCCTTGTCATCTCGCGCGACATCGTCGCCGAGTTCGGCGGCGAGCTGAGCGGCGGCACGCAGCCGGCCGGCGGGGCCCGCTTCACCATCAGCCTGAAGCGCGCCTGATGTTCCAGGACCTGACCCTGGTCGCCTTCGTCGACGACGACGCCGACCTGCGCGCCGCCAACGCCCAGGGTCTGAAGCTGGCCGGGCTGGAGGTGCTGACCTTCGAGCGGGCCGAGACAGCCCTGGAGCGACTGGACGCGAATTTCCCCGGCGTGGTGGTCAGCGACATTCGAATGCCGGGTATGGACGGGCGCCAGCTGTTCGCCCGGCTGCGTGACATCGACCCCGACCTGCCGGTCATCCTGATCACCGGCCACGGCGACGTCGCCCAGGCGGTCGAGGCCATGCGCGAGGGGGCCTATGACTTCGTCGCCAAGCCCTATGCCAGCGAGCGGCTGGTCAGCAGCGTGCGGCGGGCGCTGGAGAAGCGGCGGCTGGTGCTCGACAATCGCCGGCTGATGGCCGTCACGGGCCAGGTCGACGCAGACCAGGCCCTGATCGGCGAGACGGCCGTCATGCAGCGGCTGCGCGCCACCCTGCGCCAGATCGCCGAGGCCGGCGTCGATGTCCTGCTGGAGGGCGAGACCGGGGTCGGCAAGGAACTGGCCGCCCAGGCCCTGCACCGCTGGAGCCGGCGACGGCCGCACCCCTTCGTGGCCGTCAACTGCGCCGCCCTGCCCGAGGCCATGGTCGAGAGCGAGCTGTTCGGCCATGAGACCGGCGCCTTCAGCGGGGCCATGCGGCGGCGCGGGCATGTGGAATCGGCCGACCGGGGGACGCTGTTCCTCGACGAGATCGAGAGCATGGCCCCCGGCGTACAGGGCCGCATGCTGCGGGTGCTGGAGGAGCGGGAGGTGACGCCGCTGGGCTCAAGCGCCGCGCGGCCCGTGGATCTGCGGGTGGTGGCGGCCAGCAAGGGGGATCTGGCGGCGCTGTCGGCGACCGGCGCCTTCCGGGCCGACCTCTACTACCGGCTGAACGTCGTGCGGCTGTCGATTCCACCGCTCCGGGAACGGCGTGACGACGTCCCGCTGCTGTTCGGCCACTTCCTGAGGGAGGCCGCCGCCCGCTTCCGCCGCGAGCCCCCGGCCCTGACCGACGCGGTGCGCCGGCGGCTGATGGAGCACGACTGGCCGGGCAATGTGCGCGAGCTCAGCCATTTCGCCGAGCGGGTCGTCCTGGGCATCGAGGAGCCGGCGCCGGCCGCGCCGGCCGGCGGCCTCAGCCTCGCCCAGCGGGTCGACGCCTTCGAGGCCCAGCTGCTGCGCGAGGCGCTGGAAGGCTTCGGCGGCGATGTGCAGGCGGCGCTGGCGGCGCTCGACCTGCCGCGCCGGACCTTCTACGAAAAGCTGCGGCGGCACGGCATCGAGATCGCCCGCTATCGGGAGCGCTAGGCCGGATCGAAGGCCCGCGGCAGCCGCGCGGACCCGGAAGGGTCGAGCGGCCAGAAACGCTGAAGAAGAACCAGCAGCCGCTATAGCAGCCAGTCGCCGCTGTCGCCGGTGACGTCGCCGTTGATCTTCATCTGGTAGTCCACCTTGCCATCGCCATTGACGTCCAGGCGCAGGGTGGTGATGCCTCCCGCGAAGGTCAGGGTCATCTGGCCGACATCCGCGTCGTGAGCGGCGTCCGGCTTGGTGAAGGCGCTGACAAGGCGGAAGGCCTGGTTGCCATCGAGCCGGGTGTTGGCGTCGATGGCCGACAGGTCGATCAGATCCTGAGCATCGAAGTCATAGACCTGGTCAGTTTCCAGCACCAGATTGGCGATGCTTTCCTGGCGCACGACAAAGGTGTCCGCGCCCGTGCCGCCGCGCAGCAGGTCGTTGCCGAGACCGCCGATGATAAAGTCGTCGCCATCGTTGCCGTTGATGGTGTCCGACCCTGCCCCGCCGTCCAGGCTGTTGGCGCCGGTGTTGCCCTGCAGGTTGTTGGCGCCGGCGTTGCCGGAACCATCGATGTCGGCAGAGCCTTGAAGTTGCAGGGCCTCGATGTTTTCGGACAGCACCCAGCCGTCCATGGCGGTGCGGACGATATCGTAGCCCTCTCCGGCCAGTTCGATCGTCTGGTCGCTGGCGTCATCGACGATGTAGATGTCGTTGTCGGCCCCGCCTGACATCACGTCGGCGCCAAGGCCGCCGTCGAGATAATCGTTTCCGACGCCCCCGTTCAGGGTATCCACGTCCGACTGCCCATCCATGCGGTCATTGCCGGTTCCGCCGTTCAGCAGGTCGGTCCCAGTGCCGCCAAACAGCTTGTCGGCGCCGTCGCCGCCGTTCAGCTCGTCGGCGCCGTCATCGCCGTTGAGGATATCGCCGCCGCCACCGCCGATCAGGTCGTCGGCGCCATTGCCGCCGTTCAGCACATCGGAGAGATCGCCGCCATCCAGCAGGTCGTCCCCGTCCAGGCCGTTCAGCGTGTCATTGCCGCCCTGGCCCGAGAGGCTGTCGGCCATCGCGCCGCCGCTGCGCACATCGTCGCCCGAGGTGCCGGCGAAGCTCACCGACGAAGCGCGGCCGAAGATGACATAGCTGGCGCCGGAGCCAGAGCCGTTCGGGTCGGCGCCATAGGCCCCGATGATCAGATCGTCGACGCCATCGCCGTTGACGTCTCCCGCCGAGGCGACCGACCAGCCGCTGAAGTCGCCAGAAGCCTTGCCATTGATCTGGAAGCCGTTGGTTCCGTCGAGGGTGGACAACTCCAGGACGGCCGCAAAGCCGGTTGTACGTCCGAACACAACGTAGCTGGCTCCGGAGTTGGAGCCTTTCGGGTCGGCGGTGTAGGCCCCGATGACCAGATCGTCGATCCCATCGCCGTTGATGTCGCCGGCCGAAGCGACGGAAACGCCGGCCCGGTCGCCAGCAACCTCGCCATTGATCTGGAAACCGTTCGTTCCGTCGAGGGTGGACAGGTTCAACTCGGCCGCGAACCCTGTCGTGCGTCCGAATACGACGTAGCCGGCGCCAGAGCTGAAGCCGTTCGGGTCGGCTAACCTGGCCCCGATGATCAGGTCGTCGATGCCATCGCCGTTGATGTCACCAGCCGAGGCGACGGAAATGCCGCTTTGGTCGCTTGCGACCTCGCCATTGATCTGGAAGCCGGTGGTTCCGTCGAGGGTTGACAGGTTCAGTTCGGCCGCAAACCCGGTCGTACGTCCAAACACAACATAGCTGGCGCCGGAGCTGGAGCCGTTCGGGTCGGCGTACTTGGCCCCGATGATCAGATCATCGACGCCGTCGCCATTGATGTCGCCAGCCGAGGCGACGGAAGCGCCGCTTTGGTCGTTTGCGACCTCGCCATTGATCTGGAAGCCGGTGGTCCCGTTGAGGCCGGACAGCTCCAGGGTGGCCGCAAAGCCGGTTGTGCGTCCGAACACAACATAGCTGGCTCCGGACGAGGCGCCGTTCGGATCGGCAACCATGGCCCCGATGATCAGGTCGCCGATGCCATCGCCGTTGACGTCACCAGCCGAGGCGACGGAAACGCCGCTCAGGTCGGTTGTGGCCTCGCCATTGATCTGGAAGCCGGTGGTTCCGTCGAGGGTTGACGGGTTCAGTTCGGCCGCAAACCCGGTCGTGCGTCCGAACACAACGTAGCTGGCTCCAGAAGCGGAGCCGTTCGGGTCGGCATACTTGGCCCCGATGATCAGATCGTCGATGCCATCGCCATTTACGTCGCCCGCCGAGGCGACGGAAATGCCGCTCTGGTCGCTTGCGGCCACGCCGCTGATCTGGAAGCCGGTGGTTCCGTCAAGGGTGGACAGGTTCAGGGTGGCCGCAAAGCCGGTTGTGCGTCCGAACACAACATAGCTGGCTCCTGAGAAGGAACCGTTCGGGTCGGCGCCCCTGGCGCCGATGATCAGGTCGTCGATGCCATCGCCGTTGATGTCTCCGGCCGAGGCGACGGACCAGCCGCTGTCGTCGCTCGCGGCCTCGCCGTTGATCTGGAAGCCGGTGGTTCCGTCGAGCGAAGACAGCTCAAGGACTGCGTCAAACGGCATGTTCTAACCCCCAAGGCCCCGATCCGCGCCACCGCGCGGGGATTTGAAACTGGCGCTCAGCAACTGACCCCCTTCAACACTGTCGGTGGATCCGAAGATTCTGCAATCGCTCGTCTAAACAATGGACAGGTTTGAATGCAAGAGGTTCCTGGCAATCAGAGCATCCAATCCCCTTGATCGCCTCTGACACCAGGGCGATGGATGTTGACGCCGCAAGAGAAGATCAACGCCACCTTTAAAATACCCACATTGGGCATATTATGACAGTATAATTTTGACGAAGCCGTTGAAAATGTCCGAAATACTTACCTGAGATTGCCGAGATCGGGGACTGACGCGATGCGACAGGTTGGATCACCACCCCCGCTTCAGCCTTGTCGCGCGTACGCCCCGTCAGGCCGGATCGAAGCGGCCCAGCTGCGTGGCCCTCAACGCGACCGCCCGGACCGAAGACCGCTACAGAATCCAGTCGCCGCTGTCGCCGGTGACGTCGCCGTTGATCTTCATCTGGTAGTCGACCTTGCCATCGCCGTTGACGTCGAGTCGCAGGGTGGTGATGCCGTCGGCGAAGGTCAGGGTCATCTGGCCGACGTCCGCTTCATGGGCAGCGTCCGGCTTTGTAAAGGCGCTGACCAGATGGAAGGCCTGGTTGCCATCCAGCCGGGTGTTGGCGTCGATGGCCGACAGGTCGATGAGGTCCTGGACGTCGAAGTCGTAGACCTGGTCGGTCTCCAGCACCGGGGTGGCGATGCTCTCCTGGCGCACGACAAAGGTGTCCGCCCCCGTGCCGCCGCGCAGCAGGTCGTTGCCGAGGCCGCCGATGATGAAATCGTCGCCGTCATTGCCGTTGATCGTATCGACGCCCTCACCGCCGTCGAGGCGGTTGCTGCCGGTGTTGCCCTGCAGGTTGTTGGCGCCGCTGTTGCCGAAGCCGTTGAGGTTGGCCGCGCCCTGAAGCTGCAGGGCCTCGACGTTGGCGGCCAGCACCCGGCCGTCCAGGGCGGTGCGGACGATGTCATAGCCTTCGCCCGGCAGTTCGATCGTCTGATCGCCGGCGTCATCGACGATGTAGATGTCGTTGTCAGACCCGCCGGACATGACGTCGGCGCCAAGGCCCCCGTCGAGATAATCGTTGCCGGAGCCCCCGTTCAGGGTGTCCACGTCCGATTGCCCGTCCATACGGTCATTGCCAGTGCCGCCGTTCAGCAGATCGGCGCCCGTTCCGCCGAACAGCTTGTCGGCCCCATCGCCGCCGTTCAGTTCGTCCGCGCCATCGTCGCCATAGAGAAGGTCGCCGCCGGCTCCACCGATCAGGTCGTCAGCGCCATCGCCGCCGTCTATGATGTCATCGCCGCCCATGCCGTTCAGCGTGTCGTTGCCGCCCAGGCCGGAGAAGGTGTCGTTGGCCCCGGCGCCGCTGTGAACGTCGTCGCCCGGCGTCCCGATGAAGTTGACCGGTGAAGGACGGCCGAACACAACATAGCTGGCTCCGGAGTAACTGCCGTTCGGGCCGGCGCCCGTAGCCCCGATGATCAGGTCATCGATGCCATCGCCGTTGACGTCGCCCGCCGAGGCGACGCTGGCCCCGCTGCCATCCTGGGTGACCTCGCCATTGATCTTGAAGCCGTTGGTTCCATCCAGGGTGGACAGGTTCAGGGTCGCCGCGAAGCCGGTTGTGCGCCCGAACACAACGTAGCTGGCTCCGGAATTAATTCCATTTGGATCGGCGCTGGACGCCCCGATAATCAGATCGTCGATGCCATCGCCGTTGACGTCGCCGGCCGAGGCGACCGCAACGCCGCTGCGGTCCTGAGCTGCCTCACCATTGATCTTGAAGCCGTTGGTTCCGTCGAGGATGGACAGGTTCAGGTTCGGCGCAAAGCCGGTTGTGCGCCCGAACACAACATAGCTGGCTCCGGAGACGGCGCCATTCGGACTGGCGGTGATCGCCGCGATGATCAGGTCATCGACGCCATCGCCGTTGACATCGCCGGCCGACGCGACTGAAGCGCCGCTGCGGTCGAAGGCCACCTCGCCACTGATCTGGAAGCCGGTGGTTCCGTCGAGGGTGGACAGGTCCAGGTTCGCCGAGAAGCCGGTTGTGCGCCCGAACACAACATAGCTGGCCCCGGAGAAGGCGCCGTTCGGAGCGGCGCTGTACGCCCCGATGATCAGGTCGTCGATGCCATCGCCGTTAACGTCGCCCGCCGAGGCGACCGCACGGCCGCTGCGGTCGCTGGCGACCTCGCCGTTGATCTGGAAGCCATTGGCTCCGTCGAGGGTGGACAACTCCAGGTTGGCCACGAAGCCGGTTGTGCGTCCGAACACAACATAACTGGCCCCGGAGTAATGCCCATTGGGGTTGGCGCGGTATGCCCGATGATCAGGTCATCGACGCCATCGCCGTTGATGTCGCCCGCCGAGCCGACTGAAACGCCACTGAAGTCGCCGGCGACCTCGCCGTTTATCTGGAAGCCGTTGGCTCCATTGAGGGTGGACAGGTTCAGGGTCGCCGCGAAGCCGGTCGTGCGTCCGAAAACAACATAGCTGGCTCCAGAGCTGCTACCATTCGGGTCTGCGCGCAGGGCCCCGATAATCAGGTCGTCGATGCCATCGCCATTGACGTCGCCGGCCGAGGCCACGGAACCCCCGCTGTAGTCCGCCCCGGCCTCGCCATTAATCTTGAAGCCGGTCGTTCCGTTCAGGGTGGACAGGTTCAGGGTCGCCGAGAAGCCAGTTGTCCGTCCGAAAACAACATAGCTGGCTCCGGAACCATTGCCATTTGGGTCGGCGGTCGCAGCCCCGATGATCAGGTCGTCGATGCCATCGCCGTTGATGTCGCCAGCCGAGGCGACACGCCAGCCGCTCCGGTCGTAAGCCGCTTCACCATTGATCTGGAATCCCGTGGTTCCGTCGAGCGATGACAGCTCAAGGACTGCGTCAAAAGGCATGCCTCAACTCCGCAGGCGCCGCTCCGCGCGCCCTGCGCAGGATTGTACACTGACGCCCCATTACTGACCTTCGGGAACTTTTAACCAACAACGTCAGGCGTCGGCAACCGCTTTCCAAGCCGATGAGGACAAAAATGCAAGCCGCGCCCGGAATTCATAGCATCGCGACCTGGTCATCGCTGACGATGCCAAAGCCTGGACCCGCAAAGCGGCCAGAGAAGCTCAGAACTATCTTTAGTTTTCCCTCATTTTGAGGTGTGACCCGGCTACAATTTTTGACGGTACTGTATAGTTGCTCAGAATGACTCTGCAGAACGCCGCGCGTCTGCCTCGTCGCGCGCGCGCCGTCAGGCCGGATCGAAGCGGCGCAGCAGCCGCGCCAGCTCCGGCTCGGCCACCCGCCTAGCGGCCTCCCGCGGCGAGAGCCAGCGGCGCTCCCGCTGGCCGGCCTCGGGCCAGTCGGGGCGGTCGGTGGTGACTTCCAGGGGGTAGAGCTTTACCCGGCAGGGGCGGACCGAGCCGTCCTTCAGCTTCTTGCCGTAGCTGAAGCCGCCGATCGGCGCGGGGGCGATCAGGCCCTTTACGCCGGCCTCCTCCCAGGCCTCGATGGCGGCGGCCTCGGGGTCGGACTTGCCGGGCATGGGCCAGCCCTTGGGCACCACCCAGCGCCTGGTCTCGCGACTGGTGACCAGCATGACCTCGAGGGCGCCGCTGAAACGGCGTCGCCAGGGCAGGGCGCCGACCTGATGGGCCTCGCCGGTCACTTGAGGAACAGGCCGCCCAGCAGGCAGGCGGCGGCGCCCATGGCGGCGGCGGCGGGCATGGTGATGAACCAGGCGGTGACGATGCCGCGCGCGACGTTCCAGCGGACGGCCGAGGCGCGGCGAGCCGCCCCGACCCCGACGATGGCGCCGGTGATGGTGTGGGTGGTGGAGACGGGAATGCCCATGCCGGTGGCCAGGAACAGGGTGATGGCCCCGCCGGTTTCGGCGCAGAAGCCCTGCTGCGGGCTCAAACGGGTGATTTTCGAGCCCATGGTGTGGACGATACGCCAGCCGCCGAACAGGGTTCCGAGCGCGATCGCCGCCTGGCAGGTGATGACCACCCAGAAGGGTACGTGGAACTCACCGCCCAGCAGACCGCGCGAGTAGAGCAGCACGGCGATGATGCCCATGGTCTTCTGGGCGTCGTTGCCGCCGTGGCCGAGGCTGTAGGCGCTGGCCGAGACGAACTGCAGGCCGCGGAACACCCGGTCGGCGAAATGCGGGTTGGCCTTCACGAAGATCCAGCTGACCAGCAGCACCAGAAGCAGGGCCAGCAAAAAGCCGACGGCGGGCGACAGGAAGATGGCGAACACCGTCTTGGTCACCCCGGCGACCACGATGGCCGAGACCCCCGCCTTGGCCACCCCGGCCCCCAGCAGGCCGCCGACCAGGGCGTGGGAGCTGGAGGAGGGAATGCCGCGCAGCCAGGTGATGACGTTCCAGGCGATGGCCCCGACCAGGGCCCCGAAGATCACCTTGTCGCTGATCACATCGGCCGAGATGATCCCCTTGCCGATGGTGCCGGCCACATGCAGGCCGAAGAACAGGAAGGCGATGAAGTTGAAGAAGGCCGCCCAGCCGACCGCGTAGATCGGCGGCAGCACCCGGGTGGCCACGATGGTGGCGATCGAGTTGGCGCTGTCGTGCAGGCCGTTCAGGAAGTCGAACAGCAGCGCGACGCCGATCAGGAAGACCAGGACGATGAGGGCGGCGTCCATCGGCTAGAGGTGCTCGACCAGCACGCCGTTGATGTGGTTGGCGACGTCCTCGAAGCGGTCGATGACCTTTTCCAGGTGGTCGTAGATCTCGGCCCCGATGATGAAGCCGAGCGCGTCACCGCCGGCCGCCTTCTGAGCCTGGTACAGCGCCTTCATGCCGGCGTCGTAGAGGTCGTCGCTCTGGCTTTCCAGTTTGGCGATCTGCTCGGTCAGGGCGTTGAGCCGGTGGCGCTCGCGGGTCATCTCGGGCAGCAGGCCGACGGCCTCCACCGTCAGGGCGGCGGCGGCGATGGCGATGTCGCCGAGCTCGCGCATGTGGGGGGCGAAGTCGCGCACCTCGTAGAGGGTGACGGCCTTGGCGGTCTTCTGCATCTGGTCGACGGCGTCGTCGAGGCTGTTGGTCAGCCGCCGGATGTCGGAGCGGTCGAAGGGGGTGATGAAGCTGCGCCGTACGGCGACCAGCACCTGGCGGGCGACGTCGTCGGCCGCATGCTCGGCCGCGACGATGGCGGCGCAGGCGGCCTCTGTCCCCTCCCCGCCGTCCAGCATCCGGCGCAGGGCGGCGGCCCCGGTCACCAGGGTGTCGGCATGGGCCGCGAACAGGCGGAAGAAATTGTCTTCCTTGGGCAGCAGGGCCTGGAACCAGCGCAGCATGATCGGCCTCGTCGAGCGTCTTCGACGGGGTGTAGCGCAACGCCGGGGATTCGTCAGTGGGCGGATCGCCCATACCGGACGCGGCCGCCCGGGGGCAGGCGGCCGCGCCCGGCGGCTAGAGGGCCGGGCGGCGGCCGGAGACGGCCGCCTCCAGCGCCATCAGGCGGTCCTTGAGCAACAGCTTGCCCTTCTTGATGCGGGCCAGGACGCGGTCGTCCGGCCGGGGCCGGCGCCACTCTTCCCGCAGGGCGGTTTCCAGCAGGCCGTGGCGGCTGCGGAGACGGTTGATCAAAGCATGGGACATTTAACGTCGCTCCTCTGGTGACAGGGTGGGAGCGTCGATGCCGGGCCGGGGGGAAGACGTGGGGGTCTGGGTCCCGGCATCGAGCGCGCCCGATGCGGTCCGACATCACGATCGGGGAGGATCGTCAGAGGGGCCCGGGCCGCACAACCAATCTGGGCGCCCCATGCCGCCGGCGCCAGACCCGAGGCGCTTATGGGCCGAAAAAAATCAGTCCGCGCCGCCGCCGCGCCGTGGCCATGGCGTGACCATGGAGCCGGGGGCGCGCGGGCGGGGGTGGCGCCGGGGCGCGGGGGTGACTAGCTTCCTGCCTGGGCCGCCATCACCGATCGCGACAGAGAGACACCGCCATGACCGACCAGACCGCCGCACCCGCGCCCGCCAACCACCCGGAGGGCTATGAGCCCGCCAAGGTCTGGACCTGGAACAAGGAGAACGGCGGCCGCTTCGCCGCCATCAACCGGCCCATCGCCGGCCCGACCCACGACAAGGACCTGCCCGTCGGCAAGCACCCGCTGCAGCTCTATTCCCTGGCCACGCCCAACGGGGTGAAGGTGACGGTGATGCTGGAGGAGCTGCTGGCCCTGGGCCACGCGGGCGCCGAGTACGACGCCTGGCTGATCAAGATCAACACCGGCGACCAGTTCTCCAGCGGCTTCGTTTCCGCCAACCCCAACAGCAAGATCCCGGCCCTGGTCGACCACAGCGATCCGGCCCGGCCGATCCGGGTGTTCGAGAGCGGCGCCATCCTGATCCACCTGGCCGAAAAGTTCGGCGCCTTCCTGCCCACCGAGCCGGCGGCCCGGGCCGAGACCCTCAGCTGGCTGATGTGGCAGATGGGCAGCGCCCCCTACCTGGGCGGCGGCTTCGGCCACTTCTACGCCTATGCCCCGTTCAGGATCGAATACGCCATCGACCGCTTCGCCATGGAGGTGAAGCGCCAGCTGGACGTGCTGGACCGGCGGCTGGGCGAAGCCGAGTACCTGGCCGGGGATGAGTACACGATCGCCGACATGGCGGTCTGGCCCTGGTACGGCGCCCTGGCCAAGGGGCTGGTCTATGAGGCCGGCGAGTTCCTGGCCGTGCAGGACTACAGGAACGTGCAGCGCTGGACGGACCAGATCGCCGAGCGGCCGGCGGTGAAGCGCGGGCGGATGGTCAACCGGGTGTTCGGGGAGCCGTCGAGCCAGCTGTGGGAGCGGCATGACGCGGGGGATTTCGAGACGAAGACGGCGGATAAGCTCACAGCGAGCTGACGTCGGCTTGGGGGCTTCCAGCAGAGGTGTCATAGTGGCCCCTCTGACTTGGAGCGCCGCCATGGCGAGCAGAACATTGGAGGGCCGGCTGGACGCGCCGGACCTGTCCGCCCAGGAGCAGGACCACCGCTTCAAGCAACTCGGCGACCGCTTTGCGGCGCCAACGGAAGCGGTGCGGGCCCGGTATGCGGCCTTGGGCGCGATGCCCGGCGCGGCGGGCGAGGTCGATGGTGAGGTGGTCGAGCGCCGAAGGGACGGCGGCCTGGAGCCAAGGCGCTAAGCCGTGACCGGCCCCCTCACTGTGCTGCAGGTCACCTCCGGCCCAAATGGGGCAGGCAAGGCGACACTCTACGACATTCAGTCCGGCCCGTGCCGCGCGGAGTTCGTCGGCGGACAAATGGGGAAGACAGACAAGCAAGTCGAAAGCCGCACAGCCGGACGAGGGACTAGGACTTTTTTAGCATCACGCGGCTTTCAACCGGTCCATTTCCTGGCGAAACGCGAGGGTTAGTTGTTCGGCCTCGTCATCGGGAAGCCAGTTGGCCATCTGCGGGAACACCGTCTGCCACATACGGGCATCACGCTCCGACCAGGGCATGCGCCGGGCGCGTCGGGCAGTTTCCAGGACCGCCGTCAATTTGGCGCGAGCCCTGGTCGGATGATCAACAGCTGGGGTCACAGGCACCGGCATGCGGTGCTCGCCCTCGCCGAACATGCTCAGCTGATCAGGGCCGGTGAAATTGCCGAAAAGGTCTTTAGATTCAGTCATTCTCAGAGGATGTTGGATCGGGCGTGACAGCAGCAGCGGAGGGAGAAAAGCCCAAGGCTTCCCGACTCAGCGGATCTTCCAAGGTTCGCTTCAGAATGCTATCCGCAGAGACGAACAGGTCAATCAATTCAGCGATCCGGCCGACAATATCGCGAACTTGCGGCACGAAGTCATCAGGCAGTTCGATCCCCTCACGAGCTGCCAGCCAGCGGGGAAGCAGGCGGTAGCCACTGACGGAGAAACTCCAGACCGCCTCCGGGATATTGACGATGCGCCCGGACCCGTCGGCGCAGAGTGCAATGGAACCGTCTTCATATTCGACGGCCGCCAGCTTGCCGGTAGCCGCAGTCTCGTTGACGGCCAAGCCCTTAAGAAACTGGGGGCTTGGTACCCGAGCGAAAGTTTCGACCGCACGGATTTCGGCCCCTACGCGGGCCGCATCATCAAACACCGATCGGTCCGCGGGGAATGGCACGTGCGGAAAGACGTCCTCCAGATCTTCGGCGAAATGGGTAGTGTAGGAGCTGCCGGAGAGCAGACACAGGACGGCGTCGAAAACTTGCTCCGGCCCGACTTCGGAGCCGTAGGCGTCCTCAAGCGCAGCTACCAGTTCAGCCTTAAGGTTGACAGGGTCGTGGCCGGGCCGTCGGTCGTAGAGAGGGTAAGCATAGCCGCCGCGACCGCTAAAAGCATGAAGGTCGGGAAGGAGGCCGTGACACCACACCGCAGGGCCGCTGTTGGTACCCTTCGGCATAGCGTAGAGGGCATAGTTTGACGCCCCCCATAACTCCTGCATCTCCCAACGAAGATACGCACCATACGCCCGATGATTATATAGAAACCGGGTGTCGAGAGGACGGTATGCAACAGGGAGAACATGTTGGTCTGAGAAGGGGACAGCCTTGGCCTCTGACCAGGAATTCTCTCCTGTCGTCTTGAAGGCACGTTGTGCCGCCACATCCGTTCCCGACACAAAGTCCGAAATTCTTTTAATTAAACCTTCGCGCGATACATCATAGATGAACTCGTCTCTTTTCGTCTGAACTCCACCTCTGCTGTATTCAAATATGTCATCAATACTGACGAGACTTCCATTCAAAAAGGGGCGCGGCCGCATATCTGCCATCGCTTCTCGAACTACGGAAATGGCCCCCTCGAGTTGCCCCGTCTGCTCACCCATCAACATCCAGTCGAGCTTAGACTTTCGAGACATGTGGCCAGAGGTCCATGCATCGTTATAGTATACGTCCGATAGGGTGCCCTCCGCCTTCGACCCATCAGCGATCGCAAGTGTAATGCAGGTGCCGACCCTAATATTAAATACCCCCTGATCACTCTCGACGTCGGCTCGTTCTCCGGTCCGCACATCGCCTCGAAGATCGATAATCTCGATACGGTCAAAGCGTTCGCGCATCATCTTGCGCAGCCCGGCATAGGGCCAGCCGGTGAGGAACTTTCGATTGGTGATGAAGGCAATCACCCCGCGTTTTGGTGCGTTGTGGGCCTCGAACAATTTCCAGATCGACCAGCGCCAGAAGGCCACCGACAGTTCCGGAAAGGTATTGAGTTGGTTGCCCTTGCCCGCGTCGCTGACAGGCCTCTTGAGATCGTCCCATAGCGTGTCCATCCAGCGGCCGACAAGAGTCTCGTTCTCGCCAACCTCCAGGCGGCGATAGGGAGGATTGCCAATGATCGCCAAGATTGCCTGTTCGGACTTTACCCGGTCCGACAGCGCCCGCTCGTCGTGGATGCCCTCGCTGACGAAGCCAAGACCGCCAAGCGGCGCGGCGGCACCGGGACGGGCCAGGGTGTCTGTAAGATAGACCCCAAGGCGCGGCAGATTGAGCGCTGCCTCGGCAGTTCCGTCCGGTCGTCGCGACAAGGCGTGGTGCAGCCGATAGTGGGCGACGGCGTAAGGTCCGATGAGCAGTTCGAAGCCGTACATGCGCTTGGCCAACCCCCGCAGTGCGGCGGGGGCTTGGCCAGGGCCGTCTATCTCCGACACCTCGCGCCGCAACCGGTCTGCAACGCCAAGTAGGAAGGTGCCAGTACCAGTGGCCGGGTCAAGGATATGAACCTGCGGATCAGCGATGCCCTGGGTCTCAAGCCGCTCCCGGAGTGTCCGATCGAGGGCACCAACCATGAACCGGACAACTTCCGTCGGCGTGTAGTAGACGCCGTAACGCTCCCGAGCGTCCGGATCGAAGGTCGAAAGAAAATTCTCATAAAAATAGAGGATGGGGTCCGAGCCGTCCTTTCGAATTGCGAGGATCTTCAGTTCGAAGCTATTCACCGTTTGCAACATGACGGCGAAGCCCGCTCCCACATCTTCAGCGACCTCCGGCAGACTAAGGACACGGAGAGCCGTCTTCATCAGTGGATGCTCGTCGGGCATCCGTTCGTGGGCGTGAGTATCGACAACCTGCCCGGTCGCCTCACGAACCAGCAACAATCCAAAGGCGAGCGTCTGGGCGAAGGCGGCCGAGAACAGGGCGTCAAAATCGGCGGACGAATAGCCCGCCGCTTCCGGGTGCGAATAGAGGACATCACGGAACTCACGTCGCACCTGCTGCAGCGGTTCATCCTCCGCGCCCTCAAGCGCCAGTTCCGCGAGACGATCACGCACGATGCCGCGGACCAGCCGAGCCGAATGAGCTAGGAGTTCGGCCAGATGCTCCGCGTCCTTAGCCGAGGGGGGATCGGACTGCGCAAGCCGCTCGATCAGGCGCAGCGCCGGGCTCGCGTCATGAGCGTCGATGAGGGCATCAGCGGCCGAATCTGTCCGATCCGGATCGAGCGCCGCTTCGGGGACCAGGATTGCGTGGCCCTGATCCTCATCGCGATTGTAGAACCGGACCTCGTGGAAGTTGCTGATCGCCCAGGCCGGAAGCTCGCCGAAGCGGGCAAATTGTCGGCTATCGTGAGCGAGGGTCCAATTCCTGCCGTTGGTCGATTTGTCGAGCGATTTGAGTTCCAAGAAAGCACGGGCGGTTTCGCCTGGTCGCTTCAGCGCCAAGTCAGGCCGTCCGACACCGGCGTTGACGAACTCTGCCAACACAGTGAGTTGTGGCGCGCCGGGCAGAAGGGGGAGCATATCGACAATGAGCCGCTGAAACTCCGGAGCCAGGCCCGGCTCTGTCACGGCGGGATGGGCACGGCGGGATGCTCGTATCCGTTGAGCATAGCTCTTGAGAGCGGCCTTCTGATGCTCTGTTGTCATACCCTCACTTGGCGCCGTTCGCCCCAAAGCTGCAAGATGGCCCAGCAGGTTTCGATTGTAATTGACGCTCCAGCCTGTCCGTTCCTGCCAGCCTGCTGACCTTATGCATAAAGCCGAGCGCCGCCGCCGTTTGTAAGTGCCTTCTTCCGACAAGCGGGAGAAGGCACGCTAGGGTATCCCGTCCCCAACATGCGACAACACCTAACCGCTTCGCTAAGAGGCTTCCGACGGTGGTGTCCATTCGCGAGCGGTTCGAGGCGCTGTTCGCGCCGCAGCGGACGGCTGTCGAAATGCCGCTGACCGACAAGAAGCTTGGCCCACTGGAAGGTGGTGCCGCAGATGGCCCAATGGCTGCCGGCCGGCCGGTGAGCGCGAAGCGGTAAGGCGCAGGTTCGCCGATCGCCTGGTCGGCGGAGAGGCCAGACTGGGGGCCTAGCGGGCGTCAGCTGCCTCAACGACATCAATGTCCCGTCCCCAGACGAGACCAACGCCCTCCCCGGCCTTGCGCAGGTATTTCAGGACTTCCGTCCGGGAGTTGTTGGTCGCCACATACCAGCCGGGGATCAGCTCGGCGCTGAAATGCTCTACCTGCTTGCGGTTTTCGTAGAGCTGTTCCGGCCGGCGGGCGACCGCGCGCTTCGAGCGGGGGTGGTAAGCCTCGAGAGCTTCCAGGGCGCCGGGGCGGGCCTCCTCGATCTGGCGAAGCGCACCGATCATCAAGGCCTTCCATGACTCATAGGGCGTATCGCGGCCGAGAAGCCGCAGGACCAGATTGCTGGTCTTGCGCCCCACGACCGTGTCGAGGGATCGTGGCGCGACCGGCGGGGCCGGAAGGCTGCCCATCGATGCGAACACTTCGGCGCTGAAGTCGAATTCGAAGTCCGCGGTTGGAAACCGGCCCGCCAGAAGGCGGTCGCCGGTGATCCAGACGGTAAGTTGGGAGTCGGCGCGCGTGAGCGGCGCCAACGCGTGTTGCAGTCCAGACGCCAGTGCAATGCGAGCCATGAGATGACACTCCTTTTCTTATAATCGCTTATAAGCGCTTATACGCAGGATGTGAAGCCTCACGGAGCTTTCGGCCGTTTAGTAATTTGGGAGGCCATTGCCTGCAGCCGGCGCTGCCCTCATCCGCCCCCTTCGGGGCCACCTTCTCCCGACAAGCGGGAGAAGGAACAGCAAAGAGGGGACATGTTGAATTTCGCCCGCGAAATTCAACATGTCCCCGGCTTCCCACCCCCAAAATGCGATAATACCTAACCGCTTCGATAAGCGGCTCCCCCTCCCCTCAGCCTGGAGCCCCTTCCCCATGACCCGGCCCTATGTCTCCAAAGCGCCGCCCGGCAAGCCGCTGAACCTCATGCAGCAGCGGTTCGTGCATGAGTACCTGGTCGACGAGGTGGCCACCGCCGCGGCGCGGCGGGCGGGGTATTCGGGGAAGCGGGCGCGGTGGCAGGCGTGCGACCTGATGAACAATCCGCGGGTGAAGGCGGCCATCGCGGCGGCGAAGGCGGCCAGGGATGCGCCCTGGACGCGGGAGATGGTCATCGAGCAGCTGCGCAAGATCGCCTCGGCCAATGTGCTGGACTATGCCCGGCCGGGGGCGGACGGGGCGCTGGAGCTGGACCTGTGGCGGCTGGAGCGGGATCGGGCCGGGGCGGTCAAGGCGCTGAGCGTGGTGGAGAAGACCGACCCGAAGAGCGGGGTGGTGACGCGGACCGTCGGCTTTACCCTGGCCGACCGGTCGGCGGCGCTGATCAAGCTGTTGCCGATGCTGGAGTCCGGGCAGGTCACCAAGGCGATGGACAGGGGCTATGCCTTCGGGGTGGAGAGCATCCTGGAGCTGGACCTCGGCGAATTCGCGCGGATGAAGGCCTACTGGGCGGAGAGGGCGCGGGAGACCGGATACCGGCAGGTGAAGAGCGGGGCGGAGCTGGCCTGGCGGCAGCATCAGTTCTGGCGGCGCGATCGGCGGGTGGAAGAGGTGGCCGACTGGGAGCCGGCGACCGACGAGGACCTTGACGGCCTGAACGGGGATCCGGCGGCGGCCGGGGCCCGGTCGGGGTGAGCGGGGGCTGGGATGAGCGGGGGTGGACGGGGGCGGAGGGCGCGCCGATGATCGCGGCGAAGCGGAGTGGCGAGGCATGGCGGTGAGCTTGCGGCCCCTGAGGGCCGAGGACGGGGAGACGGTGCTGGCCTGGCGCAACAGCGCGGCGGTGGCGCCCTACATGTACAGCGAGCACCGGATTACGCCGGCGGAGCATGCGGCGTGGCTGGCGCGGGCGCTCGAGGAAGGCGGCCGGGCGGAGGGCGACCGGCGGTTCTGGATCATCGAACTGGACGCGGCCGGGGTGGGGCTGGCGAACCTGGCGAAGATCGACCGGGCCAACAGCAAGTGCGAGTGGGCCTATTACCTGGCCGATCCGGCGACGCGGGGGCGCGGGGTGGGGTCGGTGGTCGAGTGGCTGGTGCTGGCGTTCGTGTTCGAGCGGCTGGGGCTGAACCGGCTGTGGTGCGAGGTGCTGGTCGAGAACGAGGCGGTCTGGGGGCTGCACGAGCGGTTCGGCTTTGTGCGCGAGGCGCTGTTGCGGGCGCATGTGCGCAAGGCGGGGGTGTTCCGCGATGTGGTCGGGCTGGGGATGCTGAGCGCCGACTGGCCGGCGGCGCGGGCGGCGGCGCTGGCGCGGCTGGCGGAGAAGAGGGTGAGTGTGGGGGAACTGGAGGCGGCGCTGGCGGGGATGTAGCGGCGGGCGCCAAAGGGGGACTGGCGCCTGGCGCCCCCGTTGCATTAAGGGTTCCTTAACCGGCGCAAGTCCGGGCGGAGGGATCGAAATGGGACGGATCTGGGCGGTGCTGGCGGTGGCTTTGGGCCTGGCGTTTGGTCAGGCGGCGACGGCGGGGGCGGCCGACTGGGCGCTGCTGAAGGCGGCGGACGCGGGCTTTACGGCCGAGTTGCCCGGCGAGGCGGTCCATATCGGCGGCAATGGCGAGGGGCCCGAGCAATGGCTGCTGGTCGGCGGGGATGGGGTGTACGCCATCTTCCTGTCGCCGACGGGGGCGGGCGAGATCGACGAGGGCTTCCTGGACAGCGTGCTGGACAACAGCGTCGAGGCCCTGGCCGGAGAAGTGCAACAGCGCTGGACGACCGACGGCCACGGCGGCCGGGTGCGCTGGGCGCGGTTCGCGGGCCAGGCCTCGAACCTGACGGTCGAGGGCCAGGCGATCGCGATTGCGCGGCCGGGGACGGTGCTGGTGGCGGTGGCGCTGACGCCGGAGGGCGGCGATCCGGCCAATGTGGCGCGGTTCCTGGCCAGCGTGCGGGTCGCGGCCCCGGTGTAGATTCTTTGTGGTCGCGCGTTTGATCCGATAACCGGTTCCCACTTATCGGAACGCGCTCTAGGCCGCTTCCGGCGAGGCGCCGTGCAGGCCCTGCATGATGATGCGGTTGATCTCGATCAGCGGGTCGATCTCTTCCTCGCGGCGGATGACGGCGCTGGTGTGCTTGCCGACCCAGATGGAGATGGAGATGATCTGGGCGCGCAGGGCCATGGGCAGGGCGTTCTCCGGCTGACCGCAGTCGGTCGCCAGCGCCGACCAAAGGCGGCGGTTCCAGTCGAGGGCCTCGACGCGGCCCGCGATCTGGGTTTCGGGCAGTTTCTGGGCATCCATCAGGGCGCGGGTGACCTGGCCAAACAGCCGGTACTCGGCGTCCTTGGGATTCTCAGCCCTCGCCGCCGCCTGTTGATACGCCTGAAGACCCATTGCCCAACCTCTCGTCCTCGTACTCCACCAGCTTCCGGCAGAGCATGAGCGCCTTGTAGTATTCCTTCTCCATGATGTGCTTGGAGATGTTAACGCACTCCGACAAAACGGCCGGATTGCGCACCACACTCATGAACTCGGTGAGGCGGCGGACGAACTCGTCGTAATAGCGGCTCGCGCCGGGCTCATCCAGGTACATCATCATGACGGGGAAGTAGACGTGGCGGGCCGGTGTGACGGCCTCTGCTTCCTGCATGATGTCCTTCTCGCGAAGAACTGACGCCTTGTTTTGCAGGATCAGAACGCCGCGCCGGTCGCCATTCTGGACGACTGCGCCATTGAGGACGAATTTCTCGCCCGGCTTTAGTGACAGCTTCAGCGGCACGTGCGCCTCCCCGATACAGGGCGTCAACATCGGCGATCATGGTTAACGGGATATTGTCGCGGGGTGCGACAAACGGCGGAAGTTAAGGGCGGAGTAACCATGATCGGGCGATCTCTTGACTAATCTTGCAAAGACTGTGACCAGATGACGCGCCCCAGATCCGACGTTTCTACAACCGCTTTGGGCATGACCCCCATCATCGGCCAGGCGGCGCAGGTCAGGGCGTTCGGCGGCATGGCCGGCCAGGCCGGGTCGGCGGCGTCCCTGACCCGCATGCTGGAGGCCATGGCCGAGATGAAGGCGGCCAGCCTGGGCGGCGTCATCGACCAGGCGGTGGCGGCGCTGCAGAAGGACGATTTCGAGAGCGGCGGGCGCCTGGCCATCCAGGCGCTGGAGCTGGACGAGCGGTCGGGGTTCGCCTGGTACCTGCTGGCCATCGCCCGGGAGCGGGCCGGGGATTTCCCCAGTTCCGTGCGGGCCTATGACAAGGCCCTGCAGCTGATCCCGGCCCATGCCGAGGTGGCCAACGACATGGGGCGCCTGGCCTATCGCATGGGCATGAAGGAAACGGCCGAGAAGCTGTTCGCCCACTATGTTTCGGCCCATCCGGAGAACCCGGAAGGGGTCAACAACCTGGCCTGCGCGGTGCGCGACCAGGGGCGGTATGACGAGGCGGTGGAGATCCTGCGGCCGGCGATCATGGCCAATCCGGGGGCGGCGGTGCTGTGGAACACGCTGGGCTCGGTGCTGGCCGAACAGGGCGATCCGGCGGGCTGCGTGACGTTTTTCGACGAAGCGCTGCGGCTGCAGCCGGACTTTCCCAAGGCGCGCTACAACCGCGCGACGGCGCGGCATGCGCTGGCCGACACGGTGGGGGCGCTGGAGGACTGCAACGCGGCGATGAGCGCGCCGATGCCGGCCGACGAGATCCAGATGATGCGGCTGGCGCGCTCGACCATGCATCTGACCCTGGGCGATCTGGCGAAGGGCTGGGACGACTACGAGGCGCGGCGGGACCCGAGCTTCGGGGACGTCACCCACTATCTGGTCGAGCGGCCGGCGTGGACGCCGGACAGCGATCTGGCCGGCAAGTCGTTGCTGATCTTCGGCGAGCAGGGGCTGGGCGACGAACTGCTGTTCGCCAACCTGTTGCCGGATGTGATCGAGGCGCTGGGGCCGAAGGGGAAGCTGACCCTGTCGGTGGAGCCGAGGCTCGTGCCGCTGTTCCAGCGCAGCTTCCCGGCGGTGCGGGTCGGGGCGCATGCGACCTTCGACGTCGACGGGCGGACGGTGCGGGTGGCGCCGTTCCTTGACGAAGGCGAGCTGGCGAAGATCGACCTGTGGGCGCCGCTAGCCTCGCTGCTACAGAGCTTCCGGGGATCGGTCGAGGCTTATCCGGACACGGCCGGCTATCTGACCGCCGATCCGGCGCGGGTGGCCCACTGGCGGGAGGTGCTGAAAAGCGCGCCGGCCGGGCCGAAGGTCGGGCTGCTGTGGAAGAGCATGACGGCCAAGGGGGCCCGGCACCGCTGGTTCTCGCCGTTCGCGCTGTGGGAGCCGGTGCTGCGCACCCCGGGCATCTGCCTGGTCAATCTGCAGTACGGCGACTGCGAGGCGGAGCTGGCCCATGCGAAGGCGCAGGGCATCGACATCTGGGTTCCGCCGGGCATCGACCTCAAGCAGGACCTGGACGATGTGGCGGCCCTGACCTGCGCGCTCGACCTGACCGTCGGGTTTTCCAACGCCAGCTTGAACCTGGCCGGGGCCTGCGGGGCGCCGGTCTGGCTGGTGACGCCGCAGGCCTGCTGGACCCAGCTGGGGACCGACCGCTACCCCTGGTATCCGCAAGCGCGGGTGTTCACGCCGACCAGCTATGCGGACTGGGAAGAGGTGATGGCGGACATGGCGGCGGCGATGAAGGTCGGCTTCCAGACCGGAACGTAAGGCGTCCGCGCGGGTTGAATCTCCAGACGGCACCAAAGCCGTCAGACGGGATGACAACGCCATGGCCGATTTCGACAACGAACCCGACGACCAGGATCGCGCCGAGGTCCTGGACGAAACCCACCTGACCGAAGACGGCGGCAATATCGCCAACTTCGACGACATCTCAGATGTCTATGACGCCACCGCCGCGGCGGACGACGCGGACATCGACGACCTCGATCCCGAGCGGAACGAGGCCGAGTTCGACGCCGCCGAATTCGATGACGACAGCCTTTCAGAAGAGCGGGACGACGCCGGCCTCCGCGCGGCGCCGGAAGATCGCAGCTTCGCAGCCGATGAGGATCGCGTGACCACAGAAGACGAACGCAGCCGTAACTACGAAGCCTCCGGCGGGACGGGCGACAAGTCCGACAAGACGGGCGTCGCCGCCGATCCGGGCGAGGATGCCCCGGACGAAAAGGACCCGCACGTCGATCGCCAGCTCGACAAAGGGCTGAAGGAGACCTTCCCGGCCAGCGACCCGGTGTCGATCAATCCCGGGGCGGACTGAGCCTGCAATAAGCGGGGAGCCGCGCCGCTTGCCGTAAGGTGAGCTCCGCGGCTTTTTCGCGTCCTGCGACGAAAACGCTTCACAGCGCGGTTGCGGACGCTAGTGTCCTCATTGAAACGTTTGTTTGGAGCGTCTGTTCGCTCCGAGGGGACCTGCATGACGACGCGCTTCGAAGGCACCAAGGATTACGTGGCGACCGACGACCTGAAGGTCGCGGTCAACGCCGCCATCGCCCTGCAGCGACCGCTGCTGATCAAGGGCGAGCCCGGCACCGGCAAGACCGTGCTGGCCGAGGAGATCGCCAAGGCGCTGGGCGCGCCGCTGATCACCTGGCATATCAAGTCGACGACCAAGGCCCACCAGGGCCTCTACGAGTACGACGCCGTCACCCGCCTGCGCGACAGCCAGCTGGGCGACGAGCGGGTCAAGGACGTCAAGAACTACATCAAGAAGGGCAAGCTCTGGGAGGCCTTCGAAGCCCCCGGCGTGCGGCCGGTGCTGCTGATCGACGAGATCGACAAGGCCGACATCGAATTCCCGAACGACCTCCTCCAGGAGCTCGATCGGATGGAATTCTACGTCTACGAGACGGACGAGACCATCAAGGCCGTCGTCCGCCCGGTGGTGATCATCACCTCGAACAACGAGAAGGAACTGCCGGACGCCTTCCTGCGCCGCTGTTTCTTCCACTACATCAAGTTCCCGGAAGCCGAGACGATGAACGCCATCGTCGAGGTCCACTACCCCGGGATCAAGCAGAAGCTGGTCGCCGAGGCGCTGCGCATCTTCTACGATATGCGTAAGGTTCCGGGCCTGAAGAAGAAGCCCTCGACCAGCGAACTCCTCGACTGGCTGAAGCTGCTGATGGTCGAGGACATCACCGAGGAGACCCTGAAGGAAAAGGATCCGACCAAGCTGATCCCGCCCCTGCACGGCGCCCTGCTGAAGAACGAACAGGACGTCCACCTGTTCGAACGCCTGGCCTTCCTGGCCCGGCGCGAAGGGGCGACGCGGCCGGGACAGTAGTCGCGGCGCATCCAGCCGACATGCAAAACTCCCTCGGGCCGCCCGGGGGAGTTTTTCTTTGCCGGGGCAGCGGTTACCGCGAATTCACTGGATAACGGACGGCCAGGGGGTCAATTTCAGCCTCGAGGTCGCCAACGGACTACCCAAGAGGGCTGAGACGACAATGAAAAGCAAGCTGATGACCGCTGTGGGCTGCGGCGCCATCCTCCTGACGCTGGGGGCGTGCGAAAGCCGGACCGAGTATCGGGCCCGCAAGGCCGAGCGCGAGGCGCTCAAGGTGGTGAGCAAGCTCGACTGTCCGGAGGCGGAAGGCAACCTGAAGCGCACTGCCGCGGCCGCTGACGGTCTGAGCTGCACCTACGCCGGCGACGGCTCGGAAGTGACCCTCAGGCTGGTGGCGGTGAGCAACGATCCGGCCCGGGCCCTCGAGCCCATCGAGGCCGAGCTGAAGGGCCTGTTCCCCGCCCTGCCCGCCACCCCGGAAACCCCGACCCCGCCGGCCAAGCCGGGTGAAGAGCCCGCCAAGACGGGCGAGGTGACCAGGGAGACGGTCTCCATGCCCGGCCTGCATGTCGAAACCGAGGAAGGCGGCGGTTCCGACAAGGCCAAGGTCCGGATGCCAGGCATCAGTGTCGACGCCGACGGTGACAAGGCGCGGGTCAAAATCCTGGGCGTCGAGATCAATGCCGACGAGAACGCCAGCGAAATTCGCATGACGCGGGACAGCTGGCGCACCGATGAAGGGGACTTCGATATCGACCTGTCGGGCGGTAAAGCCAACATCAAGGGCGATGGCGGCTTCTCGATCGGGGGCAAGCGCCGGCAGGGCTACCGCACGACCTTCGTGAAGACCACGGATTCGAAGGACGCGCCCTGGACCATCGCAGGCTACGAGGCGCAGGGCCCCAAGCGCGGGCCGCTGGTCGTGGCCGTGCTCAAGTCGAAGAAGCCGGCGGAAGGCGACGGCGAGGCCAAGCACCTGTTCCGCGACGCGACGGCGCTGGTGAAGTCGCAGTTCGGGGAATAGCACCTCGACCCAGGCTCTCCCCCCGCAAGCGGGGGGAGAATTGGCTCCTAGTCGACCGCCTGAACGTCAGTGACCTTGTAGGCCAGCAGGCGGCCGTCCTCGTCGGCGACTGAGACATACTCCCCGACCGCGAAGCGATGCTGGCCGAGCTTGTGCACGGCCTCGTCATCGGTGTCGGTCTGGTCATCGTAGTCGAAGTACCAGTTGTCCCGCCGACGGGCCAAACGGCCGTTTGTGGCGTCCTCGTCGGGGGCAAACCGTCGGACGGTGCAGTCGGCCTTGGCCTTCCCGAAGGCGTCGAGGTCGAGCATGCCGTCGTCGGTCAGCGGCGCGGTCAGGGTGTAGCCGCGATGGTCGTCGCCATCGGCGAATTCGGTGCCCGGATTGCGGGCAAGGCGCATGATGATGCGGGACAGGGTCATGCCTGTTTCTCCGTTTCTTGGGTTCAGTGAGAGAGGAAGAGCGACGGGCCGTCGTTGTTCAACAGGGTCCGGGTGGTGCCGCCGAAGATGTATTCCTGCAGCCGCGGATGGCCAAAGGCGCCGGCGACCAGCAGGCCTGCGCCAAGACGCTTGCAGGCGTCCAGGAGCAGTTGCGCGGCGTCGCCGTTCTCGGTCAGGACCTCGACCTCGGCCTTGACGCCACGATCGGTGAAGAAGGTCTGCAGCCGAGCGCCGTCGAAATTGCGCGACGAGGCGGCCGGGGCGCAGAGGATAACCACGCGCGACGCCTTTTCGAGCAGGGGCTGGGCGGTGCGGGCGGCGCGGCTGGCTTCCTTGCCGCCGTCCCAGGCGACGGCGACGACGCCGCCGACACTGAGCCCGGGGCGGGCGACGATGGTGGGGCGTTGTTCGTCGGCGACGGTCTGCTGGAAGGCCTCGGCCAACGGGCCGCGGCCGCGGGCGGCCTCGTCCGTGAAGACGACGACGTCGGAGAGCCGCCCCTCCATGGACAGACCGGCCCAGACAGGGGTTTCAAGGCTGACCAGACGGGCTTTCGCATAGCCGCAGGCGGCGACCGCCGCCTTGGCGGCGCGGGCGCCCTCGGCGGCAGCTTCCCTCAGGCTGTCCATGGCGGTGATCTGCACCCCGCCCATGAAGCCTTCGCCCATCCAGGGCATCAGGTCGGCGACATCGGCCGGGGCATGGACAGCAGCCAGTTCGGCGTCGAACGGCGCGGCGATGGCCGCGGCCGCCGCCAGAACCTGTTCGTCGCCGGCGCCGCCGGCCAGAGGCGCCATGATACGGGCCCAACTCATGAGACAGTCTCCATCCTGAACCAACGAATGTGAGGACATGGCGTTCCTGTCGTTGATCTTTGTCAAGCGATGCTCCAGTTGGACGTTCCCGAATGACCAGTGAGGAACGGTGAAATGGCCAAGGGCCCACGCGGCAAACAACCCAGAGCCTGGCAACGCATGCTGTCCGGCCGCCGCCTGGACCTGCTCGATCCCTCGCCCATGGATATCGAGATCGAGGACATCGCCCACGGCCTGGCCCGGGTGGCCCGCTGGAACGGCCAGACGGTCGGGGAGCACGGCTTTTCGGTCGCCCAGCATTCCCTGGTCGTCGAGGAGATCGCCGCCCATATCCAGCCTGACCTGGCGCCCCGCTGGCGCCTGGCCGCCCTGCTCCACGATGCCTCCGAGTATGTGATCGGCGACATGATCAGCCCGTTCAAGGCGGCGCTGGGGGTCTCTTACAAGGAGTTCGAGGAGCGGCTGGAGCATGCCATCCACGCCCGCTTCGGCCTGCCGGCCAAGACGCCGCAGAACATCAAGAAGCTGCTGAAGACCGCCGACCGGGCCTGCGCCTACTTCGAGGCGACGCAGCTGGCCGGGTTCACGGTCGAGGAAAGCCTGACCATCTTCGGGACCCCGCCGGCCGGCTATAATCTCGTCATCCACCCCCAGCCCCCGGCCGAGGCGCAGGAGCGCTATGTCGCGCGCTTCCACACCCTGTCGGAAGCGGCCGGCTATGAGCGGACACCGCAGGCCTTCAGCACCGAATGACGATGCGCCCATGACCCTGATTGTCAGCCCGCTGCGCGACGCCCCGACGGTCATCAAGTGGAAGAAGCCGTCGCACGTCATCACCCTTCTGGAAGAGGGCCTGATGAGCCAGGCGCCGCGGGCGCTGTATCCGGACCGGCACCTGAAGCTGGCCGTGCATGACATCTGGGAAGAGGTGGCGGGCGAGACTCTGCCCGACAGCGGCCTGGTGCAGAAGGTGCTGGATTTCTCGCGGACCTGGGACGGGCGCGACCCGATGCTGGTGCATTGCTGGGCGGGGGTCAGCCGATCCACCGCAAGCGCCTTCATCGTCGCCTGCGACCGTAATCCGGACGCCGACGAGACGGTGATCGCCCAGGCCCTGCGCAAGGCTTCGCCGGGGGCGACGCCCAACCCGCTGATCGTGCGGCTGGCCGACGACGTCATGGGCCGGGGCGGCCGGATGGTCGATGCCGTGCAATCCATCGGCAAGGGCGTCTATGTGTATCCCGGCGCGCCGTTCGAGATGCCGTCGCGCTACTGACGAGACGCCGCCTTTAGCCGCGTCCAAAAATCCTCTATCCCCGGGACTCATGAACCCGTCCGTCGTCATCGGCCTGTCCGCCGTCATCGTCGCCATCCGCGACGGCGAGGCCGTGGTGCTGACCGTGCGGCCAGAGGCGGCGGCGGGGTTGCCGTTCGGGCCGTTCAAGCCGGACAGCGACCGGACGTTCGAGCTGGCGCTGCGCGAGTTCGTGGCCAGCCAGACGGGGTTCGAGCTCGGCTATGTCGAGCAGCTCTACACCTTCGGCGACCGCGGGCGGGATGCGCCGCGGGCCGAGGTCGGGGCCGGGGCGGCGCGGGTGGTGTCGGTGGGCTATCTGGCGCTGACGCCGTCGGCCAGCGGCAGCCTGGCGGCCGATACCGTGTGGGCGCCGTGGTCCAGGTTCTTTCCCTGGGAGGACTGGCGCAAAGGGCGGCCGGACCTGATCGACGAGGGCATCAGGCCGGCCCTGATGGCCTGGGCCGGCAAGGATGCCGGACGCATGGCGCGGGCCCGGCTGGCCTTCGCCCTCGACGGCGCGCCCTGGAACGAGGAGCGGATGCTCGAGCGCTATGAGCTGCTCTACGAGGCGGGCTTGGCGCCAGAGGCGGCGCGCGACGCGGCCCGGGCCGAGGGCCGCGACCCGCCCGAACCGGCCGCCCTTTCGGCGGCGCTGGGCGAGCCGATGATCAGCGACCACCGACGGATCCTGGCGACCGGGCTGGGTCGACTGCGCGGCAAGCTGAAATACCGGCCGGTGGTGTTCGAACTGATGGCCGGGGAGTTCACCCTGTCGGCCCTGCAGAAGACGGTCGAGGCCATCGCCGGCATCCCGCTGCACAAGCAGAACTTCCGCCGGGTGGTCGAGCGGACCGGGCTGGTCGAGGGGCTGGGGCGGATGGATGTCGAGACCGGTGGGCGGCCGGCGGAGCTGTTCCGGTTCCGGCGCGAGGAGCTGCAGGCGCGTCCGGCGCTGGGGCTGAGCTTGCCGGGGGTGAGGGACTAGGCCCCACGCGCCACCCCACCGTGGTGGGGGTGGGTGTGGCGCCCTACTCCGCCGCCATCGGGGGCGCGGGGTCAGCCGCCGCGTCCGCCTTCTGACGCGCCAGCCATTTGGCCTTCAACGTCGCCGAGGTCTCGCGCGACCCGTCCGGGCTCCAGCCCGGCGGGCCGAACAGGTAGCCCAACACCTCCTTCAGGGACCGCGAGCCGGCGAGGTCCTTGCCGATGCCGATCCATTCATGAAACGCCACGCGCAGGATGTTGAAATCGCCGAGGTTCTTGACCAGGCCATAGCGCGGCGGTTCAGCGTCGGTTTCAGGAATGTAGGTGCCGAACATCCGGTCCCAAATGATCAGGATGCCGGCGTAGTTGGCGTCCAGGTAGCGCGGGTTGCGGGCGTGGTGGACGCGGTGATGGCTCGGGGTGTTGAACACCGCCTCGAACCAGCGGGGCATTCTGTGAATCGCCTCGGTGTGGATCCAGTACTGGTAGACGAGGCTGATACCCTTCTGGATGGCGATCATCGCCGGCGGGAAGCCGATCAGGGCCATGGGCAGCCAGAGGATCCAGGTGCCGGCGATGCCGCCGGTCCAGGTCTGACGCAGGGCGGTCGCCAGGTTGTAGTGCTGGGAGGAGTGGTGGTTGACGTGGCTGGCCCACCAGAAGCGGCGCTCGTGACTGAGGCGATGGAACCAGTAGTAGGTGAAATCCTCGAGGAAGAAGATGGCGACCCAGGCCCACCAGGCGGTCATCGGAATGTCGAAGATGCGGTGCTGCCAGACCCAGATGACCACCGCGACGATGGCCGCGCCGGTCAACAGGCCGGCGACATTGCTCCCCAGGCCCATCAGAAGCGAGGTGGCCGTGTCCCGGGCCTCGTAGCTGGCCTTCACCTTCCGGAAGCGGCGCAGCAGGATTTCGCCGACAATGGTGACGACGAACAGGGGTATGGCCAGGGTGACCGGGTCGAAGGCCGGCTTGATCGGATCGAGGGTCATGCGGCGTCTCTGGCGGCGACCAGGCCTTCGGGGGCTTGCGGGGGCCAAGGCGTGACGCCGCTGACGGCCAGCGAGAGTTTCGGGGCGGCGGGGTCGGGGGTGCGCAGGCGAACGCGGCCGCCGCGGATCGGCGCGTTGACCGCGGCGGTCCAGGCCATGTCACGGGTGACCCAGCTGTCGCCCAGTTGAGCCAGAACCAGGGCGTGGCCGCCGCTGCGGGCGATGGCGCCGAGGCCGTCGGCGGCGATCCAGACGGCGTCGATCGGATAGCCGGGGTAGTCGATATCCAACAGATGCCGGGCAGTCGGCACGTCCAGCGGCTCGGTCGGGCGCGGAATCCGGGCCCAGGCGGCGAGGCCGACCATGGCGGCGACCGCCACGGCTGAGCCGATCAGCTGTATCAGCAGGCTGTTCACATGGACGCTCCGTTCCCCGGGCGCGGAGTCTCTCCAGACTGGCGTCGGCGTCAATGAAAAAGGCCCCCGCCGGGTGGCGGGGGCCTGTTCCACATAGTCGCGGCTTGGCTGGTCCTAGAACTTGCGGACGTAGCTGAGGCCAACCGAGTCGGCATCGCCGTTGTCGGTGTCGTGGCGGGTGACATCGAGACGGATGCCGTCCTTGTCGTTGAAGAAGTACTGGCCGCCGATGCCGTAGGCGACGCCGTCCACGTCACCCGAGGCGGAGGCGCCGGGGACGGAGATGTCGAAGTCGGACTTGGCGTAGCCGACGCGGGCGAACAGATCGACCTTCGGCGAGACCGGCAGATAACCGACGGCGAAGGCGCCGACTTCATAGTTCAGATCGACGTTGGCGCGGACGCCACCGATGTTGGTCGAGTCGTCGGAAACGCCGCCGGCCAGTTCGCCTTCGACACCGAAATACTGACCAAAGCGGGCGCCGACGCGGCCCTGAACGGCGCCCAGATCAGCGCCTTCGGCGTTGATGGTCGCGCCACCGATTGAGCCGTAGCCGGTGGGGGTCATGTCCTGGGCCATGGCCGGGGCGGCAATGGCGAGGGCGGCGACCGAGGCGGCGGCGATCATGAGAGATTTCATTGTTTTATACTCCTAGACTTAATGTCGTAGTTCAGAACCCCTCCTGCCCACGGTTAGGTATGGTGCAAACCCGACAATGCAACGGCGGTTCCGGGTTTTGATTGCGGCTAAACTGTTGCGTTGCGACCAAAGCACACACCCCGTTCTCCCACTCTCGGGACGGCGCGGGGGGTGACGCGGAACCGCAGCGTGCTATCAAGCGCACCGAAAACAATCGGGCGGACCCCAAGGGTCCCCGTCGGGAACTGGATCACCGTGCATCAGGCCGTCATCGCCGCCACCGGGCTGTTCACGCCCGAGCAGAGCATTTCCAACGAAGAGCTGGTCATCGCCTTCAACCGCTTCGTCGAGCTGCATAACGAACGCAACGCGCAGGCCATCGCCGCCGGCGAGATGGAGCCTCTGGCCCCCTCCTCGCCGGAGTTCATCGAGAAGGCGTCGGGCATTAAGGCCCGCTTCGTGATGGACAAGGCCGGCATCCTCGATCCCGAGGTGATGACCCCGCGCATCCCCGAACGGCCCAACGAGGAAATCTCGGTGCTGGCCGAGATGGCGGTCAAGGCGGCCAAACAGGCGATTGAGGCCTGGGGCAAGGACGTCAGCCAGATCGACGCGGTGCTGTGCGCCGCCTCGAACATGCAGCGGGCTTATCCGGCCATGGCGATCGAGGTGCAGCAGGCGCTGGGCATCGAGGGCTTCGCCTTCGACATGAACGTCGCCTGCTCGAGCGCCACCTTCGGCATCAAGACGGCGGCCGACTTCGTGGCCAGCGGTTCGGCCCGCGCCGTGCTGATGGTCAATCCTGAGATCTGTTCGGGCCACTTGAACTTCCGCGACCGCGACAGCCACTTCATCTTCGGCGACGTGGCCACCGCCGTGATCGTCGAGCGGGCCGAGGACGCGGCGCCGGGGCAGGGTTGGGAGATTCTCGGCACGCGCCTGAAGACCGTCTTCTCCAACAACATCCGCAACAACTTCGGCTTCCTCAACCGCGCCGCGCCGGAGGGCATCGGAGCAAGGGACAAGCTGTTCGTCCAGGAGGGCCGCAAGGTGTTCCGCGAGGTGGTGCCGATGGTCAGCGAGATGATCGTCGATCATGCCGGCGAGATCGGCGTCGATCCGCATGGCCTGAAGCGCATGTGGCTGCACCAGGCCAACATCAACATGAACGAGATGATCGGCAAACGGGTGCTCGGCCGCGACCCCCAGCCCGGCGAGAACGTCATCATCCTCGACGACTACGCCAACACCAGCTCGGCGGGCTCGATCATCGCCTTCCACCTGCACCACGACGGCTTCGACGCGGGCGATACCGGGCTGATCTGCAGCTTCGGCGCCGGCTATTCGGCCGGCACGGTGTTTGTGCGGAAGCGCTAGCCCCTCCCCTCTTGCCAACCCGGGCAAGCCGGTCCCTCATGCCCGCCCACCATTTCGAGGGCAGGCGATCTACATGGACATCGGCGTTTTCATTCCTATCGCCAACAACGGCTGGATCATGTCGGCGACCTCGCCGCAGTACATGCCGACGTTCGAGCTGAACAAGCAGGTGACGCTGAAGGCCGAGAAGTACGGGCTGGATTTCGCCCTCTCGATGATCAAGCTGCACGGCTTCGGCGGCGAGACCGAGTTCTGGGACTATGCCCTCGAGAGCTTCACCCTGATGGCCGGCCTGGCGGCCGTGACCAGCAAGATCAAGCTCTATGCCTCGGTGCCGGTGCTGGCCATTCCGGCCCCGATCGCGGCGCGGATGGCGGTGACCATCGACTCGATCTCGAACGGACGGTTCGGGATCAACATCGTCTCCGGCTGGCAGAAGGCCGAGTACGACCAGATGGATATCTGGCCGGGCGAGAAGCACTTCCTCAATCGCTACGACTTCTGCGCCGAGTATGTGACGGTGATGAAGGAGCTGTGGCGCGACGGGGAGTCGAACTTCAAGGGTGAGTTCCTCACCATGAAGGACTGCAAGCTGCTGCCCAAGCCGCAGGCCGACATCAAGATCGTCTGCGCCGGCCAGAGCCAGACCGGCGTCGATTTCGCCGCCAAGTACGCCGACTACAACTTCTGCTTTGGCATGGGGCTGAACGAGCCGAAGAAGTGCGCCGAGGCGGTGGCCCGCAATGTCGCCGCCGCCAAGAAGGCCGGGTCGAACACCGGCGCCCTCCTCCTTTTCATGATCATCGCCGACGAGACGGACGAGGCGGCGATGGAGAAGTGGGAGCACTACAAGAAGGGCGCCGACCTCGACGCCATCGCCTGGATGAACCACCAGGGCGAGGCCGATCCGCGTGCGTCGCTGGACGTCAGCGCCATCTACATGAGCCGGCCGCCGTCGGCGATGAACCTCAACATCGGCACCCTGGTGGGATCGTACGAGACGGTCGCGAAGCTGATGGACGAGATCGCCGAGGTCGAGGGCGCCGCCGGCGTGCTGCTGACCTTCGACGACTTCCTCATCGGCCTCGACCAGTTCGGCCAGCGCATCCAGCCGCTGATGAAGACGCGCGCCGATGTCGTCCCTGCGTGATCGTCCGCAATCGATGGCGCAGGCGCGGCCGGGGGCGGTGATGCTGCCGGCCCGTCCGGAAGCCGTGCCGCTGAGCCCGAACGACACGGCGCTGATCGTCGTCGACATGCAGAACGCCTACGCCTCGCCGGACGGCTATCTCGACAAGGCCGGCTTCGACATCGCCGGCGCCGCCGCCGTCATCGGCCAGATCGCCCAGGCGACCGAGGCGGCCCGGTCGGCCGGCGTGCAGGTGGTCTATTTCCAGAACGGCTGGGACCCGGATTACGTCGAGGCCGGCGGCGAGGGATCGCCCAACTGGTGGAAGTCCAACGCCCTGAAGACCATGCGCGAGAAGCCCGAACTGGAGGGCAAGCTGCTGGCCAAGGGCGGCTGGGACTATGAGCTGGTCGAGGCCCTGAAACCCCAGTCCGGCGACATCGTCATCCAGAAGCCGCGCTACAGCGCCTTCTTCAACACCTCGCTGGACTCGGTGTTGCGCGCCCGGGGCATCCGCAATCTGGTGTTTGTCGGAATCGCCACCAACGTCTGCGTGGAATCGACCCTGCGCGACGCCTTCCACCTGGAATACTTCAGCGTCATGCTGGAGGACGCCGTCCACCAGGCGGGCCCGGCCTTCCTGCAGGAGGCCACCGTCTACAACGTCGAGAAGTTTTTCGGCTGGGTGAGCAACACCGCCGATTTCTGCGGGGCGATCCGCCAGGCCCCGCCAACCTGAAGAGAGCAAGATGCCCAAGACCGTCATCACCCCGCCCGGGACCGTCACCCCCATCGCCCCCTTCTCGCCCGGAACCCTGGCCGATGGCGTGGTCTACGTCTCCGGCACCCTGGCCTTCGACAAGGACAACAACGTCGCCCATGTCGGCGACGCCGAGGGCCAGACGCGGCAGGTGCTGGAGACCATCAAGTCGGTGATCGAGACCGCCGGCGGGACCATGGACGACGTCACCATGAACCACATCTTCCTCAAGGACTGGGCCGACTACGGCGCCATGAACAAGGTCTATGCGGAGTATTTCCCGGGTGAGAAGCCGGCTCGCTTCTGCATCGTCTGCGGCCTGGTGCGGCCCGACTTCCTGGTCGAGATCGCCTCGATCGCCCACATCGGGAAATAACCATCCGTCGAGTCGCCGACCAACGTTCGACAACTCAGGGTTAGGTTCCAATAACCCTGTTCGCGAGAAATTTGAGACCCAGACAAGGCGAAGGGGCGCACCGGGGGGGTGGTGCGCCCCTTCTTTTGTCAGGCGCGGGGGGATGCGCCGTGACGCCTGCCTGGATCGGATTGGGGGGGACCCAGGCAGGATTCGAATCTCGGTGTCAGTTCAGGCCGTCGCTCCGCCCCCCAACGCCTTGTACAGTGTGGCAGAAGTTTGCGCCCTCACAAGCCATAGCGCAACCAAAGCCTTCTCTGCGCTGTATCTGGTTCTTTGGGCATCTAGCAAGACCAGATAGCTATCTATGCCCTGCTCATAGCGGATTCTTGAAAGCCGCTCGGCATCCTGCGCGGCGATCAAAAGGCGAGTCGCCGCCTCAAGTCGCCTGTTGAGCGTCGTTTGAACGGCCAGGGCGTCGGAAACCTCGCGGAAAGCGGTCTGGACGGTTTTCTCATACTGGGCGAGCGCAATGTCGTGATCGACCTTTGCAACCCTGAGATTTGCCGCGTTCGCCCCCCCGTCAAAGATCGGCAGGCTGACGGCCGGGGCGAAGCTCCAGGCGCCCGAGCCGCCGCCGAACAGTCCCGACAGCTCGGTGCTGGCCGAGCCGGCGCTGGCGGTCAGGGTGATGCGCGGGAAGAAGGCCGCGCGGGCGGCGCCGATGTTGGCGTTCATGCCCCGCAGGCTGTGCTCGGCGGACAGCACGTCGGGCCGCCGGGCCAGCACCTCCGACGGCACCCCGGCCGGCAGGTCGTGGCGGATGGCCAGGCCCCGCAGGTCCCCGGTCGGCAGCATGTCGGCCGGCACGTCGGTTCCGGCCAGCAGGGTCAGGGCATTGCGGTCGCGGGCCACCTGGGCCTGGGCGGTGGCCAGATCGCCCCTTGCCTGTTCGACCAGGGTCTCGGCCTGACGCACCTCCAGCAGGTTGGCGGCCCCGCCCTCCTGCCGCCGCCTGGTCAGCGCAAGGGACTCTTCGCTGGATTTGAGCGTGTTTTGCGAAACGGTCAGCAGGTCCTGGTCGGCGGCCAGCGTCACCCAGGCGGTGGCCGTCTCGGCGATCAGGCTGATCTGCACCGCCCGCCGGGTCTCGGCGGTGGCCAGATAGGTCTGCAGGGCCGCGTCGTTGAGGCTTCGCACCCGGCCGAACAGGTCCAGCTCATAGGCCGTGACGCCGAGGCTGGCGCTGTAGCTGTCCGACTCGACGGCCGACGGGGTTCCGGCCACCTCGCCCGGCGTGCGCGAGCTCGAGCCGGAGACGCCGGCATCGACGGACGGCAGGGAACTGGCGCGCTGGACGCGGTACTGGGCCCGCGCTCGCTCGATGTTCAGCACGGCGACCCGCAGGTCGCGGTTCTGGTCGAGGGCCAGCTGGATGACGCCCTGCAGGCGCGCGTCCTGATAGACATCCTTCCAGGCCAGGTCGGCGGCGCTGGCCGTCTGTCCCGCCGCCGCCCCGTCCGGCCACGACTGGGCCACCGGCAGGACGGGCGTCTCATAGGCCGGCGCCATGGAGGCGCAGGCCGAGAGGGCGGTGGAGGCCATCAGGATGGCGGCGACAAGGGCGCGGTTCATTGGGCGCCTCCTTCCAGCGAGGGGTTGGCCAGCGAAGGTTGGGCCAGCACGGGCGTTGCCGCCTTCGGCTTGCGTTTGAAGAACCGCTGCACCAGCACAAAGAACAGCGGCACGAAGACCAGACCCAGGACGACCCCGAACAGCAGGCCGCCGATGACCCCGGTGCCGACGGCGTTCTGCGCCCCGGAACCGGCCCCGTTGGAGATGGCCAGCGGCAGCACCCCGAACATGAAGGCCAGGCTGGTCATCAGGATCGGTCGCAGGCGGATACGCACCGCCTCCAGGGTGGCGTCGATCAGCTCCGCCCCCTTGGCCATGGCTTCGCGGGCGAACTCGACGATCAGGATGGCGTTCTTGGCCGCCAGCCCCATGGTCGTCAGCAGACCGACCTGGAAGTAGATGTCGTTGCTGAGACCCCGCAGGGTGGTCGCCAGCACCGCCCCCAGCACCCCCAGCGGGATGGCCAGGATGACGGCGATGGGGATGGTCCAGCTCTCGTAGAGGGCGGCCAGCAGCAGGAAGACCACCAGGATGGAGATGCCGTACAGCATCGGCGCCTGGCCGCCCGACTCCTGCTCCTGCAGCGACAGGCCGGTCCATTCGTAGCCGATTCCGGCCGGCAGCTTGCCGATCAGGCTCTCCATGGCCTTCATGGCGTCGCCCGAGCTCTTGCCGGCGGCGGCCGAGCCCTGGATGTTGACCGAGGGCACGCCGTTGTACCGCTCCAGCCGCGAGGGTCCGTAGGTCCAGCTGACCTCGGCCACGGCGCTGAGCGGCACCATCTGGCCGGCGTTGTTGCGCAGCTGGATCTGGCTGAGGTCCTCGGGCCGGCTGCGGTACGGGGCGTCCGCCTGCATGTAGACCTTCTTGACCCGGCCGCGGTCGATGAAGTCGTTGACGTACGACCCGCCCAGGGCGCTGGAGATGGTGGTGTTGATGTCGCTGATGGAGAGGCCCAGCGCCTGGGCCTTGGCTTGGTCGACCGTCAGCTTCAGCTGCGAGGTGTCGTCCTGGCCGTTGGGCCGAACGCCGGTGACGGCCTTCTCCTGGCCGGCCATGCCCAGCAGCTGGCCACGCGCCGCCAGCAGGGCCTCGTGACCGACGCCGCCGACGTCCTTCAGCTGCAGGTCGAAGCCGGAGCTGTTGCCCAGCTCGGTCACCGCCGGAGGAACGAGGGCGAAGATCATCGCCTCGCGAATCTGGCCGAAGGCCCCCATGGCCCGGTCTGCGATGGCCGGCGCGCGCAGCTTGGCCGAGGTGCGGTCCTCGAAGGGTTTGAGCCGGATGAAGCCGATGCCGGCGTTCTGGCCGGCCCCGGAGAAGCTGAAGCCGGCGACGGTGAACATCGACTGCACCGCGTCCTTCTCATCGACCAGGAAGTGGTTCTCGACCTTGCGCAGGGTGTTCAGGGTCTGGTCCTGGGTCGAGCCGGCGGGCAGCTGCACCTGGACCATCATCATCCCCTGGTCTTCCGGCGGCAGGAAGCTGGACGGCAGGCGGACGAACAGGATGCCCATTACGACCAGGATGCCGGCGAAGATGGCCAGGTAGCGGAGGCTGCGCCCGAACATCGTGGCCACGAAACCGGCGTACCAGTCGCGGCCCTTGTTGAAGTTGCGGTTGAACCATCCGAAGACGCCCTTGTCCGTATAGGCGTGGCCCTTTCCGACCGGCTTCAGCAGGGTGGCGCAGAGGGCCGGCGTCAGCACCAGGGCGACGAAGACCGACAGCACCATGGCCGTGACCAGGGTGATCGAGAACTGGCGGTAGATGACCCCCTGCGACCCACCGAAGAAGGCCATCGGCACGAACACCGCCGACAGCACCGCGGCGATGCCGATCAGGGCGCCGGTGATCTCGCCCATCGACTTCTTGGTGGCCTCCTTGGGACTGAGGCCCTCCTCGCTCATCAGGCGCTCGACGTTCTCGACCACGACGATGGCGTCATCGACCAGCAGGCCGATGGCCAGCACCAGGGCGAACATCGTCAGGGTGTTGATCGAGTAACCGAAGGCGAACAGCACGGCCATGGTGCCGAGCAGCACGATCGGCACGGCGATGGCCGGGATCAGGGTGGCGCGCCAGTTCTGCAGGAAGACGAACATGACCAGGAAGACCAGAACCATGGCCTCGGCCAAGGTCTTGACCACCTCCTCGATCGACTTCTCCACGAACGGGGTGGAGTCGTAGCCGATGGCGTAGCTGATGCCTTCGGGGAAGACCTTCGACTGCGCTTCCAGTTCCTTGTTGACCCGCCCGGCGGTGTCCAGGGCATTGGCCCCGGCCGCCAGCTTGATGGCGAAACCGGCCGCCGGCTTGCCGTTGAAGCGGGAGGCGGATTGATAGCTGTCGGCCCCCAGTTCGACGCGGGCGACATCCGACAGCCGCACGGCCGAACCGTCGGTCGTCGACTTGACGACGATCTGGCGGAACTCCTCGGGCGTGCTCAGCCGCGTCTGGGCGGTGATGGTGGCGTTGAGCGAGGCGCCCGCCGCGGTCGGCGGGCCGCCGATCTGGCCGGCCGAGACCTGGGCGTTCTGGGCCTTGATGGCGTTGGAGATGTCGGTCGGGGTGACCCCGACGCCGGCCATCTTCACCGGGTCCAGCCAGATGCGCATGGCGTATTGCGAGCCGAACAGCTGCACCTCGCCGACGCCGTCGACGCGGCTGATGGCGTCGACCAGGGTCGAGGCGGCGTAGTCGCCGAGGTCAGTGCTGCTCTTTGAGCCGTCCGGCGAGAAGAGGCCGACGACCATCATGAAGTTGCGGGCCGATTTGGCGACGGTCAGCCCCTGCTGCTGCACCTCGTTGGGCAACAGGGCGGTGGCCGACTGCAGCTTGTTCTGCACCTGGACCTGGGCGATGTCCGGGTCGGTGCCGGCGGAGAAGGTCAGGGTGGTGCTGGCCTGGCCCGAGCCGTCACTGGACGAGCTCATGTACTGCAGGCCGTCCAGACCCTTCATCTTCTGTTCGATGATCTGGGTGACGCTGTCCTCGACCGTCTTGGCCGAGGCGCCGGGATAGCTGGCGCTGATCGACACCTGCGGCAGGGCGATGGACGGATACTGCGCGATCGGCAGGTTCATGATCGAGAGAGCGCCGGCCAGCATGACGATGATGGCCAGCACCCAGGCAAAGATCGGGCGGTCGATGAAAAAGCGCGAGAGCATCTGGGTCGGGTCCTAGCGCTTGCCGGCGGCGGCTTGAGCGGGCGCGCCGGCCTGGGCCACGCGCACGTCGCCCCCTGGCTGCACCGATTGCAGCCCCTCGACGATGACCTTGTCGCCAGGCTTGAGGCCGGCGGTGACCACCCATTTGTCGCCCTTGGTCTGGTCGGCCGTGACGGCCCGCGTCTGGGCCTTGTTGTCGGCCCCGACGACCAGGACGCTGGCGCCGCCCTTGGGGTCGCGGGTGACGGCCGTCTGCGGCACCAGGATGGCGTCGGCGGCTACGCCCGTGGTCAGACGGGCGCGGACATACATGCCGGGCAACAACGTCCCTTGCGGGTTGGCGAAGACGGCGCGCAGGCCGATGGAGCCGGTGCCGGCATCAACCGTCACGTCGGAGAAGGCCAGGCGGCCCTCGATCGGATACTCGCTTCCGTCCTCGAGGATCAGCTTCACCGCCGTCGTGCCGGACTGGTCGAGCTGACCGCTGGACAGGCGGGCCCGCAGCTTGAGCAGATCGGTCGAGGACTGGCTGAGATCGACGTAGACGGCGTCCATCTTCTGGACCGTGGCCAGCGGGGCGACCTGGCTGGCGGTGACCAGGGCGCCGGGCGTGACGCTCGACTTGCCGATCCGTCCACTGATCGGGGCGGTGACGCGGGTGAAGTTCAGGTTGATGCGGGCCGTATCGACGGCGGCCTTCTGGAAGGCGACGTTGGCCTGGGCCTGCTTGAAGGCCGACTGGGCGTCGTCGTTGTCCTGCTTGCTGACCGCGCCGGTGGCGGCCAGGGCGCCGTAGCGGTCGGCCTTCAGCTTCGCCGAATCGCGCGCCGCCTCGGCCTGGGCCAGGCCCGCCCGGGCGCTGTCATAGGCCGCCTGATAGGTGGCCGGATCGATCTGGTAGAGCAGCTGGCCGGCGCGAACCAGGCCGCCCTCGACGAAGTGGCGGCTCTTGATGATGCCGCCGACCTGCGGCCGCACTTCGGAGACCAGCACCGCCGAGGTGCGGCCCTGCAGCTCGGTGGTCAGGGTGACCGGCTCGGCCCTGGCCACCAGGACGCCGACCTGGGCCGGACCGCCAAAACCATTCTGGGCATTGGCGTTGCCGTCGCCGCAGCCGGACAGGGCCATCGCAGCCAGGGTCAGGGCGATGGCGCCCGCTTGAATCGAGGAGGTGCGCGGACGGGTGTCTCGCGGGGAGCGCTGACGCATGGGGAGGAGGCCTTGCTGGATACACACAAATGTGAGAATGAACGTTCATTCTCAGTTCAGGCATACCTAGATAGGGCCTGACGCCAAGTCAACGGCGGCGAGGCGATTTTGTCTCGGACCGCAAACCGGTACATAGCGTTAAGCAAGGAAACCATGATCGACGCCCCGTCCCCTTCCCGCCCCTCGACCGAGGCGCGCCGCCGGCAGATCCAGGACGCTGCGGCGGCCTGTTTCCGGCGTTCGGGATTTCATGGGGCGAGCATGCAGGAGATCGCCAGGACGGCGAACCTCAGCGTCGGCCAGATCTATCGCTACTTCGAAAACAAGGAAGCGATCATCGAGGCCATCGTCGAACAGGACCTGGCCGACAAGCGCGAGAAGTTCGCCGAGTTCTACGAGACCCCGGGCGACATGGCCGAACATATGGTCGAGAACTGCGCCGGGGCCATCGACAAGTTCTGGGACAGGGACCGCGCCGCCCTGATGCTCGAGGTGCTGGCCGAAGCGGCCCGCAACCCCAGGGTCGCCGCCATCCTGCATCGCCGTGACGAGCAGGAACACGAGATGACCGAGCAGTTCCGCAGCCGCATTCGTCGCCAGGGCTGGACCGAGGAAGAGACGGAACTGCGTGGCGAGTTGATCACCATGATGTTTGACGGCATGGCCTCGCGGTCGATCAACAGCAACATCGACCCCGCCCGCCTGTCGCCGGTTCTCAAGAAGGTGATGGGGGCGATCCTGGGCGTCGAGCTCCCGCCGCATCACCCCTGCCCGAACGACGCGGCCACCGACAAAAAGTGACCCCGGGGCGAACCCCGGGGCCAAGTCATGTCATCAGGAGCCGTCATCAGGGCTGACGGCGGCCCATCTGTGGTGACTACCAGCGCGGGCGGGGGCCGCCGTGGCCGTAGTCGTCATCCCGCACCTCCTGGCGAACCCGCCAGGCCAGCCGGTCGAGGCGCTGGTCGAGGTCCGACCGTTCCCAGCGGCTCAGGTGGCGGTCGTAGCGATAGCGCGCTTCGATCCGCTTGATCTCCCACAGCTGCTCGCGCAGGCGGCGGGCTTCGCGGTGATTGAGCCGGCCGTTGCGTTCGGCGCGGGCGATGCGGTTCTGGATCTCGTCCTGGCGGGCGTCGATCCCGCCACCGTGGCCGTAGCCGCCATAGCCGCCGCCGTAGCCACCGCCGCCGTAGGGCTGAGCCGCGGCCGGCATCGCCGCCGCGGCGGTTCCAAGGGTCGCAACAGCCGCGACCGCCATCAGCATCTTTTTCATGGGGTACTCTCCATCTGCTTGGTCGCGCTGCCGGGGTGACAACGCTGAGATGGACTTCAACATTTCACCCCTGAAACGAACCTGAGACGTTCGTTGTCTGGCGTTCAGGGAGATGAATGGATCAACGGCCGTGTGTGAGTTCGCCTCTGGGCTCCCTTCTCCCCTCGCGGGAGAAGGTGTCGGCGAAGCCGACGGATGAGGGGGCTCCCAGGTCGTTCAGCCGCGATGAGGAATTGGCGACGGGCAATATCGCAAGCCGGTGCGCCCCCTCATCCGGCGCTTCGCGCCACCTTCTCCCACCAGGGGAGAAGGGAGCCTCACGGCGCACGTCCGCCGGAGTCGGGATGATTTGAAACTTGAGGGGGAAGGGTGTCGGCCGACCAGCTTCCGATGCGGGGGGCTGGGGGGGCTGTTCAGGATCCGGACCGGGGCCGATCAGCCGACATGGGCACTGTGATCGGGCGGTGTGGCCGTCGCTTGCTCGGATTGGGGCGGCAATAGGGCTTTTTCGCTGACCTCGCCCGCCTCGCGCCTCGTTGTGGCGATACCACACACCACCCCAAATCGGCCGCTACGACGTCCCCTTCGGTTGAGTCGGCCGGTTTTCGGGCCGATAGTGCCTGTGAACGGCGGCCACCTCGTGGTCGCCGGGGCGTGGGGCCCTCCGCGGCGCCTCCGGGACATTGCGTCCCGCGCGGATCATCAGAGGCGGCGAAGGCGGTCCCAAGGGGCCGCCTTTTCTGCATTAAACTTCTGTCATCCGGCGCCCAGCCGGGGACAGCCTGCCCCCTCCCCCCTAGAACTGACCTCGGGCTTGTCTGTTCAGGGATCAATCCATTGCGTCTCATCCTGCTCGTTCTCGGTCTGCTGGCCTTCGCCGGCGCGGCCCATGCCGATCCCCTGCGCCAGACCAAGGCGCCGTTCGAGGACAAGTTCCGCCAGCTGGAAGGCGAGGACTGGCCGACCCCCACCGACTATCGCAACGCCGCCGGCGCGCCGGGCTACCGCTACTGGCAGCAGAAGGTGGACTACAAACTGGCCGCCACCCTCGACGAGCCGGGCCGGTCGATCCGTGGCTCGGGCACGGTGACCTACGCCAACAATTCGCCGGACGAGATGCGCTACATCTGGCTGCTGCTCGACCAGAACCGCTTCAAGCGCGACAGCCTCTCCGAACTCTCCGCCACGGTGTCCGGCACGGGCACGATGTCCTACGACGCCATTCGCCGGGCCAAGCGCTTCCAGACCTGGGAAGGCGGTTTCAGCAACCTGAAGATCACCGCCGCCGACGGCACGCCGCTGACGTTCACCGTCGTCGACAGCCTGATGCGCATCGAGCTGCCGACGCCCCTCAAGAGCGGCCAGAGCTTCACCTTCGCCATGGACTGGACCGTGGCCCTGATCGAGACGCGGGTGATCGGCGGCCGTGGCGGCTACGAGTGCTTCACCAAGCCCGACGAGGACGGCAACTGCCTGTTCCTCGGCTCCCAGTGGTTTCCGCGCCTGGCCGTCTATTCGGACTACGAGGGCTGGCACAACAAGGCCTTCCTCGGCGGCGGCGAGTTCACCCTCGAGTTCGGAGACTACGACGTCAGCCTGACCGTCCCCGCCGACCACGTCGTCTCCTCGACCGGAGAACTGCAGAACCCCGGCGAAGTCCTGACCGCCGCTCAGCAGGCCCGGCTCGAGAAGGCCAGGACCGCCGCCGAACCCCTCTACATCGTCACCCCTGCCGAGGCCGCCGCCGCCGAAAAGGGCAAGGCGACCGCCACCAGGACCTGGCGCTTCAAGGCCGACAACGTCCGCGACTTCGCCTTCGCCTCCAGCCGCAAGTTCATCTGGGACGCCGTCGGGGTGAAGCAGGACTTCGCCGACCAGCCGCTGGTCATGGCCATGAGTTTCTATCCCAAGGAAGCCCGCCCCCTGTGGGACGCCTATTCGACCAAGGCCATCGCCCATACCATCAAGGTCTATGGCGAGTTCGCCTTCCCCTATCCCTATCCCACGGCCCAATCGGTCAACGGCCCGGTCGGCGGGATGGAATACCCGATGATCACCTTCAACGGTCCGCGGCCGATCAAGGACAAGAAAACGGGGGCCCTGACCTACACCGACCGCGCCAAGTACGGCCTGATCGGCGTGGTCATCCACGAGGTCGGCCACAGCTGGTTCCCGATGATCGTCAACAGCGACGAGCGCCAGTGGACCTGGATGGACGAGGGCCTCAACACCTTCCTCCAGTTCCAAGCCCAGCAGCGCTGGGACGAGAAGTTCCCGGCCCGCCGGGGCGAGCCGCGCAGCATCGTCGAATACATGGTCAGCAAGGACCAGGTGCCGATCATGGTGCAGTCCGACAGCCTGCTGCAGTTCGGCTCCAACAGCTATGGCAAGCCGGCCGCCGCCCTGGTCATCCTGCGGGAGACGGTGCTGGGCCGCGAGTTGTTCGACTACAGCTTCAAGGAATACGCCCGCCGCTGGCGCTTCAAGCGCCCGACCCCCTACGACTTCTTCCGCACCATGGAGGAGGCCTCCGGCGTCGATCTCGACTGGTTCTGGCGCGGCTGGTTCTACTCGACCGACCACGTCGACATCTCGCTCGACAAGATCGTCCAGGCCCGGGTCGACACCCTCGATCCGGTCCGCGAGAAGGCCCTGAAGGAAGAGCGCGCCAAGCAGGACCCGATCGGCCTGACCAACCTGCGCAACACCGATCCGACCGTGGTCGAGCTCGATCCGAAGGTGCGGGATCTCTACGACAGCACCACCGAGTTCACCGTCACCGAGGCCGACCGCAAGAAGAGCCGCGAGGCCCTCGCCAGGCTGAGCCCGGAAGAGCTGGAGGCCGTGAGGGTCACCGACAACTTCTACCATTTCACCTTCAGCAACCTCGGCGGCCTGGTCATGCCGGTGATCCTGAAGATGGACTTCACCGACGGCACGACCCAGACCGTGCGCATCCCGGCCGAGGTCTGGCGCAAGAACAGCCGCCAGGTGACCTGGCAGTTCGTGACGCCGAAGACCCTCAAGAGCGCCCTGATCGATCCGAACTGGGAGACGGCCGACGCCGATCTCGCCAACAACGCCTTCCCGCGCGCCATCACCCCGCTGACCTTCAAGCCGGCCTCCGACGATCCGGAGAACAACCGCATGAAGGACATGGGCCTGCAGGTGACCCCCGACGGCCTGGCCACCAAACCGGCCCCGAAGAAGGACTAGGCGATGCGCCGCCTGTGGATCACCCTCGCCGCGCTGCTGCTGGCCCTTTCCGGCGGCGGCGCGGCGCTGGCCCATCGCGGCCACGCCACCCTGTCGGTGGTGGTCATCGACGCGGCAACCGGCGAGGTCACCGTCACCCACCGCATGGCCGCCCACGACGCCGAACCGGCCCTGGCCGTCCTCGCTCCCGACGAACAGCCCAGCCTCGACAACGACGCCGCCATGGACGCCTTCGTCGCCCACCTGCGGAGCCACTTCACCGTCGATGGCCAGACCCTGCGCTACGAGCGCCGGGACGCCGAGGGCGACGACCTGACCCTGGTCTACAAGGGCCGGATGAAGACGCCAGTGACGTCCGTGGTCATCGAGGCCGACCTGCTGCCGCAGGTCGATGCCGACATCCCGGAATTCCAGGTCAACGTCCGCCTCGGCAAGGTGACCCGCACCCTGCTCTTCCGTCCGGGCGTCGGCGCGCAGACGGCGGTGTTCGAGTAGGGCTGGCGAAACGATGAATATGTCTAGACATATTCATGTCGCCCCATCCTGGGCAATGGACGCAACCCACCAAGTTACGGTGGTTCCAAGGTGGGTTCGGGGTGGTCTTCCGGTATGACAAAAGCCGCCCAAAAGGCGGTTCCGGGCAGACACCCAGATAGGACTTAGTGTGTTGATTTCGCTGATTTAATTTTCGGTCGCCAAGTGCTATACTGGCGTCGTCGAACTACCCTGTCTTCTTCTGGCCCAGCCATTTCATGACGACCGTCACGGCGAAGCCGATCAGGCAGATGAAGAATGCGACCTTGGCGAGGGTCCCGGCGACGTCGACGACGAAGCCCAGGATGCCCGCGATGATCATGACGAAGAGGAAGACACCGGCGAGTTTCAGCATCCTGCGCTAACGGCGGTCGGAGCCATCGGTTCCGACCGCCGCGCAAGGATCAGGCCAGGGTGCGGACGCCCGGCTCGCGGTCCCAGAACCGCTTGCCGCCGGCGGCGATGAAGTCGGCGCCCAGATCGGTGACGCCCTCGTCCGGCTCCACCCCGGCCTTGTCCAGCAGGGGTTTGGCAGCCGCCGAATGGCCGATGGCCTTGAGGTGGCCGAAGGCGTCCATGACGAACTGCACGGCCGCCGCCTCCTTGAGCAGCATCGCGCAGCCGTCTTCCGACAGCACCACGGCGATGGCGTCCACCATCACCGAGGGCGTGCCGGCCAGCTGGCCGTCGGCCGGCAGCAGCGTGCCGTCGGAGAGTTTCGCGCCGCCGATCCTGGGGGCGATGATCATCGCCTTGCCGCCGGCCTTGGCGACTGCCGTGGTCACCGCCGTGACCTCGGCGGCGTCGGAGCCGTCGGCGATCAGCACCCCGACCTTGCGGCCCTTGAGGGTGTCCAGGTCGAGCGGCCCGCTGATGATCCGCAGGGCCGGCGACAGGTCCATGTCCAGCACCGGGGCGGCGGTCGGGCTGGCCTTGGGCAGCGGCATGTTGAGGCCGTCGGCAACCCGCTTGGCCAGGTCCGGATCGACGTTGACCAGGTTGCCGAGCATCCGCGTACGGATGGCGGCGATCTCGACCTTGGAAAGCTCGAACACCAGGGCCGAGGCCAGGTGGGCCTGCTCCGGGGCGTCGAGGGAGCGGAAGAACAGCCGCGCCTGGCTGTAGTGGTCGGCGAAGCTTTCCGGGCGGATCCGCAGCTTGTCGCCCTGCTCGCTGGCGTCATCGGCGCTCGGGAAGGTCTCGAAACCGGTGACCGGGCATTCGCGCGGCCCGCCGATCTCGCCTTGGTCGGACAGGGAGTTGGGCTCGTAGTTGGCGCGGCCCTTGGGCTGGGTCATCTGCATGTGACCGTCGCGCTGGAAGTTCATCACCGGGCATTTGGGCGCGTTGATCGGGATCTGGTGGAAGTTCGAGGTGCCCAGCCGGCTGTGCTGGGTGTCGAGATAGCTGAACAGCCGGCCCTGCAGCAGCGGGTCGTTGGTGAAGTCGACGCCCGGCACGATGTTGGCCGGGCAGTAGGCGACCTGCTCGGTCTCGGCGAAGAAGTTGTCCGGCCAGCGGTCCAGCACCATGCGGCCGATCGGGCGGACCGGCAGCAGCTCCTCGGGGATGAACTTGGTCGGATCGAGCACGTCGAAGGGCAGGCTGTCGGCGAAGGCCTGGTCGAAGGCCTGGATGCCCAGTTCCCACTCGGGGAAGTCGCCCGAGGTGATGGCCTCGAACAGGTCGCGGCGGTGGAAGTCCGGGTCGGCGCCGGCGATCTTCACCGCCTCGTCCCAGATGGTCGACTGCAGGCCCTGCTTGGGCTTCCAGTGAAACTTGACGAAGGTGGAGACGCCCTTGGCGTTGACCAGCCGGAAGGTGTGGACGCCGAACCCCTCGATGGTGCGCAGGGAGCGAGGAATGGTGCGGTCCGACATCGCCCACATGATCATGTGGGTCGATTCCGGCATCAGGCTGATGAAGTCCCAGAAGGTGTCATGGGCGCTGGCCGCCTGCGGGAAGCCGCGATCGGCCTCCATCTTCACCGAGTGGACGAGGTCGGGGAACTTGATGGCGTCCTGGATGAAGAAGACCGGGATGTTGTTGCCGACCAGGTCCCAGTTGCCTTCCTGGGTGTAGAACTTGACCGCGAAGCCGCGCACGTCGCGCGGGGTGTCGACCGAGCCGGCCCCGCCGGCCACGGTCGAGAAGCGGGTGAAGAGCGGGGTCTTCTCGCCGGCCCGCTGGAAGAGGTCGGCCTTGGTGATGTCGCTGAGCGACTCGTAGAGCTCGAAGAAGCCATGCGCCGCCGAGCCGCGGGCGTGGACGATGCGCTCGGGGATTCGCTCATGGTCGAAGTGGAAGATCTTCTCCCGCAGGACGAAGTCTTCCAGCAGCACCGGGCCGCGCGGGCCGCTCTTGAGCTGGTTCTGGTTGTCGGAAACGCGGATGCCCTGGTTGGTGGTCAGGTGCTCGGCGGTCTGGTGATCGGCGCTCTTGGGCACATGCTGGTGGGTCTCCCCCCCGGCGCCGCGATCGGTCTTGAAACTGCTGTTGTCGGCCATGGGGACGCTCCGCCCGGGGGTTGCTGCTGGCAATCCCAACGGCGGGCCGGCGCGGACGTTCCTAGCCGTTGCGCAGATGGTGCAGGGCGATGCCGACGCTGGTGGCGACATTGAGGGAATCGAACCCGGCGGCCATCGGGATGCTGACGGTCGTGCAGCGCGCGAGGACGGCGTCCGGCAGCCCAGGCCCCTCGGCCCCGGCCAGCAGGGCGGCGCGGGGCGGAACCGGCAGGCGGGCCAGGACCGTCTGGCCGGCCGGGCTGAGGGCGATGGGCTGCAGATTCGCCTGGCCGAGCAGGGCGATCAGGTCCTCGCCCTCAGCCAGCCAGGCGAAGGGCGTGGTCAGCACGCCCCCGACCGAAACGCGGATAGCCTTGCGATACAGCGGGTCGCAGCAGTCGGTATCGAGCAGCACCGCATCGACCCCGAAGGCGGCGGCGTTGCGGAACAGCCCGCCCATGTTGTCGTGGTTGGCGATGCCGACGAGGGCAAGGACGAGGGCCCGCTCGGGCAGGGTGGCGAGCAGGTCCGTGGCCGACGGCGGGTCCCGCCTGCGGCCGATGGCGAGGATGCCCCGGTGCAGGTGGAAGCCGGCAATGGCGTCGAGCACGGCCTGGTCGGCGAGGTAGACCGGCGTGGTTTCTGAAAGGAGATCAAGGGTTTGCGCCAGCTTGTCCTGGCGGCGGGGGTCGATCAGCACCGACACCGCCTCGAACCGGCTGGACCGCGCCAGCAGGTTCAGCACCACCTCCCCCTCGGCCACGAACAGGCCCTGCCGGCCGACGAGGTCGCGCTCACGGATGTCGCGGTAGGGCTCGACGCGGGGGTCGGCGGGGTCGGTGATGGGGATCAGCATCGCCCGCCTCCTCTACCCGTCATCCCGGCCGTAGCGAAGCGAAGAGCCGGGACCCAGGGGCCGCGGCCCCGAATGTCGAATCTGCGCGGCCGGCGCCCCTGCCCTCCCTGGGTCCCGGATAGCCGCTGCGCGGCTTCCGGGATGACAGATCTAGCAGGTGACTCCGTAGCGCCTGCCCAGATCGGCGGTGACTTCCTCGAACTCACGCACGGTGTCGCGGATGATGTCCGCCACTGGCCGGACGCTGTCGATCCGCCCCGCCACCTGGCCGGACAGGGCGATCGAGGCCTCCATGTCGCCGCCGAAGTAGAGCTTCAGGGCGTTGGCGAACTCGGCCATGACGCCGCCTTCCGGCGAGGCCTTTTCGTATTCGGTGGTCTTGGCCGTGCGCAGGGCCCGCAACGCCGGGCCGGGGCCGAAGCGGTTGAGGAAGACGGTGTCGGTCTCCTTGGCTTCGACGATGGCGGTCTTCCAGTTCTCGTGCACCGGCGACTCGGCGGCCGAGACCATGCGGGTGCCCATCTGGACGCCCTCGGCCCCGAGGGCGAAGGCGGCCGCCATGGTGCGGCCATCGGTGATGCCGCCGGCGGCGATGATCGGCACATCGACCTTCGAACAGACCAGCGGCAGCAGCACCATGGTCGCCACGTCGCGCGGGTTCTTGAAGCCGCCGCCCTCGCCGCCCTCGACGATCAGCCCGTCGACCCCGGCCTCGATGGCCTTCAGCGCCGCGCCGAGCGACGGCACCACATGGAAGACGGTCAGACCGGCGGCCTTCAGCTGGCCGCAGTATTTGGCCGGGTCGCCGGCCGAGGTGGAGACGAACTTCACCCCCTGGTCGATGACGAACTGGACGATGTCGGGGTCGCGCACGAAGGCCTGGGCGACGTTCACCCCGAACGGCTTGTCGGTCAGCTGACGCATCTTGCCGATCTCGGCCCGCACCTCGTCGAGCTGGCCGGACGAGGTCTCGATGATGCCCATGGCGCCGGCGTTCGACACGGCCGAGGCCAGCTGGCTGCGGGCGATCCAGCCCATCGGGGCCTGGACGATGGGGTACTGGACCCCGAGCATTTCGGTGATGCGGTTCTTGATCATGGCGTTTCCCTCTCAGGGCGTTGTCCCGCGCTTCACCGTGCGGAAGCCAAGGTGGCTCTGGCCGGTGTCGGGCGGGCCCGGCTGGCGGGCGGCCGGGCGGTAGCGGTAGCAGAAGTTGTCGGCGCAGAGGAACGAGCCGCCCTTGATCAGCCGCGAGCCGTCGCGATAGCGGTCGGAGGTCCACTCCCAGACGTTGCCGGACATGTCGTAGAGGCCATAGGCGCTGGGCGGGAAACAGCCGACCGGCGCGGCCCGGGCCTTGTAGCCGTCCTCCGCCGTATCGATGGCCGGGAACACCCCCTGCCAGGTGTTGGCCTGCGGCTTGCGACCATCGAGCGGCGCGTCGCCCCATTCGTACCTGGCGCCCTCATGCCCGGCCCGGGCGGCGAACTCCCATTCGGCCTCGGTCGGCAGATCACGGCCCTTCCAGCGGGCGTAGGCCAGGGCGTCGTCGTAGGCGATATGGACGACCGGATAGCGCTCGCGGCCCTTCAGGTCGCTGCCCGGCCCCCGGGGATGCTTCCAGCTGGCCCCGTCGATGACCCGCCACCAGCGGGCCGGATTGCCGTCGCCCAAGCCCTCGTCATTGCCGACGAAGACCAGCGAGGAGGGTTTCAGCTGTTCCTTCGGAACCCCCGGGTAGAGGGCCGGATCGGGATCGCGTTCGGAGAGGGTGACGTAGCCGGTCGCCTTCACGAACTCGGCGAACTGGGCGTTCGTCACCTCGGTGCGGTCGATGGAGAAGGGGCCGACGGTGACGGTGCGCTGCGGCCCTTCGTCATCGTGCATGGCGCCGGCGCCCAGGATGAAGGTCCCACCCTTCAGGGCGACGTCGCCGACCGGCTGGGCCGCGCAGACCGGATCGACGGCGACGGGCTTGGCCTTGGGGCCACAGGCGGTCAGGGCCAGGGCGACCAGCAGGCCGGGGCCGAAAAGGAGGCAGGAGCGGTTCATGAGCGTCGCCATTGACGGTCTCGCGGCCGCGCCGGGCGTTGGCCGGCGACGATCGGCAGGGACAGGGGCTCTGGTGGCGGCGGACCAGCCAGCGCCTGTTCGAGCAGGGCCGTCGCTGACGGATCGTCGAGCCAGCCGGTCACCTGGGCCCGGGCGGTCGCGTCGAGGGCCTGGAACCGCAGGCGCAGACGCGCCAGACGCCAGACCCGGTAGGGGCTGACGGGGGTCTCAAAGGCCGCGCCGAAGTGGCTGAAGCGGGCGAGGCGCTCACCCCGGCCCCAGGCCGCCTCATGGGCCGCCATCATCGGCAGGAAGCGGCTGGTGACGGCGAGGGCCAGCCGCTCCAGGCCCGGCGGCGCGCCAGACGCCTGGACCGCTTCGGAAAAGTCGGCGGGGTTCAGGGTCCACAGCCGAGACGTCCAGGCCAGGACCGACGGAGCCCGCTGCGCCATGATGGCGCCAGGCGTCGGGTCCTGGGCAAAATGCCGGAACAGGCCGCCGAACAGGCCGAAGTCCGCCTCCGTCGGTCTCTGGCCCATGACGAAGGGGCGGCTGGCCAGCACCGGCTCCAGGGTATCGAGGATGTCCAGATACTCCTGGCGAACGGCGGAGGCGTTGGCGGCATTGACGCCGTCGCCGGCCAGGTAGGTCCGCCGCTGGCGGGCGATGATCAGGGCGCGCTTGAACCAGCGCGGCAGTGGCAGGGCGCCGAGCATCGTCTCGGCGATCTGCCCGCCCCGCAGCCGGGCGTCCTCGGCATAGGCCCAGCGATAGTAGAGGGCCGGCCGCCAGAGCTGTTCGTCGCCGAAATCCTCGATCAGGCCGGCGATGAAGGCGCTCACAGGCTCTTCGGGCGTGATGGCCGGCTGCGGACGCAGCCCTTCAAGGTGCTCGATGATCCGCGGGCTGTCGGTCAGCCAGCCTTCCGGCGTCTCGATCTGCGGCATCCAGGCCACGCCGGTTGCCGCCGCGCAGGCGCGCAGGTCGGCGGCGCTCATCTCGATCAGACTGTAGGGCTGGCCCTTGGCCCGCAGGTAGGCCTCGATCTTGCCGGTGAAATAGGACAGCGACAGCCCGTGGACGCGCCAGACCTCGCCCGCCGGTGCGGCATCGACGAGGGCCGCCGTCATGGGCCGATCACCCGGTCCACCAGGGTGGCGATGATCCGCTCGGCCTCGTCCACCGAGAGGGTCTGGTCCAGCCGCAGCCGACGCCAGGAATCGAAACTCATCACCAGGTCCATCATCTCGACCAGCACCGCATCGGCCTTGATCTCTTCGGGCAGCAGGGCGGTGGCCATGCTGCGCTGCAGCCGCACCAGGCTCTCATGGGTCTTGTTCAGGAAGGGCGAGCGGGCGCGATGGGCGTCGGCGGCGACCTGGAAGGGCATCATTTCTTCGAACAGCCGCACGCGCCGGTGGATCAGGTTGCGCAGCCGTATCCGCCAGGTCTCGCCGACCACCGGCTCGGCGGCGATGGGGGCCAGACGGGCCAGCATCATGGCGTGCATTTCGCGGTAGAGGCTGTCCATGTCGTTGAACAGCCGGAACACGGTGCGCAGGCCGACGCCGGCCCGGTCGGCCACGGCCTCGGCCGACGGCGCGGGGTTGCCCTCGCGGATCAGTTCCAGCATGGCGGCGACGATGCGGGCCCGGCTGGCCTCGGCCCGCAGGCGGCGGCCGTCTGTGGCGATGGGAGGGTTGGCGGCCATGACCTGCGCAATTGCCGCCGCCGGCGCCTGAAGTCCAGTCTCCGCGGTCATGCGGGGTCGCGGCGCAGGCGTCGGCCGAACTCCCAGCCAAGAGCGAGGCCCAGAACGATCAGGGTCACGATCATGCCGGCGCGGCCGGGAACTTCATGGGGCGGCGGCTTGCTGACAAAGGCAATGTACAGCGCCAGCCCCTGTTTGGCCGCCTCAATGACCAGCAGGGGGACCGCAAAGGCCCGGAAGCGGGCGGCCACCGCCAGATCGATGAGGCCGGCGCCGATCTGGCCAGACCCCGTCATCGCCAGCAGGAAGACGATGGTCTGGCCGCCCTGCGACAGATCGAAGTGGGCGATCGACCCCGCGCCGCTGTCCGGAAGGAAGACATGGAGCCCGCCCCGCCAGAGGTTGAACAGCCCCAGCAACAGCAGAGTCGCAAGCGTCAGGCGCGAGGCCGCTACACCGGGCTGCATTGGATCAGCAGCTGGCCCTTGAGGCCCGCCTTGCGGTGGACAGCCATGGCCGCGACTTCCGGCGAGGTGGCGATCTCCACGAAGGCGGCGCGGCTGGGGTATTCCATGATGGCGGCGACGTCCCACAGCTCGCCGACCTCGCCGATCACCAGATGGTCGATCTTGCTGGAGAAGATGATCCGCCCGCCCTTGGAGGCGACCAGGGCGCTCATCGGCGTCCCGTAGCGCATGTAGGCCTCGCGGCCGCTGATCTTCGGCTCGGCCGGATCGTCGTACTGGGCGATGTCGTGGAATTTCAGCAGGTTGAGCATCTGGATCGGCTGGTCGCCGCCCAGGCCGAGCAGGCCCGTCAGCTGTTCCGGCCTGGGCATGACGTGATTTTCGACATTCATGGTTGGTCTCCGGCGATGAAGGTTTCGATGAGCTGGGCGATCTCGGCCGGCTTGTCTTCCTGCAGGAAGTGGCCACCGCCCTGGATGGTGACGTGCGCCTGCCCCTTGGCCCCGGGCACCCGCTCCTGGAAGGCGCGCTCGCCGCCGCGGGTGACGGGGTCGCCGTCGCTGAAGGCGGTCAGGAAGGGCTTGTCGAAGGCTTCCAGAACCTTCCACGCCGCCAGGTTCTCGGCCACGGAGGCATGCTCGGGCGTCACCGGCACGAAGGTCGGGAAGATGCGGGCCATCGTCTTGTAGGACTCGTCCGGATAGGGCGCGTCGTAGGCGGCGATCTCGGCGTCATCGAGGGTGCGGCCCGAGCCCATGTTGACGAAGGCCCCGGCCGGGAAGACCGGCATGGCCTGGCTGACCTCCAGCCACTGCTTGAAGCCCTCGGTCATGCCCGTGCCGGTCGGCAGGCCGGTGTTGGCGACGATCACCCGGGCGAATCGCTCCGGGAAGGCGGCGACCAGGCGCAGGCCGATCAGACCGCCCCAGTCCTGGCAGAAGAGGGTGATGTTCTTGAGGTCCAGGCCGACCAGCCAGTCGCTCATCCAGGCGACGTGCTTCTCGTAGGAATAGTCGGCCTTGTCGGCCGGCTTGTCGGAGCGGCCAAAGCCGATCAGGTCCGGCGCCAGCACCCGGTGTTTGCCCGACAGCTTGGGGATGATGTGGCGGTAGAGGTAGGACCAGCTGGGCTCGCCATGCATCAGCAGCACGGGGGCGGCGTCGCGCGGGCCCTCATCGACATAGCCCAGGCGCAGGCCGTCCCCGACCGTCGCGTAGTGGGGCGCGAAGGCAAAATCCTTCAGCCCTTCGAACCGGTCGTCCGGCGTTCTCAACACCTGCATCCGCACTGCATCCTCTGATCGCCTTGACGGCATCGATTAATTTGGCATTATTAGTGCCAATTGTTTCGGGGGCGTCAAGCCGCCTGTTTGAAGTCGGGAGCAAACGCGGTGTCAGAAGGCGAGCCGGCCGGCGGCGTGATCCGCTATTTCCACCAGGCGGACGATCCCTACAGCCATCTGGCCGTGCAGCTGCTGCCGCGCCTGGCCGCCGCCTATGACGTGGCCGTCGAGGTCTTCCTGGTCCCGCCGCCCATCGACAGCGCCGCCCCCGACCGCGAGCGTCTGGCCGGCTGGAGCCTGCGCGACGCCGTCCGTCTGGCCGCCGCCCACCACCTGTCCCTGCCGACGGACGCCCACCAGCCGAGCGCCGAGCAGACCGCCATCGCCCAGCAGGCGCTGGCGGCGGCTCTGGGCGCGCCAGACTTCGCGGCCCGCGCCTTGGCTATCGGCGAGGCCCTGTGGCGCGGCGACGACCGCGCCCTCGAACGCTTCCCGCTGGCCCCGGCCGGCGAGGCCCTGGCCCAGGGCGAGGCCCGCCGGCTGGAGCTCGGCCACTACCTCGGCGCCACCTTCCATCACGGCGAGATGTGGTTCTGGGGCCCCGACCGGCTGCACTATCTGGAAGGCCAGCTGGCCGCCCACCGCCGCGCCGGGATGCAACCCGTCGCCCGGCTGATGCAGGAGGGCGCGGCGCCTGAAGTGCACAGCCCGGTCACCCTCGACTTCTTCGCCTCCTTCCGCAGCCCCTACACCTGGCTGGCCGCCCGCCGGGTGCGCGAACTGGCAGAGCGGTACGGCGCGACCCTGCGCCTGCGACCCGTCCTGCCGATGGTCATGCGCGGCCTGCCCGTTCCGCGTGAGAAGCAGGTCTACATCGTCCGCGACTGCTGGCGCGAAGCCATGCGCCTGGGCATCCCCTTCGGCCGCTCGGTCGATCCCGTCGGCCTCGGCGTCGAGCGCGGCATGGGGGTGCTGGGCCGGGCCATGGCGCTGGGCAAGGGCGTGGCTTTCGCCGAATCCTTCCTCGGCGGCGCCTTCTCCGAAGCCATCGACGCCACCACCGACGAGGGTCTGTGGACCATGGCCGAACGGGCAGGCCTGACCCGCGACGATGTCGTCGCCGGCCTGGCGGACGATAGCTGGCGCGCCATGGCCGAGGCCAACCGCCTGGAAATGCTCGAGCTTGGCCTGTGGGGCGTGCCATCGTTCCGGGTCGGCAATCTGCCCGGCCACTGGGGCCAGGACCGTCTGTGGGCGGTCGAAGAGGACCTCATCCGCCTCGCAAAGGAAGCCGCATGAAACGGATTGTCGCGCTCGTCGTCCTCGTCGTTCTGGCTGGCGGGGCCTGGATGTTCCGGGGCCCCATCGCGCTGAAGCTCAGCGACCGGGCCGTGGCCACCAACATGCAGGCGGACGCTGTCGCCGGCCTTCCCGACGGCTTGCACGCCTTCGTCTGCGGCTCCGGCTCGCCCCTGCCCGACCGCACCCGGGCCGGTCCCTGCCTGACCGTCATCGCCGGCCAGCGAGTCTTCCTGGTCGACGCCGGCGAGGGCGCGGCCGAGGTGCTGAGCGGCGGCGGCATTCCGGCCGGGCGCATCGACCGCCTGTTCCTGACCCACTTCCATTCGGACCACATCGACGGCCTCAGCGCCGTGGCCCTGCAGCGCTGGATCGGCAGCGCGGCGACCAAACCGCTACTGCTGGTCGGCCCGCCCGGCGTCGAGCGCCTCGCCGCCGGTTTCAGCGAGGCCTACGCCATCGACAATACCTACCGCACCGGTCACCACGGCGCCGCCGTCGCCCCGCCCTCCGGCGGCGGCTTCGCGGCCCAGGCCTTCGCCATGCCGGCCGGCCAGGACAGCGTCGTGGTGCTGAACGAAGGCGGGCTGAAGGTCACCGCCTTCCGCGTCGATCACGGCCCGGTCGACCCGGCCGTCGGCTACCGCTTCGAATACAAGGGCCGCAGCCTCGTCGTCAGCGGCGACACCTCGGCCAACCCTGGTCTGGTCGCCAACGCCAGGGGCGCGGACCTGCTGGTCCATGACGCCCTGTCGCCGGTGCTGGTCCGCCGCCTTAAGGCGGCCGCCACGAAGGCGGGACAGACAAACCGGGCCAAGATCCTGGAAGACATCATCAACTATCACGCCAGTCCCGAGGACGTGGCCCGCGAGGCCAAGGAGGCCGGGGTGAAGGCCGTGCTGCTGACCCACCTGGTGCCGCCGCTGCCCCTGCCGGGTCTCGACGTGCCGTTCGTCGGCAACGCCCGCAAGCTCTATGATGGACCGTTGTGGCTGGCCCGCGACCGTGACCTGATCAGCCTGCCGGCCGGATCGACGAAGATCGAACGCAAGCGGCTCGGCCGCTAAAGACAGACGTTGGGGAGGAACGAGATGAAAAAGCGCACCCTGTTTGGCCTGGCCGCCCTGGTGGCCCTGGGCGTCGGCGGCTACGTCGGCTTCCAGCACTTCAAGATCTATCTGCCGGGCATCATCGGCCGGATGAAGAATCCGATCGGACCCAACCAGGAAGTCACCTGGGCGCGTGGGCCGGCGACCCCACCGGCCGGCCAGCGGCCGCCGAACATCATCCTGATCGTCGCCGACGACCTCGGCATCAACGACACCACCGCCACCGGCACGGGCGTGGCCGGCAAGGTGCCGACCCCCCACATCGACAGCATCGCCAAAACCGGCGTGCGCTTCGCCAACGGCTATGCCGCCAACGCCACCTGCTCGCCCTCGCGGGCGGCGATGATGACCGGTCGCTACCCGACCCGCTTCGGCTTCGAATTCACCGCCGTGCCCAAGAGCTTCGCCCGCGAAGTCACCCACATGGGCGATGGACCGATCAAGCCGGTCTATTACGCTGATCGCGCCAAGGACATGCCGCCGGTCGAGAAGATGGGCGTGCCGGCCGAGGAGACCACCATCGCCGAGGCCCTGAAGGCCCAGGGCTACCGCACCCTCCACATCGGCAAATGGCACCTGGGCGAGTCGCCGGCCATGCAGCCGAACGGCCAGGGCTTTGACGACAGCCTGGCCATCCTGGCCGGCGCCGGCATGTTCCTCAAACCCAACGATCCGAACGTCGTCAACTCCAAGCAGGAGTTCGATCCGATCGACAAATACCTGTGGCCCAACCTGCCCTATTCGGTGCGCTGGAATGGCGGCAAGCCCTTCGAGCCCAAGGGCTATGTCACCGACTACTTCGGCGACGAAGCGGTCAAGGCCATCGACGCCAACGCCAACCGGCCCTTCTTCATGTACCTGGCCTTCAACGCTCCGCACACGCCCCTTCAGGCGACGAAGGCGGACTATGAGGCGCTGAAGGACATCCCAGACCACACCGAACGGGTCTACGGCGCGATGATCCGGGCCCTCGACCGCAACGTCGGAAAGGTCCTGGCAGAGCTCGACAAACAGGGCCTGGCCGAGAACACCATCGTCATCTTCACCAGCGACAACGGCGGGGCCAACTACATCGGCCTGCGCGACATCAACAAACCCTTCCGCGGCTGGAAGGCCACCTTCTTCGAAGGCGGCGTCAACGTGCCCTTCTTCATGAAGTGGCCCGGCCATGTGCAGCCCGGTCTGGTGTCGCCCAACCGCGCCATGCACATCGACATCTTCGCCACCGCCGCCCATGCGGCCGGGGGGCAGGTCGGGCCGAAGGTGGACGGGGTGGACCTTATGAGCCTGCTGTCGGGCAAGGCCACGCCGCGTCCGCTGTTCTTCCGCTCGGGCCACTACCGCTCGGTGATCGACGGCGACTGGAAGCTGCAGCTGTCGGAACGACCGAAGAAGGCCTGGCTGTTCAACCTGGCGGTCGATCCGACCGAGCAGAACAATCTGTCGACCACCGAACCGGCCCAGCTGGCGCGGCTGACGGCCTTGCTGAACGAGCAGGACCGCCGGGCGGGCAAACCCCTGTGGCCGGCCCTCGTCGAGGCCCCGTTCTTCATCGACGAGCCGCTGAACAAGGAGCGGAGCATGAAGGGCGAATACGTGATGTGGGCCAACTAGCCGCGCCCCGCGACGGCTTGCCCCGGAGACGACAACTGCTATCAGAGCGGCAGTATTGTTTCTCCGGGGGGAGTTCATCATGACCCGACACAGCCGCGCCGGCATCGCCGCGCTCGCCGCCGCCGCCGTGGCCTTCCAGGCCATCGCCCTGCCCGCCGCCGCCGCCGCGCCCGCCAAGGAAAAGCCCGACGGCTCGAGCTTCGTGCGCTGTGACGGCAAGGGCCGCCACATTTCGGCGGCCGAGGCCACGGCGATGATCTTCGCCATCACCGCCACCGCCGGCATCGTCGGCGGCCTGGTCGGCGGACCGGAGACGCCGGACGATTCCAAGCGGCTCAAGGGGGCCGAAGGCGTCGGCGCCTGCGACCAGGCGATTGCCGGCGAGACCGACCCCATCCGGCTGGTCCAGCTGACCCTGGCCAAGGCCGTGCACCAGCTGGAGGCCGGCGATCACGCCGGCGCTCTGGCGACCGCCGGCACGACCGAAACCCTGGCCGGCAAGAAGGCGACGGACCTTGGCTATCGCCGGTCGCTCGGCCTCTCTCGCCTGGAAATCGAGGCCGCTGCACTGCTGCGTCTCGGCCGCCCCGCCGAGGCCGAAGCCAAGGCCCTGGAAATGGCCCAGGCCTCGCGCTGGGACATCATCAATCTGCAGCGCGCCGCGCCCTATGTCGGGCTGACGGCGGAGATGACGCCGGCCAAGGCGGCCTTCTGGGACCAGTACACGCGGATGCTGCCGATCGTCATCCGCGACCGCCATGACGCCCGCCAATGGGCCGGCGACTGGGTGGGGTCGGCGCTCGACTACGAGGGGCTCTACCAGAACTTCCGCACCTTCCAGACCGAGCCCGAGGACGAGCCCGCCATCATGCTGGCCCGGCGGTCGGTGGCCTACATGATGGCCGGCGACCAGGCGAAGTCCAACGAGCTGGCGGCCAAGGCCCGCGCCGCCGCCGACAAGGCCATCGCCTCGGGCGAGTCGTTGAACACGGGGGATTCCGCCGCCAAGTCCGAGGAACTGCTCGACTTCCAGGCCGTCGGCCGCAACCTCGCCGAAGGCAAGGTCAAGGAAGCCCGGGCCCAGTTCGCGGCGCGCGGTCGCTGGCTGGCGCCCACCGCCCCGGCGGTCGCCCTGATGACCGAGCGGCTGCGGACCGGCGCGACCCCGGCCGAACTGACCGGTTCCCTGGCCCGCGACCCGGCGGCCATCCGCTCCGAAGCCCTGGCCGGCAAGGCCGGCGCGCTGATCGAGCGCACCGACAAGCCGGGGATGTTGTTCCGCTCCATTCGGGGCGTGATGACCAGCGGCTCCTGGACCTCGAACGCCTCGACAGTCTGGAAGGGCGGCAATCCGCCGCCGCTGTTCCTCAAGCGGACCGCCAAGGACAAGTATAAAGGCGACCTGATGTACGCCAGCCCGTACAGTTTCGTCGGATCCGCCGCCGGCGAGGCGCTGATCATGCATTGCGCGGTTACCGCCAAGACCCGCGGTCAGAAGGGCTGCATGCTCGCGCCCGTGCGCGACAAGCTCGAGGTCCTGAAGGTCGTCGTCGTCAGCCCGGGGCAGGACGGCGTCGTCCCGGAGTTGATCATCGACGCCGAGACGGCGATCGCCGAGCTGTCCTACGCCTTCCCCAAGCCGGTCAAACGCTAAGTCCCGCTCAGGGCCCCGACCCCGAGGATGGGCCCGGTCGGCGCGCCGGTCGGCGAACCGCCGGCGGGCTCCCGCGAGATGGCCAGCGCGGCGCCCCTGGCCTCGACCGGCAGGGCGGCGGCCAGCACGGTCGCGCCGTCTGCCTTCACCAGCCCGAGTGACCGGGGCGCGGAGCCATCGCCCGGCACCACCCAGAGTTCGAGCGACCGGGCTTGCTCGGCGGTCAGCGCCAGGGGCGTCACGACAATCCGCTTCAGGTCAGTGTCCACGGTGATGGCGGCCAGCTTCGGTCCACCGTCCGGCGCGGCGACCACGGCCGTCCATGGCGCGGTCGCGACTACGACCGGCGGTGGCTTCACGACCGGGTCGGGGTTCGGCGATACCAGAATGCCGATGGCGATGGCGCCCACCGCCACCGAGGCCGCCGTCAGGCCACGCCAGACGTCGATGCTGTTCCACCACTTGCTGTTGTCGTTGGCCGCGGTCGGGCCGAGGCGCAGGCGGATCGCCTCCCAGACCCGCTCCGGCGGGCGGATTTCGGGCACAAAATCGGCGAGGACCGCGAGACGCAGTTCCCAGGTCTCGACGGCGTCCGCGAAGGCCGCGTCGCTGCGTGCCAGGGCCTGGGCCTCGGCCCAGGCGTCGCCTTCGAGGACGCCAAGCGCATACTCGGCGGCCCGCAGGTCCTGGGGATGGGTGGGGCTGGGAACGCTCATGACTCCAGGCAAACCTTCAGATTCATCAAACCCTTGCGGATCCAGGTCTTGACGGTTCCAAGCGGCCGTCCGGCCGCCTCGGCAAGGTCGCTGTAGGACAGGCCGCCGAAGAAGGCGCGGCGGATCAGACCGGCGTGGTCAGGCTCGAGCCGATCGAGGCAGCCCTTGAGGCGGAGGCTTTCCTCGCTGTGGCTCAAGCTGCTTTCCGCATCGGGCGAGGGATCGGCCAGATCCATGGCGCCGTCGATCGGCCCGGAGCTGCGCACCACCCGCGCGCCCGAGGCCCGCAGGCGGTCGATGGCGCGGTTTCGGGCGACGGCGGCCAGCCAGGTAATCGGGCTGGCCTTGGCCGGATCGTAGGAAGCGGCCCGCTTCCAGACGGTCAGATAGACCTCCTGCAGAACCTCTTCCGCCTCGGCGTCGTCGCGGACAATGCGCAGGCAGACGCCGAACAGTTTGGCGGAGGTGGCGCGGTAGAGGTCGGCCATCGCGGCGCGGTCCCCGCTCGCGACATCGGCGAGCGTCCGTTTCAAGCGCTCTCGGTCCAGTTCGGTCTTCATGCCCCTCCCCAGGGTGTCTCGTCGCCGGCCCGGCGCGACGTGGTTCCTGGCGGAACCGGCGTATCCATGGGTCGTCGGGCTGGCGGCGTAACTCATGGTCACCAGATACGCTCCGAATTGACGTTCGGATTTGCCGAACTTTTTTCGCCTCGCCCCAAATCCGGTCGAACGGCGGCTGCGTAGCTTGGGGTGGGGAGATCAAGCCGGTCCAGCAGACGGCCTTCCCGACAACGCGGCGTCCGGGCCTTCGGGTCGGGGCGCGTACCTGCTCCAAGGCGCCGCCAGGGCGGGGCCGGCCACACTCCCCCCCGACGACCGGCCGGTCCCGCCCGCCCTCCCCGCGGATCAATCCCCGAAGGCGGTCTCGTCGCTGATCCCCGTCGCGCCCTCGCGCGCCGGCGGGAACCGGCCGAGGCTCGGCCGTTCGCGGTCGAAGCGGTTCATCACGTAGCGTTGGCCCGGATAGCGGTCGCCGATGTGGCGCAGGCCGCCCAGCGCGACCCCCGGTCCGTCGCCGCCGCCCATCATCATCATCACCGTGTCGCCATTAAGCGCCTGATCGAAGGTGGGCTGAGCCTCGCCCCGGCTCCAGTGGATCGCGGTATCGTAGTCGGTCAGCGCCCAACAGGTCAGGCCGACCACGGTCGTGTCATTCTCGACCGCCAGCACGTAGTGGCCGCGCTGGATGGCGCCCGAAACCGTGGCGATGATCGGGCCGAGCGGCATGCGGTCAAACGGCTTCTGGGCCGCAAGGAAGGTGATGGCCGCGGTGAAGGCGGTGTCCGGCCGACGAGCCCGGATGAAGGTCAGAGCCATGCGGGTTCCTTGAAGAAAATCAATGACCTGATCCTGCCCGCAAGGCTTGTCCCCGGTCACGGCTTTTATTTTTTCCTCGCCCCGCATCTTTTCCGCCGCGCCGGACGTACCTCCCGTTACTCGAATTTGTGCGACATTATGCCGCACCATTTTGGGCGCTTCGGACGGGGTCCGGGGCTGGGTGAGGAAACGGCGCCGCAAAGGCCCGCAGGAGCGTAACCAAAATGGCGAACATCACTGGCACGGCGGCGAACAACGCCCTTGTCGACACTTCCGGCGACGACACGATCGACGCGCAAGGCGGCAATGACACCATCACGGTGACCAGCGGCCGCGACACGGTCGATGGCGGCACGGGCCTCGACCTGCTGACCGTCTCCTACGCGGCCCTTACGGTGGCGATCATGAACAACGGCGAGAGCCAGTTCAACGAAGCCTCCGGCCTCGGCGCGACCAGTGTGACCTTCTCGAACATCGAGCGGTTCAATATCTCGACCGGCTCGGGCGACGACACCATCCGCACCTTCGTCCGCAACAGCTTCAGCGACAGCATCGTCACCTCCGGCAACGACCTGATCAACGGCGGGGCCGGCAATGACCGGCTGGCTGGCGGCGGCGGCAACGACTTCATCCGCGGCGGCGCGGGCGACGACATCCTCGACGGCGAAGGCTCGCTGACCGGGCTGTTCGACGGCAGCGTCCAGACCCTGACCTTCACCGGCGACGACCGCCTGCTCGGCGACGCCGGCAATGACACCCTCTACGGCGGGTCCGGAGACGATACCCTCGAAGGCGGCGCGGACAACGACTTCCTCGACGGCGACGCCTACGCCTTCACGGTCCGCGACGGCAGCCTGTTCGGCTCGGGCGTGACCATCACCCCGACCGACGTCGATGCCTCGACAGGCACGCATGACGACAGCCTTCTGGGCGGCGCCGGCGCCGACACCCTGGTCGTCCGCTTCGGCCGTGACACCGTCGATGGCGGCGCGGGTCTCGATACCCTGGTCGTCGACTATGAGGCCGCCACCTTCGGCGTCATCAACAACGGCGAGTTCCAGTTCAACAGCGCCACCGGCCTCAGCGCCACCAGCGTGCAGTTCGACAACGTCGAGCGCTTCGACGTCACCACCGGCTCCGCAGACGACAACATCCGCACCTTCGTGCGCGACAGCTTCGACAATGGCGCCATCGTCTCGGGCAACGATGTCATCCGCACCAACGGCGGCAACGACCGGGCCGGCGGCGGCGACGGCGCGGACCTGATCTACGGCGGTGACGGCAACGACTCCCTGGACGGCGACGGCGCCCTGATCGGCAAGGTCGGCGGCTTTGGCGGTTCGCGGATGACCTGGGTGTTCAGCGGCGACGACATGGTCTTCGGCGAAGGCGGCGACGACACCCTGTTCGGCGGCCTGGGCAGCGACATGCTGGACGGCGGCATCGGCAACGACAGCCTCTACGGCGACGCCTACGGCTACACCGCCACCGACGGCAGCGTCCTCGGCGGACCGTCGAGCACCATCTTCGCCACCGACGTCGATCCCACCGCCGGGACCACCATCGACACCCTGAACGGCGGTGACGGCGCCGACGTCCTCTACACCCGCTTCGGCGCCGACATCATCGACGGCGGCGCGGGGACCGACACCCTGGTCTACGATCGCACCGGCGCGACGACGGCGATGACGGTCGACATCACCACCGGCGCAGGCATGAGCACCGACGGCGTCGCCTTCAGCAGCATCGAACAACTGCGGGCGGTCGGTGGCAGCGGCGATGACGTCTTCACCGGCGGCGCGGGAGATGACACCTTCCGCGGCGGCGCGGGCAGCGACGTCATCAACGGCGGCGGCGGCAACGACACCGCGACCCTCAACCTGCAGAACGAGGCCGGCGCCGACAGCATCAACCTCGGGACCGGCGACGACACCGTGAACGTCAGCGCCGTCGCCGCCCGGCAGATCCGCGTCACCTTCACCAGCAGCGAGGCGGGCAACGGCAACGCCTTCGACTCGAACGGCTCGCCCCAGCAGGACGGCGGCCTTGCTGTCCGACTGCAGGCTGAGGACGCCGACGGCAACCTCACCGGCCTGATCACCCGCACCGACGATGAGGGCATCACCTTCGTCGATCCCGCCTTCGGCGCCACCTTCGATGTCCGTGACCTGGTCACCGGCGCCGCCCGCGGCGACCAGTTCCGGGCCGTCATTCTCGGGACCAGCGCCGGCGACGTGATCAATGGCATGGCCACGCCCGACTACATCAACGGCGGCATGGGCAATGACGTCATCAACGGCGGGACCAGCGACGACTTCCTGGTCGGCGGCGCCGGTGACGACACCCTGACCGGTGGGGACGGCTCCATCCTCGACGGAAACGACACCTTCCTCGGCGGCGGCGGCAACGACACCCTGTTCGGCGGCTTCGGAAACGACATCGCCATCTTCAACAGCTCGACCGACGGCGCCGACACCGTCAACCTCGGCGCGGGGGCCGACACCGTCAACGTCGCCGGGGCGGCAGGGCAGATCCGCCTGACCTTCACCAGCAGCGAAGTCGGCAACAACAACGCCAACGATTCCAACACCATGGCCAACCAGGACGGCGGTCTCGCCGTGCGCTTCCAGCGTGAAGACGGCGGCGACGGCCTCAGCGGTCCGGTCAGCCGCTCCGATGACGAAGGGATCACCTTCGTCGCCGGCGCCGGCCTGACCTTCGACGTCCGCGACCTGGTCAGCGGCGCGCAACGGGGCAACCAGTTCCGCACCGTGACGCTGGGCACGAGCCTCGGCGACACCTTCCTGGGCACAGCCGAGGCGGACTACATCAACGCCGGCATGGGCGATGACACCGTCTCCGGCGGCCTCGGCGCCGACTTCCTGGTCGGCGGCGCGGGCATCGACACCCTGAACGGCGACGACGGCGACGACAGCTTTATCGGCGGCGGCAGCGGCGACTTCATCTTCGGCGGCGTCGGCAATGACACGGCCAACGGCGGAGACGGCAACGACCGCATCGATGGCGGAACCGGCGCCGACAGCCTGCTGGGCGAGGCGGGTGACGATGTCCTCATCGGCGGGCTGGGCAACGACGCCCTCAACGGCGGCGACGGCAGCGACACCGCCGACTTCTCCGGCGCGGCCGGCGTGGTCAACGTCAACCTCAACGCCACGGGGGCCCAGAACACCGGGTCCGGCTCCGACACCCTGACCAGCATCGAGAACGTCATTGCCGCCGGCGGCAATGACAAGCTGACGGGCAACGCCCTGGCCAACAGCCTGGACGGCGGCGCGGGCAACGACACCCTCTCCGGCCAGGACGGCGCCGACATGCTGAAGGGCGGGCTCGGCAACGACAGCCTGTTCGGCGGCGATGGCGACGACGTCCTGATCGGCGGCGAGGGCCGGGACATCATGCAGGGCAACTTCGGCGCGGACACCTTCGTCTTCACCAGCCTTGCGGACAGCGTGGTCGGCGCCGGCCGCGACGTGGTCGCCGACTTCACGCGCGGGACGGAGCGGCTCGGGCCGGACCTGATCGATCTTCGCCAGATCGACGCCGTCACCGGCGGTTCGGACGACGCCTTCGCCTTCGTCGGCGCCTCGGCCTTCAGTGGTGTCGCCGGCCAGTTGCGGGTCTTCACCCAGAACGCGACCACCATGGTGATCGAGGGAGACGTCAATGGTGACGGTGTGGCTGACTTCCAGATCGGTGTCAGCACCGGCCTGACCCTGCAGGCCAGCGACTTCCTGCTCTAGGCCGTGACCGTACGGGCACAGCCCGGACACAGGCGCTGAGGCATAGTGCCTTTGCGCAGGCGAATCGCCTGGGCCCGCGGAACTCCCGCGGGCCCTTGTGATTTCAAAGACTTGCGAGATTGGCGCGGGAGGTAGCGGCTTGATCGACCAGGGCATGCGCAGCCTCGGACGTGGACTTTTTTGTCCGCGGGCGGCATAGGACCGCCGCCATGGCCTCCGCCCCCACATCCAACAGCCGCAGGGCCGATCTGGACTGGTTGCGCATCGGCGCGCTGGGCCTGCTCATCCTGTACCATGTGGGACTGGCCTACACCCCGTGGGACTGGCACCTGAACAGCAAACATCGCTTTGGTTTCATGGAGGAAGTCATCCTCCTGACCTCTCCCTGGCGTCTTACCCTGCTGTTCCTTGTCTCCGGCGCGGCGCTGCGGCTGATGAGCCTCAAGTACGACGCCAAGGCAGTGCTGAAGCAGCGCTTCGCCCGCCTGGCCCCGCCGCTGCTGTTCGGGACCCTGATCCTGGTGCCGCCGCAGGGCTGGGCCGAAACGGTGACCAAGGACGGCTATACAGGCAGCGTCGTCGACTGGTGGATCCGTGAGTTCAGCCTCAAGGGGATGGCCGACGGCATCGCCATCAACCACCTGTGGTTCGTGCTCTACATCGGCGCCTACAGCCTGGTCGCCGTGGCCCTGCTGACCCGGCCCGGCTGGATCGCCAGGGCCGAGGAATGGCTGGCGAAGACGCTCACCGGCTGGAAGCTGCTGGTCCTGCCGATCCTGTATCTCGCCATCGTCCGCCAGGGGCTGTTCCCCTGGTTCGGACTGAACAACCAGATCCAGCACGACTGGTACAACCACGCCTCCTCGCTCGGCGTCTTTCTGTTCGGCTTCCTGATCGTCGGCCAGGCCAGGATCTGGCAGGAGCTGGAACGGCTGCGTTTCATAGCCCTGCCGCTCGCTCTCGTCTCGGTCGGCTGCCTGATGGCCCTCCACGCCAGCCAGGACGGGGGGATCTTCGCCGGCTCGATCAAGAACACCATGTTCGCGATCACCCAATGGACCACGGTCTGCGCCGCCCTTGGTTTCGCCAGCCGCCATCTTCGCGCCGCCGATACGGCCGTGAAGCGCTATCTGAATGACGCCATCTTCCCGGTCTACATGGCCCACCAGACGATCCTGGTCATGGCCCTGTTCGTGCTGGCGCCCCTGGGCATGCCAGTCTGGGTCGAGGTCCCGCTTTTCATCACCATCACCTTCGCCGGCAGCCTGGCGGTCTATGAGGCGGTGCGCCGCATCAATCTGATCCGGCCGCTGTGGGGCCTCAAGCCCTTCGGTCCTAAGCTGCCGCCACCGGCCCGGGAACCTGAGATCACCACCATCGGCAACGACACCCCGCCGGTGAGCGAACCGCCCGGAGCGCGGGCGGCGTGATCCTCGACGACCTTGCCGCCCAGTTCGCCCCGGGCCAACGCTGGCGCCGCCGCCGGATCCTGCTGGTCATCGGCGTCGGCGCGCCGATCTTCGCCTTCCTGGCGGTGATCCTCGCGGCCCTGTCCTACCCCGGCTACAACAACGCCACCATGTACCTCAGCGACCTGGGCGGAGCGGCGGCCCCGCACCCCTGGCTGTTCAATGGCGGGGTGCTGATCAGCGGGTTCGGCGCGGCCGCGGCCGGGATCGGCTTCGGCCTGGCCGTGGTGGCCGTGGGCGGCCCGCGCATCGCGGCCGGCGGCCTGATCCTCTGTTTCGTCTTGGCCGGGATCGGCATGGTCGTCTCCGCCCTCATCCCCTGGCCCAACCCCTGGCACCTGCTGATCAACCTCGGCCTCGGCATCATCCTGGCCCCGCTGTTCCTGATCTGGGGGCTTTGGAAAATCGAGGGAATGGGGCGGCTGAAGCTGTTCCTCGGACTGGTCAGCCTGGCCAACCTGATGATGGCCCTGATCACCAACCACCGCATCTGGTACGGCATGGTGAACCCGCAGAACGTCGGCCATTGGGAGACGGCGTTCGCCATCCTGCTGGTCGGCTGGACGGGAATCGCCGCCTATGGTCTGGAGCGTCGGCTTTACCGTCTGGCGCAAGCGCCGGGTGAAGCGGACGTGTTCTGAACACCCCTTCGCCCCCGTCTGGTCACAGCCGTGCAGAGGCGATGCATTTTTGGGCGCCGATCGCTCCGGAAGCGATTTTCCCGCTTCCATCGCAGCGCAACATAACGTATCCGTGATAATCACGTTACCAGCCTCCGGCAGAGTCGGTTGGCGCGCTCTCCGGGGCGGGACGGACACCTTTTGACGGCGGTTCTCCGATGGATGGCACGAGCAATCTGGCCCTGCGCTACGAGCACGACGACAGCCGCGCCTACGCGCCGCTGGGCGAGCCCTGGCTGCCGGCGGAATCGCCGATGGACATGCCGCGCCAGTCGTTCGGCGCCGATGCTCCTAAACTCGCCAAGGCCCCCGTCACCTCCCCCGCCAACATCGGCGTCCGCCGCACCATCCTGTTCGCCGCCAGCTGGCTGCTGACTGCCCTGATCGCCGCCACCCCGCTGCAACTCTACATGCGCGACGGGTTCACGCCGCTGGAGTGGATCGCGCTCGGCCTGTTCGTGACCCTGGTCTCGGCCGTCTCGACCTGGTTCTGCAGCGCCGTCGCCGGCTTCTGGGTTCTGAAGAACCGCAAGGAAGACATCTTCGACTTCCCGGCCATCGTCCCGGCCCCGCGCGTCAAGACGGCGCTGCTGATGCCGCTCTACAACGAAGACCCGGCCGCCACCCTGGCCCGCCTGGCCAGGATCGAGCGCTCGCTGAGCATGCTGGGCGTCGCCCACTGGTTCGACCTCTTCGTGCTGAGCGACACCACCAACGAGGCCATCGCCGCCCAGGAGCGCGTGCAGTTCTCGGCCCTGCGCGCCCGCAGCCGCTGCGCCACCTACTACCGCCGCCGGCCCAAGAACATCGAGCGCAAGGCCGGCAACATCAGCGACTGGGTCACCCGCTGGGGCGGCGCCTATGAGCACATGATCATCCTCGACGCCGACAGCGTGATGAGCGGCGAGACCGTCGTGAAGCTGGTCGACGCCATGGAGCGCCACCCGGGCATGGGCCTGCTGCAGACCACCCCGGTGATCATCGGCGCCGAGACCCTCTACGCCCGCGCCCAGCAGTTCAGCGTCCGCATGTTCGGCAAGGTCGCTTCCGCCGGCCTCGCCTGGTGGACCGGCGCCGAGAGCAGCTACTGGGGCCATAACGCCATCGTCCGGGTGAAGGCCTTCGCCTCCTGCTCGGGCCTGCCCGTCCTGCCCGGCAAGAAGCCCTTCGGCGGCCACATCCTCAGCCACGACGTGGTCGAGGCGGCCCTGCTGCGTCGCGGCGGCTGGGCGGTGCACGTCACTCCGGTGCTCGACGGCTCGACCGAAGAGACCCCGCCCTCGATGATCGAGTTCATGAAGCGCGACCGCCGCTGGGCGCAGGGCAACCTGCAGCACCTCGGCCTGCTGTTCGCGCCGGGCCTGCACCCGATCAGCCGCCTGCAGCTGTTCTTCGGCATGCTCTGCTACCTCGTCTCGCCGATCTGGCTGCTGAGCCTGATCGTCGGCCTCGGCATCCAGGCCCAGATCACCCTGACCATGCCCGAGTACTGGCGCCTGCTGGCGCCGGTGAAGTACGACCCCATCATCTGGGCCTCGCTGCTGACCGTCCTGATGCTGATCGGTCCCAAGATCCTCGGCCTGGCCCTGACCCTCAGCCGCCCCGAAGAGCGCGCCAAGTTCGGCGGCGCCTTCGCCATCCTCAAGAGCGCCGCCTTCGAGACCGCCTACTCGGCCGTCATGGCCCCGGTGATGATGGTCGGCCACAGCCGCATCGTCTTCGAGGTGCTGATGGGCCGCGACGCCGGCTGGTCGACCCAGACCCGCGAAGGCGAGACCCTTAGCTACAAGGACGCCTTCCGCGCCCACCGCTGGGAGATCAACACCGGCCTGCTGTTCGCCAGCATGCTGCTGCTGGCCCCCAACCTGACCATCTGGTTCGCCCCCATCATCCTGCCGCTGATCGCCTCGCCGTTCATCGCCGTGGCCACCAGCCGCAAGGACCTGGGCGCCTGGGCCGGCCGCATGGGCCTGCTGGTCACCCCGGAAGAAGTGACCGAGCGCAGCGAAGCGCTGGGCGCGCAGATCCACCAGCTGTTCCCGGTGGTAGATGACCGTCACGGGCCGGTGGCCAACATGGATGTGCCGGAAACCTCGGTGTTCTGGCCCAACCTGATCGCCACCCAACGGCGGGCCGTGCCGGCCTCGGCGACGGTGCACTGACACCGTCCCTCCCCGAATGGGGAGGGCAGGCGCGCGTTGCGCGCCGGGTGGGGCAGTGGGTCACTGGCGCCCGGCCGGTTTGTCTTCTCAGTGCTTAATCTCGAAAGTCAGTGGCCGACTTCCCCACCCGACGCGCGTAACCGCGCGTCTACCCTCCCCATTCGGGGAGGGAGGGTTAAGCCGTCTTCGCGAGCTTCTCTTTCTTCTTCCGGGCCTTCTTCTCGGCCTTCTCGGCCTTCGGAAGCTTGACCTTCTTCACCCGCGCCTCGCCGGCCGCCAGGATTTCCAGCGCCTCCAGCAGGCCATCGCGCTTGCCCTTGGGCAGCAGGGCCATCAGGGCGGCGTCGGCGGCGGCGGTCTTGGGGCCGATCGACTCCAGGGCCTCTCGGCCGGCGTCGGTCAGGCGCACGGCGTTGGCCCGGGCGTCGAGCGCCGAGCGCTCCCGCGCCAGCAGGCCTTTGTCGATCATCCGGGCGACCATGTCGGCCAGGGTCGAGCGGTCGATGCCGGTGGAGGCGACCAGGTCGGCCTGGGCGGCGCCTTCCTTCTCGGCGACGGCGGCGAGCACGGCGTGCTGGCGTTGGGTCACCGCTCCGGGGCCGGCCTCGGCGGCGTAGAGATCGAGCGCGCGCTGGGCCGCCCGATGCAGCAGGTGGCCCACCGAAGCGGCGGCCCGCTTGCCCGACTTGTCTTTCGCCATAATCCCCTCCGGTTCATTGACCGCGTGCGGAGCTTAATCGGCCTCGGTGTAGGTTTGACGACAGATCATTCAATGATCGGCGGGGCGGCCGTCGCCTCCTCCGGATCGACGGGGGCCTCGGACTCCTTCATCCCGCGCATGATCAGCGGGGCCTGGCTGAGGGAGAAGAGAACCGTCAGCCCCAGGATGCCGAACACCTTGAAGGTCGCCCAGACGCCCTCGTCGAAGTTGCGCCAGACGATTTCGTTGAGGATGGCGATGGCCAGGAAGAACAGGCCGTAGCGCAGGGTGAAGGTGCGCCAGACCGCGTCGCTCATCACCAGCTCCGAGCCCATCAGCATCTTCAGAACATTCTTCTTCGCCACCAGCCCGCCGAGCAAGATGACCGCGAACAGGGTCATGGTGATGGTCGGCTTGAGCTTCAGGAAGATCGGGTCCTTGAAGAAGACCGTCAGGGAGCCGAACACCAGGGCCAGGACCCCGGAGATCAGCGGCATCGGCGCCAGGCGCTTTTCGGCGACGTAGCCGACCACCAGGGCGACAGCCGAGCCGGCCACCAGCCACCAGGCGGCGGCGACCAGGCTGTGGGTGACCAGATAGCCGATGAAGAAGGCCAGCAGGCCGCCGAAGTCGACGGCGGTGCGGATCCAGCCGTGGGACTTCTTCTTGTCGGGTGTGGCGGACGGTTCGGTCATGGGTTTTCCTTTAGGCGTCCAGCCCGACCAGGGACCGGGAAAACGCCCGGGCGTCGAAAGGTTGCAGATCGTCGATGCCCTCGCCGACGCCGATCAGCTTGATGGGGCTGTCGGAGGCCTGCGCGACGGGGACCAGCACGCCGCCGCGGGCGGTGCCGTCCAGCTTGGTCATGACGATGCCGGAGACGCCGATCTGGTTGCCGAACAGGTTTTCCTGGCTGAGCGCGTTGCGCCCGACCGTGGCGTCGAGGACCAGCAGAGTCTCATGCGGCGCATCCGGATCGACCTTCTTCAGGACGCGGATGACCTTCAGGAGTTCGTCCATCAGCCCCTGCTTGTTCTGCAGCCGGCCGGCGGTATCGATGAGGACCACATCGTAGCCATCCGCCCTGGCCTTCTCGACCGCGTCGAACGCCAGGCCCGCGGCGTCGGCCCCGGTCGGACGGCTCATGAAGTCGGCGCCGGCTCGGGTGGCCCAGACCTGCAGCTGTTCGACGGCGGCGGCGCGGAAGGTGTCGCCGGCGACGATCAGCACCCTGGCCCCCCTGGACGTCAGGTCGGCGGCGATCTTGCCCAGCGTGGTGGTCTTGCCCGAGCCGTTCACGCCGATGAACAGCACGACGTAGGGTTTGGGGCCCGACAGCGGGTCGAAGGCCCCTTCCCGGCTGATCAGTTCCCTGGTCACCAGCTCGGCGAGGGCTTCCTTGACCTCCTGGTCGGAGACGGACTTGCCGAACTTGGCGTCGCTGAAGGCCTGGGTGATGCGGCCGGCGGCGTGGGGGCCGAGGTCGGCCTCGATCAGCATCTCCTCCAGCTCGTCGAGCTGGGCCTGGTCGAGGGGCCTGCGGAAGATTTCGGTGACCTGCTGGGTCATCGCCTGCGAGGAGCGGGAGAGCCCGCTGGTCAGGCGCTGGAACCAGCCTTGTTTTTGTTCAGCCATGGGCGGGGTTTAGCCTGCGGCGCGGGGCAGGTCACGCCCGGCGAGGGGGCGGCGCCTACGGTTTCTCGTCGAAGCGGGAGTCTAGCATGGGAGCGGTCACCCGGCGAGGCGGCAAGTGACGGAAAAGACTGTGATATCCGGGTTGCGGTCGCGGCTGGGATTGTTGGCGCCGGCGTAGGCATGGCGTTGAGGCGGGCGCGGGGAATGTTGGCGCCCGGCGCCTACGATGTGAGACGGGGCCCGGAGGGGCGAAAAAGGTTCGAAATAATATTCTCCGGGTAAAATTATCGACCTTTGCGCGGAATCGGCAGCGACAGCATGTCGGCGATCTCCTCGTCGGTATTGACCGCGACGATGGCCTTGAGGGTGCGGTCGGTCAGCGCTTCGGGGCCGTCCGGCCGGCCGAGCAGCCGGGCCAGCTTCACGGCCCATTTGTGCATCCGCAGATCGACGACGTCTCCCATGGGGCGAGCCTGCGCTCTGGCGTCTGGGCTTTCAAGCCGGCGCGGCTTAGGAATTGGCCATGCAGCCGACCCTGCCCAACCTCGAAACGGCCTTCCTGCTGTTCGACTACGCCGCCGTGCTGGTGTTCGGCGCGACCGGGGCGTTGGCGGCGGCGCGGCGGGGGCATGACATCGTCACCTTCGCCTTCTTCGCGGCGATGACCGGGGTGGGCGGCGGGACCCTGCGCGACCTGTTGATCGGGGCGCCGGTGTTCTGGATCAACAGCCCCGGCTACCTGCTGGCCTGTATCGCGGCGGCGGTGATCGTCTGGATGGTCGGGCGGCGGACCTGGCGGATGAGCGCCCTGCTCTGGCTTGATGCCGTCGGGATGGCGGCCTACTGCATCGTCGGGGCCGCCAAGGCGCTGTCGCTGGGGGTGCATCCGGCCTCGGCCGTGGTCATGGGGATGATGACGGCCTGCTTCGGCGGGGTGCTGCGCGACGTGGTGGCCGGCGAGCCGTCGGTGCTGTTGCAGCGGGAGATCTATGTGACGGCGACGATCCTGGGCGCGACGGTGTTCGTGGTGCTGGCCGTGCTGGGGGTGGACCGGATTTTGGCGGGGGTCATCGGGTTCGGCTGTGCGTTTGCGCTGAGGGGGGCGGCGATCCGCTGGAAACTGGGGCTGCCGGGGTTTGATGGGCGGGAGCCGCCGCCGGAGCGCTGACCTCCCTCCCCGAATTGGGGAGGGCAGGCGCGCGTTGCGCGCCGGGTGGGGAAGTGGGTCACCGGCCCCGGCCGGTTAGGCTTCTCAGCGCCTGGCCTCAAACGTCAGTGACCGAGTTCCCCACCCGACGCGCGTAACCGCGCGTCTGCCCTCCCCAATTCGGGGAGGGAGGTTAGGCGAGCACGGCCAGCGCCCGAACACCATCATGGCCGGTGACGCGCATCTGGCGGAGGCTTCCGGCCTCGGCTTCACCCTCGAAGGCGATCTCCGTGAAGTCCGGGGCCCGCGCCAAGCCCGGCCGTTCGACGAGGCCTTCAAGCACCTTGCCGACCCTGGCTTCGAGGTGCCGCGCCAACGCCGCCGCCCCCGCCTCGCGCAGCCGCGCCGCCCTCGCCTTGATCACCGGCCTCGGCACCGCCGGCATCCGCGCCGCCGGCGTTCCCGGGCGCGGGCTGTAGGGGAAGACGTGCAGGTAGGAGAGGCCGGCCTCCTCGACCAGCTTCATGGTGTTCTCGAACGCCTCGTCGGTCTCGGTCGGGAAGCCGGCGATCAGGTCGCAGCCGAACGCCACGTCCGGCCGCACAGCGCGCACGTCGGCGACCAGCTTCAGGGCATCCGCCCGCAGGTGACGGCGCTTCATGCGCTTGAGGATGAGGTCGTCGCCGGCCTGCAAGGACAGGTGCAGGTAGGGAACCAGCCGCGTCTCCGTGGCCAGCACCCGCATCAGGTCGGGGTCGATCTCTGCGGCGTCGATGCTGGACAGGCGCAGGCGCGGCAGGGCCGGGACCAGCTTGAGGATACGGGCGACCAGCTGGCCGAGGGTCGGCGTCCCCGGCAGGTCGGCGCCCCAGCTGGTCAGGTCGACGCCGGTCAGCACCACCTCGTTCCAGCCCTCGGCGGCCAGGCGGCCGATCCGTTCCACGATTTCGCCGGCCGGGGCCGAGCGGCTGTTCCCGCGCCCATAGGGGATGATGCAGAAGGTGCAGCGATGGTCGCAGCCGTTCTGGATCTCGACATAGGCCCGGGCGCGGTCGCGCAGCCCGTCCGACAGATGGGCGGCGGTTTCGCGCACGCTCATGATGTCGTTGACCCGGACGCGGCCCAGTTCCGGTTGCGGCAGCAGGGCGCCGGGGGCGGCCTTCTCGGCGTTACCGAGGACGAGGTCGATCTCGTCCATGGCCGCGAAGCCGGCCGGGTCGATCTGGGCCGCGCAGCCGGTGACGACGATGCGGGCGTTCGGGTTCTCGCGGCGGGCCTTGCGGATCGCCTGGCGGGCCTGGCGGACGGCCTCGCCGGTCACCGCGCAGGTGTTGAAGACGATGGCGTTCGAAACGCCGTCGGCCTCGGCCCGGGCGCGGATCTGCTCGGACTCATAGGCGTTGAGCCGGCAGCCGAAGGTGACGACGCGGGCGCCACCCGTCGTTTCCGCGATGGCGGGCGTATCCATGACCTCTTCGGTCAAAACAGCGTTCCCAGGGCGAACCCGGCGACGAAGCCGGACTCGCCCTTCGGCTCGTCCATGGCCCGGATGCGATCATTGTACCTCGCCAGCCAGCCGTCGTTTTCCTGTCGCTGGGCGGCCATGTAGGCCTCGAAGTCGTCCTTGTAGTCCGGATGCCAGCGGCTGAGGGGCGGGCGGCCCGCCGCCACATCCTCGGCGGCCCAGCGGATGCGGGCCGCGTCCGTGGCGCGATCGACGTCGTTGTCGGGGCAGAGGATGTAGAAGTCGCCCGCCGAGATACTGGCGATCATATGGTCGATCACCTGGTCGGCGGTCCAGGCGGCCGGCGGCTTGTCGCCCTGCCCTCGCGCGGTCATGCCGGTGAAGGTGTAGCCCGGCACCAGCAGATGGGCGGTCATCTGGCAGCCTTCGGTCGTGCGCAGGGTGTGCTGCAGGCCTTCGGTCAGGACCTTCACCCCGGCCTTGGTGACGTTGTAGGCGGTGTCGCCGGGCGGGGTGGTGATGCCCTGCTTGGAGCCGGTGTTGATGATCAGTCCGGGCGTTCCCTGGTCGATCATCGTCTGGGCGAAGGCCTGGACGCCGTTGATGACGCCGAACAGGTTGACCTCGATCAGCGCGCGCCAGCGATCGGGCCGCTCAATGGCCGAGCCGCCGCCGCCGATGCCGGCGTTGTTCATCAGCACATGGATGTCGCCGTACTGGGCCCGGGTGGCGTCGCGCAGGGCCTCGACGGCGCGCGGATCGGAAACATCCGTCGGCACGGCCATGGCCCGGTCGCCGGCGGCGAGGCCGGCGACGGCCGCCAGCAGCTTCTCGGCGTTGACGTCGGCGAGGACGACGTTGAGCCCGAGCGCCAGGAACCGGCGGGCGGCGGCCAGGCCGATGCCGTCTGCGGCGCCGGTGATGACGGCGGTGTGGCCGGCTTGCAGGGCGGGATGGGTCATGCCGCGATGGCCTCCGGAAGCCGGCCGGTGAACTCGACCTCGACCGGGCCGGTCATGATCACGTGGTTGTCGGCTTCGCGCCATTCGATGGTCAGCTCGCCGCCGTCCATGACGACGGTCGCCTTGCGGGCGGAGAGACCCCGGCGGGCGGCGGCGACCAGGGCCGCGCAGGCGCCGGTGCCGCAGGCGCGGGTCATGCCGGCGCCGCGTTCCCAGACCCGGAAGCGGATGCGGTCCGGGGCCTCGACGTGGGCGAAGCCGACGTTGACGGCTTCGGGGAACAGGGGGTGGTGCTCGAGCATGCTGCCCAGGCCCCGAACCATGCTCTCCTCGGGTTCGTGGTAGAGGAAGAAGACGATGTGGGGGTTGCCCATGCTGACCGCGCCGGGCGGCTGCAAGGTCTGACCGACCGGGCCGGCGAGGACCTCGATACGGCGGGTATCCAGTTCCTCGCTGAGCGGGATCTGGCGCCAGTCGAGGCCGGGCTCGCCCATGTCGACGCTGATGGTTCCGGCCGGACCGCGCGCGGCGTGCAGCAGGCCGGCGCCGGTCTCGATGACCACGGCCTCCTTGCCGCTGGCCTGCATCAGCAGCCAGCCGACGCAGCGGGTGGCGTTGCCACAGGCATCGACCTCGCCGCCGTCGGCGTTCCAGATGCGCATGAAGGCGTCGGCCCGGTCGGAGGCCTCAAGGCCGATGAGCTGGTCGCAGCCGATGCCGCCCACGCGGTCGGCGATACGACGCGCGTCGTCCGCCGTCGGGCGGAACGGCTGCTCGCGGGCCTCGACGACGACGAAATCGTTGCCGAGCCCATTCATCTTCAGGAACGGACGGGACATGGAGCGGGCTATATAAGGCAAATCAGGCTGGATCGTGAGGGGTTGCGCGCGCATGGCGCAGGCAGATCGGGAAGAACGGGACAAGGGTTGGCGCCTGCGCGCCCGGCTGCGGGCGCTTTACCACGGGGATTCGCCCGTGGCTGTGAAGTTCAGGCTGGGCATCATTGTGCTGGACCTGGCCATCGTCGCCTTCTTCGTGGCGGCGCCGATCATTCGCGAGACACGAGCCTTCTACGCCATCGACTATGCCATCGCCGTGTTTCTGGTCCTCGACCTCGGGGCGCGATTCCTGGCGGCGCCCGACCTCAAGTCCTGGCTCAGGCGGCCGCTCGTCTGGGTCGACCTGGCGGTGCTGGCGACGCTGCTGTTCCCGGTCTGGCTGGCCAATTTCGGCTTCCTGCGGGTCCTGCGGCTTTGGACCCTGATCGAGAGCGACTTCTTCTGGCGCACCGTCGGGCGGCGCTACGACAACACCCGTTGGGAGGAACTGGGCAAGGCCGGCGTGCGGCTGCTGACCTTCATCTTCGTCATCACCGGGTTCGTCTATGCGACCTTCATCGGCCGCTATGAGGGCATCGGCGGCTGGGTGGACGCCCTCTATTGGACGGTGACCAGCCTGACGACGACCGGCTATGGCGACATCAGCCTGCCGGGGACCTGGGGCCGCCTGTTGTCCATCGGGGTGATGCTGGTCGGGGTGTCTCTGTTCATCCGGCTGATGCAGGTGCTGGTGCGACCGCCGAAGGTCCGCCATGCCTGTCCCAGATGCGCGCTGCTGCTGCATGATCCGGACGCGGTGCACTGCAAGGCTTGTGGCCAGGTGCTGTGCATTCCGAACGAGGAGTGAACGCCCAAACGCTGTCATCCTCCGACCGCGAAGCGGATCGGGGGACCCAACTGTCCGCGTGAAGACTGCCGGAAGTCTTTCAAGAGCCGTCTTGGGTCCACCGGTTCGCCCTGCGGGCGCCCGGAGGATGACAGGGAACGGGAAACCCCTACATTTCGATTGCAGAGCAAGACCCGGAGCGCGGGCGCATCGGCATCCTTCCATGGTGGCGGCACACCACGAAAGGACACCGTCATGAGCACCGTTCTCGCCTTCAAGGCCCCGATGACCGCAGGAAAGACCCCAACCGAACTGGACCCGCGCTGGCCGCGGGTGCTGGCCCGTGACGCCGGCGCCGACGGGGAATTCTTCTATTCGGTGGCGACGACGGGGGTCTATTGCCGTCCGTCCTGCGCCGCCCGGCCGGCCAATCCGAAGAATGTCGGGTTTCATCTGACCACGGCTGATGCGGAGGCGGCGGGGTTCCGGCCCTGCAAACGCTGCAAGCCCGACCAGCCGCCGAAGGCCGAGCGGGATGCGGCGCTGGTCGCAAAGGTCTGCCGGATTATCGAGGCGGCCGAGGAGCCGCCGGCGCTGGAGGCGCTGGCCCGGGCGGCGGGGCTGAGCCCGCACCATTTCCACAGGCTGTTCAAGGCCGTGACCGGCGTGACGCCGAAGGCCTATGCCGACGCGCACCGGGCCATGCGGCTGCGGGAGGGGCTGGAGACGGCGGGCAGCGTCACCGAGGCCATCTACGACGCCGGCTTCAACTCGGCCGGGCGGTTCTATGAGGCGTCGGACGCCCTGCTGGGCATGACCCCCAAGGCCTGGCGGGCCGGCGGGGTCGGCGCCGAGATCCGGTTCGCGGTCGGGCAGTGTTCGTTGGGCGCCATCCTGGTGGCGCGGAGCGACAAGGGGGTCTGCGCCATCCTGATGGACGATGATCCGGACGCCCTGGTGCGCGACCTGCAGGACCGCTTTCCCAAGGCGCGACTTGTGGGTGGCGACGAGGGGTTCGAGCAGGTGGTGGCGCGGGTGGTGGGGTTGGTGGAACAGCCGGGAATCGGCCTGGATCTGCCCCTGGACGTGCGCGGCACGGCCTTCCAGCAGCGGGTCTGGCAGGCCCTGCAGGAGGTTCCGGCCGGAACGACGGCGACCTATCGTGACATTGCCGAGGCCATCGGCCAGCCGAGCGCGGTCCGCGCCGTCGCCGGCGCCTGCGCCGCCAACGCCCTGGCCATCGCCATTCCCTGCCACCGGGTGGTGCGCAACGACGGCTCGCTGTCGGGGTATCGCTGGGGTGTCGAGCGCAAGCAGGCGCTGATCGACCGCGAGAAGGCGGCGTGAGCCGGTTGGCGGCGGTCGATTGGGCCGCCGTCGCCGGGAACCTTGATGGACAGGGTTTCTCGGTGCTGGCGGGGCTGCTGACGCCTGAGGAATGCCAGCGGATCGCCGGGCTGTACGACCAGCCGGGCGGGTTCCGCAGCCAGGTGATCATGGCGCGGCACGGCTTCGGGCGGGGGGAGTATCGCTACTTCAGCTATCCTCTGCCCCCGCTGGTCCAGGGTCTGCGCGAGCGGATGTGGCCGCACCTCGCGCCGATCGCCAACCGCTGGCATGAGGCGATGGGGATGGCGGCGCGGTTTCCGGAGGCGCACGCCGAGTTCATTGAGCGCTGCCATGAGGCGGGTCAGCGGCGGCCGACGCCCTTGCTGCTGCGCTATGGGCCGGGCGACTACAATTGCCTGCACCAGGACCTCTACGGCGAGCATGTGTTTCCGCTGCAGGCGGCGGTGCTGCTCAGCGCGCCGGGGCGGGACTTCGAGGGCGGCGAGCTGGTGCTGACCGAGCAGCGGCCGCGGATGCAGTCGCGGGTCATGGTCGTGCCGCTGAAGCAGGGCGACGGGGTGGTGTTCGCGGTGAACAGCCGGCCGGTGGCGGGAACGCGCGGAACCTACCGGGTGACCATGCGCCACGGGGTCAGCGCCCTGCGCTCCGGTTCGCGCCATACCCTGGGGGTGATCTTCCACGACGCGACGTGAATGCCCTTCTAGCTGTCATCCTCCGACCGGCGAAGCCGGATCGGGGGACCCAATGGTCCGCGTGAAAACCGCCGGGAGTCTATCCAGAGCCGCCATGGGTCCCCCGGTCCGCTGCGCGGCCGGAGGATGACAGATGGAGGAAGGGCGGCTATCAACCGCGCCTCACCTCTATCGAGACGTATCATGGCCGACCTTCCCGACCGCCTCTGCACCAACCCGCGCAGCCCCTTCTACAACGAGGAGCTTCTGCAGCAGGGGATCGGCATCAAGTTCCGCGGCGAGGAAAAGACCAACGTCGACGAGTACTGCGTCAGCGAAGGCTGGGTGAAGGTCGCCGTCGGCAACAAGGTCGACCGCAAGGGCAACCCGATGACCATCAAGCTGTCGGGCCCGGTCGAGCCCTACATCAAGCCAAACGAATAACACACCGTCATCCCGGACGGCCCGAAGGGACGATCCGGGACCCAGGAGGGACAGGGCGCCGTCGGCGCAGCTGCCCTCGCCGGTGCGTGCGGCCCCTGGGTCCCGGCTCTCCGGGCTACGCCCTACGGCCGGGATGACAGACAGGGGCTGCGCACGACATCTGCCGCCTTGCTCCCGCCACGGGGGCCCTTATGCTCCCCGGTTCCTGCTTTCGGGCCAGAGTCCCCCGGGGAAGTCTTTCATGCGTTCGTTCCGCCTTGCCGCGCTTGCCGGCCTTGCGCTGTTGGCCTCGGCCGCCGTCGCGGTCGCCCAGACCGATCCCTTCCAGTGGCTGGAGGCGGTCGAGGGGCCCAAGGCGCTCGATTGGGTAAAGGGCGAGAATGCCAGGGCCGAGCCGGTGCTGACCGGCGATGGGCGCTACAAGACCCTGCACGACGAGGCGCTGGCCGTGCTGTCGGCGAAGGACCGCATTCCGACGCCGGAGTTCATCGGCACGGCGGTCTACAATTTCTGGCAGGACGCCGAGCATGTGCGCGGCATCTGGCGGCGCACGACGCTGGAGAGCTATCGCAGCGCCGATCCGGTCTGGGAGACGGTGCTGGACCTCGATGCGCTGAGCGCCGCCGAGAAGGCCAACTGGATCTGGAAGGGCTCGACCTGCCGCTCGCCCGCCTATGACCGCTGCCTGGTGTCGCTGTCGAACGGCGGCAAGGACGCGGTCGAGGTGCGGGAGTTTGATCTCGCCTCGAAAAAGTTCGTGGCCGGCGGCTTCCGGCTGGCCGAGGGCAAGCAGAACATCGAATGGCTGGACGATGACCGGCTGATCCTGACCCGCGACTGGGGTCCGGGCAGCCTGACCGACAGCGGCTACGGGCGGATCATCAAGGTGCTGGGTCGGGGCCAGCCGCTGACCGCCGCCAAAACGGTGTTCGAGGGCGAGACCCGCCACGTCAGCGTCTCGCCGGACGTCCTCAAGGACGCCAAGGGCAACAAGCTGGTCCTCGTCGGGCTGGGGCTCGACTTCTTCAACACCGCCTGGTTCGTGGTCAACGATCAGCTGCAGACCCAGCGGCTGATGCTGCCGACGCGGTCGAACGTCCATGGCCTGGTCAATGGCCGGCTGATCGTCTCCATCCAGCAGGACTGGGTCTGGAAGGGCGCCGCCTACAAGGCCGGCTCGGTGCTGGCGGTCGATGCGCCGACCATGCTGGCCAGCCAGTTCGCCCCGCAGCCGCAGAACCGCAACCTGCCGCGCAAGCCCATCGCCCAGGTGGTGTTCGAGCCCAAGGACCGCATCGCGCTCGACCGCGACCAGATCCGGGTGACCGACAACCGCGTGGTGGCGGTGCTGTACAATAATGTGCGGGGCTCGCTGGTCACCTTCAATCAGACCCAGGGCGTCTGGCTGATGCAGCGCTATCTGGGGGCCGACAACGCCGCCATCTCCATCGTCAGCACGGCCGACAAGGGCGACGACGTCTTCTACACCGAGGAGACCTTCCTCACCCCCACGACCCTGAAACTGGGGGTGGGTTCGACGCCGCTGTCTAAGCCGATCAAGATGCTGCCGGCCCGCTTCAACGCCGACGACCTGATGGTCGAGCAGAAGACGGCGATCAGCAAGGACGGCGCCGCCATCCCCTACTTCCTGGTGCGCAAGAAGGACCTGGCCATGAACGGCCAGGCCCCGACCCTGCTGCACGCCTATGGCGGCTTCCAGCTGTCGAAGCTGCCGGTCTATGACCCGATCGTCGGCAAGCTGTGGCTGGAACGCGGCGGCGCCTATGCGGTGGCCAATATCCGCGGCGGCGGCGAGTTCGGACCGGCCTGGCACGAGGCGGCGCTGAAACAGAACCGCCAGCGGGCCTATGACGACTACTTCGCCGTGGCCGAGGCGCTGATCAAGGACGGGGTCACCAGCCCCCGGCGCCTGGGCGCCTACGGCCGCTCCAACGGCGGCCTCTTGATGGGCGTGGCGCTGACCCAGCGGCCGGAGCTGTGGAACGCCGTGGTGGTCGAGAGCCCGCTGCTCGACATGCTGCGCTACGACAAGCTGCCGGCCGGCGCCTCCTGGATCGGCGAGTACGGCGATCCGAAGATTCCCGAGGAAGCGGCCTGGATCGCGGCCTACAGCCCCTATCAGAACCTGAAGCCCGGCGTGAAATACCCGCTGGCCTACATCACCACCTCGACCAAGGACGACCGCGTCCACCCCGGCCACGCCCGCAAGTTCGCGGCCCGCCTGTCGGCGCTGGGCGCGCCCTATCTCTATTACGAGAACCTCGATGGGGGTCACGCCAACGGCGCCGATCCCAGGGCCAACGCCAGGCGCTGGGCCATGCACTATGTGTACCTGTCACGCCAACTGATGGATTGATGCGTTGAAACACCTTCTCCTCTCCGCCGCGGTAGCCGCCTTGACCCTGACCTCGATCCCCGCCGCCAATGCCCAGAACGCCCCGGGCGGCCCCTCCGCCACCCAGGCCGATCCCTTTCAATGGTTGGAAGAGGTCGAGAGCGAGAAGGCGCTGGGCTGGGCCCGCGACCAGAACGCCCGCTCCCTGCCGGTGCTGCAGGGCGACGCCCGCTACCGGGGCCTGTTCGACAACGCCCTGAAGATCGTCACCGCCCAGGACCGCATCCCGATCGCCGGGTTCGCCGGCAGGGGCGATGCCCAGCTGCGCAACTACTGGCAGGACAAGGACCATGTGCGCGGCATCTGGCGGCGCACGACCCTGGAGAGCTACCGCACCGCCGAGCCGGCGTGGGAGACCATCCTGGACCTCGACGCCCTGTCCAAGGCCGAGGGCAAGAACTGGGTGTGGAAGGGGTCGAACTGTCTGCCGCCCGATGACCGCTACTGCCTGGTCTCGCTGTCGGACGGCGGCAAGGATGCGGTGACCGTCCGCGAGTACGACACGGACGAGAAAAAGTTCGTCGAGGGCGGCTTTGTCGCCCCCGAGGGCAAGCAGAACATCAGCTGGCTCGACAAGGACACCCTGATGATCGCCCGCGACTGGGGTCCGGGCACGATGACCAGGTCGAGCTATCCCTTCGTGCTGGGCCTGTGGAAGCGCGGCCAGGCGCTGGAGACGGTGAAGGAGTTCTTCCGCGGGACCGAGGACGACATCTCGGTGAGCGGCTACGCCCTGCGCGATCCGGACGGCAAGATCGAGGCGGTGTTCATCAACCGCGCGGTCAGCTTCTTCGAGAGCGAGACCTACGCCCTGATCGGCGGCAAGCCGGTCAAGCTGCCCTTCCCGCTGAAGTCGTCGGTGCAGAGCCTGGTCGAGGGCCGGCTGGTGCTGACCCTCGACGAGGACTGGACCGCCCAGGGTCTCAAGCAGGGCGATCTGGTCGCCCTCGACCTCAAGGCGTTGCTGGCCGATCCGGCCGGCGCCAAGGCCGAGCTGATCCTGCGCCCGACGGCCCGTCAGGCGATCGAGTCGGTGACCAACACCGCCCACACCCTGGTCGTCGAGCTGACCGACAACGTCACCGGCGCCATCTACGCCTACAGGCCCGGCGCCAAGGGCTGGACGCGCGAGAAGCTGGACCTGCCGGCCAACTCCTCGCTCGGCATCGCGTCGGTGCAGAGCCAGGGCGACCAGGTCCTGGTCACCGCCGCCAACTTCCTCAACCCGACCACCCTGTGGCTGGCCGACGGCGGCAAGCCGGAGCAGATCAAGGCGGCGCCGGCCAAGTTCGACGCCAGCAACATGGTCATCGAGCAGCACGAGGCGACCAGCAAGGACGGGACGAAGATCCCCTACTTCGTGGTGCACGGTAAGGACATCAAGCTGGACGGGTCGAACCCGACCCTGCAGTACGCCTATGGCGGCTTCCAGGTGTCGATGAACCCCAGCTACTCCGGTTCGATCGGCAAGCTGTGGCTGGAGCGCGGCGGCGTCTATGTGCTGGCCAACATCCGCGGCGGCGGCGAGTTCGGACCGGCCTGGCACCAGGCCGGGCTGAAGGAGAACCGCCAGCGGGTCTATGACGACTTCTTCGCGGTCTCCGAAGACCTGATCGCCCGCAAGATCACCTCGCCCCGGCGCCTGGGGATCATGGGCGGATCGAACGGCGGGCTGCTGATGGGCGTGGCCCTGACCCAGCGGCCGGACCTCTACAACGCCGTGGTCATCCAGGTGCCGCTGTTCGACATGCAGCGCTACACGGTGATGGGCGGGGCCGGGGCCAGCTGGGCCGGCGAGTACGGCGATGGCACGGACCCCAAGGACTGGAGCTACATCGGCAAGTACAGCCCCTACCAGAACATACGCCCCGGTATGAAATATCCCGAGGTCTACATCGAGACCTCGACCAAGGACGACCGCGTCGCCCCCGGCCACGCCCGCAAGGCCGCCGCCAAGCTGGAGTCGCTGGGCTATCCGGTTCTCTACTACGAGAACATCGACGGCGGCCACGCGGCCAGCGCCAACCTCAACGAGACGGCGATGCGGGTGGCGCTGGAGTACAGCTATCTCAGCCGCCGGCTGATGGACTAGCGACGATGGTCGAGGAGCGTGGCGGACTCGCCACGCCCCTCGCTCCACAAATCCACAGGCGGGATGGCGCTGTGACAATCGCTGTCACAACAAGGCGTTAGCGGTCTCCAAACGGGCCCGGCTGCGTCAAACCGCGGCATTGCGTCGCACAGTCGACATAAAACCGCATAGCAACCGTCACCGATCCGACGTCGGACCGTCGTCGGACTCTGGCAAGGCGCGCCCGTCCCGGACTGGCCGGGGTTGGGGATATGACGATGACCAGACGCGCCCATGCGCCACGCGCCTTGCTGTTCGCCACCGCCGGGGCCATCGCCCTGATGGCTTCGCCCGCCCTTGCCGGCGATCTCGTCGGGGATGTCACCGATTCCACCGGGGCCAAGACGCTGCCGGGCGCTCAGGTGGTCATCACCGAGCTGGGCCGCCGAGCCGAAGTCGACGCCGACGGCGCCTTCCGCTTCAGCAACCTCCCCGCCGGGACCTACACGGTCCAGGTCACCTACACCGGCGCCGACATGGCGACCCGGACGGTGACCATCGCCGAGACCGGCATCGCCACCCTCGACATCAGGATGGGTCCGCCGGCCGAGGGCCTGGTCGACAGCGTCCTGGTCGTCGGCCAGCGCGGCAACCTGAACAGCGCCGTGCAGCGCCAGAAGTCGGCCGATGGCATCGAGAGCGTGCTGACGCGTGACGCCGTCGGCGCCTTCCCCGACCAGAACGTCGCCGAATCCCTCCGCCGCCTGCCCGGCGTCAACATCCTGAACGACCAGGGCGAGGGCCGCTTCGTTTCCGTCCGTGGTCTAGACCCGAACCTGAATAGCGCGTCCATCAACGGCGCGCGCGTGCCGGCCCCGGAAGCAGATGTCCGTTCGGTGGCCCTGGACGTCATCCCGTCGGAACTGATCGAAAGCATCGAGGTCAAGAAGACCCTGACCCCGGACCAGGACGCCGACACCATCGGCGCCTCGATCGACATCAAGACCACCAGCGGCTTCGACCGCCGCAAGGACTTCTACTCGGTCACAGTCGAAGGGTCATACAATGACCTCAACGGCGAGTGGTCGCCCAAGGCCTCAGTCGACATTTCCAAGACCTTTGGGGACCGCCTGGGGATCTCCGGGGGCCTGAGCTACTACAAGCGCAGCTTCTCGACCGACAACGTCGAGATGGAGGACTGGGAGGAAACGGGCGGCATCGTCGCGGCCAAGACGGTCCAGTACCGCGACTATGACGTCGAGCGCACCCGGATCGGCGGTTCGCTCTCCCTGGACTTCCGGCTGACCGACAACACCGACATCTACGCCCGCTTCCTGCACAGCAAGTTCGAGGACCAGGAGTACCGCAACCGGCTGATCTTCGAGATGGAAGGCGATCCCATCTCGGCCAGCGGCGATACCGTGACCTTCCGCTCCAATGAAGGCCGCATCACCGCCATTCGCGACCTCAAGGACCGCTACGAGGTCCAGACCATCACCTCGCTGGTCAGCGGCGGTCGCACCTACGCCGGCCCCTGGGAGTTCAACTACTCGGTCAGCTGGTCGATGGCGGACGAGAAGGAAGACGGCTCAATCGACCCGATCCGCTGGCGCCAGCGTTTCACCGGCTCGTCCTTGGCCGTCGATTTCGACTACAGCAACCGGGAAAAGCCGAAGTACGCGGTGACCACCGGCCTGACCAACTTCCTCAACCCGGCCCGCTACTCTCTGTACCGCGTCGAGGAGACCGACAAGAGCGACTCCGAGGAGCGCGAGAGCAACTGGAAGTTCGACATCAAGCGCGAGTTCCAGTTGGGATCGGGACAGTTCGATCTGCAGGCCGGCGCCAAGCTGCGCCTGCGCGAGAAGACCTACGACCTCGATATCAACTACTACACTGGCTACACCGGCGGCCTGACCCTGGCCCCCTTCCTCGGAGACCAGTCCTACAACCTGGCTGATATCGAGCCGACCCCGAGCCGGGGCGCGCCCGCCAAGTTCTTTCACGAGAACCGGTCGAACTTCGTCAAGAGCGCCCTCGACACGCTCTTCGAGTCCTCGGTCGCCGACTACAACGTCAAGGAAGACATCTACGCCGCCTACCTCCTGGGCCGGTATGAAGCGGGTCCGGTCCGGGTGGTCGGCGGGGTGCGCGTCGAGCGCACTGAACTGACCGCCGCCGGCAGCCTGGTCGAACTGGTCGAGGGCGGCGGCACCCACAACGGCGTGGTCCTGGCGGACGATACGGTCTTTGTCAGCCCGTTGACGAACCGGATCGACTACACCGACGTGCTCCCCAGCCTGACGGTGCGGTTCGAGGCGACCGACAACCTGCTGATCCGCGGCGGGTTCTTCAAGAGCGTGGTCCGTCCGCGTGTCGGACAGATCGCCCCGCGCTTCATCGTCGAGGAAAGCGACGCCGGCGAGCGTGACGGCGAATTCGGCAATCCCGAGCTGGATCCCTACCGCGCCTGGAACTTCGACCTGTCGGCGGAATGGTACTTCGCCAAGGAAGGCGTCCTGTCAGCGGGCATCTTCTACAAGGAGATCAAGGACTTCATCGTCGACGCCGAGTTCAACAACGGCGTGTTCAACAGCGTCGCCTATGACAAGGCCATCATCCCGATCAACGGCGACACGGCCACGGTGTTCGGCGTCGAGTTCAATTATCAGCATGCTCTGACCTTCCTGCCAGGCCTGCTCGACGGGACCATTGTCGGCTTCAACTACACCTACACGGATGCAGAGGGTGACGTGCTGGGCCGCACAATTCCGCTGCCTTCGGCGTCGAAGAACACCTACAACGCCACCATCGGTTATGAAAAAGGGCCTGTCAGCTTCCGCTTCGCGGCCACCTACCGCGACAAATACCTGGACGAACTGGGTAGCGACGCCGAGACCGACCGCTGGGTCAAGGATCACATCCAGTACGACGTCAGCGCCAAGTACCGGATCACCGACCATGCCCAGGCTTTCATCGAGTTCGTGAACCTGGGCGACGCTCCCTACGTGGCCTACCAGAACGGCCCCGACGGCAAGCGCCTGCTGCAGTACGAGGAATACAGCTGGACGGCCAAGACCGGCATCAAGCTGAAGTTCTGATCCTCTCTGCCTGACCTGTGTTCCGACGCCCCGGCCTCTTGTGGCCGGGGCGTCTTCTTGCCTACGTCCTTCGTTCCCAAGGAGTTACGCAATGCGCGCCGCCCTTATGATGTTGACCTCCGTCTTCGTGCTCGGCGCCTGCGCGAGCTTCGATCCCGAAGCGGTATCGGACTCCGGCAAGTTGACCATCGGCGTCGGAACGCCGGTTCTGGCGTCCAAAGAGACGCAATCGGTGGCCACCAGGCGGGCCGACGCCGCCGACGACCCGGAAATCTGGGCCGATCCGCGCGATCCTTCGCGGGTGGTGATCTTCGGCACCGACAAGCAGGCCGGGCTCTATACCTACGACATCGAGGGCCGGATCACCGGCTTCATCCCGGATGGCCGGCTGAACAACGTCGACCTTCGCGGCGGCTTCGCCACCCCGGACGGCGAGCGTGTCCTGGTCGCCGCCTCGGACCGCGGCCGGATGGGCGCGGCCCTGTACCTGATGGATCCCGACACCCTGAAGCTGAGGCCTTGGGGCGTCGTCCCGCTTGACCTGGCCGAGCCCTATGGCCTGTGCATGGGCCGGCGGGCGGGCGGCTTCCTGGTCATCGTCAACGGCACGGACGGCCAGGTGCGGCAGGTGAAGGTCGAGGTCGGCGCCGACGGAAAGTTCAAGGCGACCGAAGAGAAGCGCTTCGGGGTGGCGACCCAGACGGAGGGCTGCGTCGTCGATGACGAGAAGGGCCTGCTGTACCTCGGCGAAGAGGGCAAAGGCATCTGGCGGTTCGACCTGGCCCCGGGGGCGACGCAGGGCACGCTGATCGCGGCGGCGCCGTCTGCAATGCTGGCACCCGATGTCGAGGGCCTGACCCTGCTGCGCGAGGGACCGGTGACCTGGCTGATCGCCTCCAGCCAGGGCGACAGCAGTTTCGCGGTCTGGCGGGTTGATGGGGCCGAGCCGGTGTTCAAGGGTCGGTTCTCCGCCGTCGGCGGCAACGGCGTCGATCCTGTGACGGGGACGGACGGGGTGGCGGCGCTAGGCGGCGTGGTCGGGCCTTATGGCGAGGGCCTGGTGGTCGTGCAGGACGACGTCGACAGCGAAGGCGAGGGCCAGGACGCCACGCGGGCGCGGCAGAACTTCAAGCTGATCGACTGGCGGGCGGTGAAGGCGGCGCTGGGGCTGTAGGCCGCGAGGGGGCGGCTTTTCCAAACTCTCCCCCGCAAGGGGGGAGAGTTTGCAAGTGCCTCAGCGCTTCAGGCCCGCATCCGGCTGATATCGATCGACCCCGCCGGCCAGGCGCGGGTCCAGCCGAAGCTGACCTCGCCCTCCCGGAAGGCGAAACGGGCGAGGTGGCTGGCGATGACGTCTTCCAGCTTGCTCAGGCCTTCAGGCCCCTCCGCCGTGGCGGTGATGTCGAGCCCCTCGCCGTCGGCGCGCATCACGCAGCGGCCGATCGGCAAGTCGATCTCGCAATCGGCCTCGCCAAGCAGCACCGGGAATTTGTGGCTCCAGTGCTTGCCCAGCTGGGTCATGTAGCGGACCGCCTTGTCCGTCGCGAAACGGGCGTGGCTGTCCATCAGGCGCGCTCCACCGCGGCGGCGGCGGCGTCGAGGGCGTCGCAGATCGAGGCGATCTGCTCCTTGGTCAGCGACTGGCCGGTGAGTTTCAGCTTGAGGGCCGTCTTGAGGTTCTCGCGGGCCCGCAGGATCTGCGGCGAGAACATCGCGCTGGCCTGGGCGGCCTGGGCCATGCGCTCGAAGATGCCGGCCACCTGGCCCTCGTTGGCGGCCAGCTGGGCCTCGCCCTCGGGGGTGATGCTGTAGCGCTTCTTGCCGCCCTCGGCCTCGGCGGTGACCAGGCCGGTCTCTTCCAGCAGGGTCAGGGTCGGGTAGACCACGCCGGGGCTGGGGGTATAGGCGCCGCCGGCGTTTTCCTCGACGGCCTTGATCAGCTCATAGCCGTGGCGGGGGCTTTCGGCGATCAGCTTGAGCAGCACGAAGCGCAGGTCGCCGTGGTCGAAGAAGCGGCCGGGACGACGCCAGCCATGGTGGGCGCCGCCGTGGCGGCCGTGATGGCCGAAGGGGCCGCGATGATGGGTGTGGCGGTGAAAGCCAAACATGCGATGCATTGAAATGAGTCCTGTTGCGATATGTCTGACATACGATGTGTTTCGATATGTCGGATTTTAGATATATCGGGAGCGGGTCAGGCGCAAGAGGTATTTAGATATATCTATTTATATCGGATGCCGACGCCTTTCCAAACTCTCCCCCCCGCGAAGTGGGGGGAGGACAGATTTCGAGCCCTAGCGAGAAATCAGGAGGCGGGCCCACCGGCGGCGGGGAGGTTCCTCCTGACACGGGGGTCCCCCCTCCTGCTTTGTCGCTTCGCTCCAAAGCGGTCCTCCCCCCACTTCGCGGGGGGAGAGTTTAGAAGCGCTGCCCCTACTCCCCGCCCGTCAGCGCCTTGAGCAGCAGGTAGAAGTGGTCCAGGCCGTCGTCGAACTGGGCGACCGGCAGGCGTTCGTTGTTGCCGTGGATGTTGTAGTCGATGCCCTGGGACATGAAGAGGCCGCCGACGCCGAGGGTGGGGATGCCGGCGCTGCGGTAGTAGAGGCCGTCGGTGGCGCCGGCTTCCATATAGGGGGTAGCGACGACGCCGGGCGCGCGGACGGCCAGCACCCTGGCCAGGGCGGCGCGCAGCTCTTCGGGCGGCACGGAGACGTCGCTCTCCAGCGGCTCGCCGATGGTCTTGATCTGCAGCCTGCTGTCGTCGGCGACCTTGAGCAGAGTCGCCTGAACCTCGGCGATCGTCTGGCCGGGGAAGATGCGGCAGTTGATGGTCGCCGTCGCCGCCACCGGCAGGGCGTTCTCGGCATGGCCGCCGCGCAGCATGGTGGCCACGCAGGTGGTCCGCAGCTCGTTGCTGACCCAGGATTTGTCGAGCTCGGCCAGGGCGGCCTTGTCGTTCGGATTGGCGGCGAAGCGGGCCATGGCCTTGCCGAGCTCGCCCTCGAGGCTGGGGGCGGTGAGGCGGAAGCTCTCCAAGGTCACCGGATTCCAGCGCGCCTCGAACCTATAGGCCGAGATCCGGGTCAGGGCGGCGGCCAGGTCGTAGATGGCGTTGTCCGGCCGGGGGGCCGAGGAGTGGCCGCCGCTGTTCAGCGCCGTCAGCTCATAGGTGGCGTAGGTCTTCTCGGCCACCTGCAGGGCGTAGCTGGCCTTCTCGTTGCCGCCGCCGCGGAAGCCGCCTCCGGCGTCGGAGTTCATGGCGTAGGCGGCGCCCTTGAGCTTTGCGGCCAGGACGACGGCCGTCTTGCCGGTGGTTTCCTCATCGCCGGTGAAGGCCAGGATCAGGTCACGATCGGGGACGAACCCCTCGCGGCGCAGGCGCATGAAGGTCTGGGTGATGTTCAGCACGCCATACTTGTTGTCGACGACGCCGCGCCCGATGAAGACGCCGTTCTCCTCGGTCAGCACATAGGGATCGCGGCCGCCCCAGTCTTCCCGGCTGGCGGCGACGACATCCATGTGGGCCATCAGGATGACCGGGGGCTTGGTCGAACCGGGCTTGCCCGGATAGCGGACGATCAGACCGGCGGTCTCGCCGAGCGGCACGATCTCGATCTCGCTGTCCTTGAAGCCGGCCGTCTTCAGCTGGTCGGCGAGGTAGCGGGCCAGGGCCGGGACCTGGCCGCTGCCCTCCTGGGTCTTGAAGCCGATGATTTTTGAAAACAGGGTACGGGCTTCGGCTTTCACCTCGGGCGAAGGCCCGGCGGCCTGAACGGACGAGCCCAACAGGGCGAAGACGGCCGCCGCCGCGATGACCAGACGCATGGAATCTTCCCTCGATACGACTCCGACCTTAGGCGGCGCGCAGCGTCTCCGCCAGCAGGCGCCCGTCGCGGGCCCGGCTGGAGCCGGCCCGCCAGGCGACGACGATCTCGCGGCTGGGATGCTCGGCCTGCAGCGGGCGGACGGTGACCGGGGCCTGGCCCGTCAAGCCGGCCTCGACAGCCATGGCCGGCACGAAGGAGACGCCAAGGCCGGAGCCGACCATCTGCACGAGTGTGGGCAGGGAGGTGGCGGCGAAGGCCTCGTCCTCGCCGTGGCGGGCGGGGGGACCAAGGCCACAGGCGGCCAGGACGTGGTCGCGCAGGCAGTGGCCGTCTTCCAGCAGGATCAGTTCGTCGCCGTCGAGGGAGGCGGGGCTGATGCTGGCCTGGCTGGCCATGGCGTGGCCGCTCGGCACGGCGGCCAGCAGCTCGTCGTCGACGACGTGAGCCCAGTCGAGGCCGGCCATGTCGTAGGGCAGCGCGATCAGGGCGGCGTCGAGGGCGCCGGATTTCAGGGCGGTGATCAGGCGGCTGGTCAGGTCCTCGCGCAGGAACAGACGCAGCTTGGGGAAGCGGGCGCGCATGACCGGCAGCGCCTTCGGCAACAGGAAGGGGGCGATGGTCGGGATGACGCCGAGCCGGAAGCGCCCGGCCAGCGGCAGGCCGGCGCTCTGTGACGCCTGAACCAGGTCCTCGGCGCCGGCCAGCAACTCGCGGGCCCGCCGCGCCGCCTCCTCGCCGGCGGCGGTCAGGATCACCCCGCTGCGGGCGCGGTCGACGACGGGGGCGCCGATGATCCGCTCCAGCTCGGCGATGCCGGCCGACAGGGTGGGCTGGGTGACGTGGGCGGCCTCGGCGGCGCGGCTGAAGCTGCCGTGTTCGGCGAGGAGCTTGAGGTACTGCAGTTGGCGGAATGTGGGGAGCATTTTGCTACCATAGAGTAACTCTATGCTGTCGGCAAAAACTATTGATTGGCCAATGGCTGAGTCGGCCCCTATTTCACCCCTGTCGCCGACGCACTCCCCTGCCCGGCGGCCTCATCGACTCGATCAATTTTTCCAAGCGCGAGGAATACGCAATGCTGGGTGTTGGCCAGAAACTGCCTGACTTCAAAGTCGTCGGCGTGAAGCCGAAGTTCAACCGTCACGAAGAGAACGGCGAGAGCGCGTTCGAAACCGTCAGCCAGGACAGCTTCCCGGGCAAGTGGAAGGTCATCTTCTTCTACCCGAAGGATTTCACCTTCGTCTGCCCGACCGAGATCGCCGAGTTCGCGCGTCTCAACAAGGAATTCGAAGATCGTGACACCGTCGTCCTCGGCGGTTCGACCGACAACGAGCACAGCAAGCTGGGCTGGCGCCGGGAGCACCCGGACCTCAACAGCCTGCCGATGTGGAACTTCGCCGACAACGGCGGCAAGTTCGCCCGTGAACTGGGCGTTCTCGACGAGGAAGAGGGCGTCGCCCAGCGCGCCACCTTCGTGGTCGATCCGCACAACGTCGTGCAGCACGTCTACGTCACCAACCTGAACGTCGGCCGCGCGCCGGCCGACACCCTGCGGGTCCTCGACGCCCTGCAGACCGACGAGCTGTGCCCGTGCAACCGCGCGGTCGGCGGCGACGTCCTGAACCTGGCCGCCGAGTAAGCTAGGCCCAAGATCCAGCGGCTTCCACGTCCCAATCGGAAGCCGCTGGCGCCGGGGCTCCTCCGCCCGTCCCTCCCCCCGAAAGGCGGGGGAGACCCCGGCCCCTTTCTCTCCAGTTTGAACGGACCTGACCGATGTCGATCGACACCGTGCGCGACGCGCTGCCTGCCTATGCCAAGGACCTGAGCCTCAACCTCTCGTCGCTGTCGGCCGAGACCCTGCTGACCGATCAGCAGAAATGGGGCGCCTTCGTCGCCTCGGCCCACGCGGTCGGCCAGCCGGTCGTCGTCAAGGGCCTGGAAGCGGCCGCCCGGGCCGCCGGCCTGAGCGAAGAGGCCCTGACCGCCGCCAAGGCCGCGGCGGCCATCATGGGCATGAACAACGTCTACTACCGCTCCCTGCACCTGATGAAGAACAAGGAGTACGGGACCCTGCCGGCCAAGCTGCGGATGAACGTGCTGGCCAATCCGGGCGTCGAGAAGGTCGATTTCGAGCTGTGGTCGACGGCGGTTTCGGCCATCAACGGCTGCGGCATGTGCCTGGACGCCCACGAGGCCGAACTGAAGAAGCACGGCGTGCCGAACACCTCGGTGCAGGCGGCCCTGCGCATCGCGTCGGTCGTCAATGCGGTCAGCCGCGTGATCGCCGGCGAAGCGGCGGCGGCATAAGCCAACAGCAGAGGCCGGAGTGGTCGTAGCTCTCCGCCCTTTGGGCGGAGGACCGCTTTCGAGCCTTCAAGCGAGAAAGCAGGAGGCGGGCCCACCGGCCGTAGGTGATTAGCGCGTTCCCTTACGCGCCGGCGTCCGCGGACACAGCGCACGATCGCCGGTGGACGTCCCGCCTCCTGGTTTGTCGCTCACGCTCCAAACCTGTCCTCCGCCCCAAGGGCGGAGAGCGAACAGTCACTCACTTGCTAGGTCGGTTTCCCCGTCTCCGCGAAGCTCTTCAGCCGCGTCAGCTGCCCAACGACCACGCCATCGATCCCCGGCGCCGCCTGCAACTGCCCCGCGCTGAACCCACTCGCGTTGTAGCGCAGCACCACCGTCGTCTTGCCGCCCTCGGCCGGCTTCAGCTCGAAGGTCATCGCCGCCGCCACGCCCCAGTCCTGCATCGGGCCCAGCGGCGCCGACAGGCGGACGAGCTTGCCCGGCATGGCCATCACCACCTCGCCATGCTTCACCCCGCCGCCGGGCAGGCTCTCGCAGAAGCAGCCGCCCGGTCTCAGCTCCAGGGTCATCTGGCCGCCATAGCTGTGGGCCGGGTCCCACCAGGACCCGATCTGGCCGATCGCCGCGTAGACCTTGTCAGGCGCGGCATCGATGACGACCGAACTCTCGAGCTCAAGCCGGCCTTCTGCGGCGGACTTCACGGCCGCCGATGCGGCGCCGGCCTGGCCGGCCAGGGCGACGGCCATGGCGGCCGCCAACAGAACGCGCATGATCCCCTCCATCGAACGGCGATCAGCTAACGCCCTCTTGAACGATCAATCAAGCGGCTTCGAAATCCAGCGGCGCGCCCCAGAACCCCTGCACCAGCCCATTCTGGCGACCGGGCGTTCCGGTCGTCAGGAAGCGGCGCAGGCCCGAGCTGCCCGGGTCCAGCTCCGGATGCCGTTCCAGATACAGCGCCAGCGCATCGGCGGTCGCCCCCGGCTGATGGATCAACGGCGTGCCCGGCGGCAGGGCGGCGCGGAACAGGTCGGCGACCATTTCGTAGTGGGTGCAGCCGAGGATGGCGCGGTCCGGATAGCGGCCGACGCGGCGCTTGAGGTTCTCGACGTGGGTCTCGACCTCCCTGGCCAGGTCCACCGGGCCGGCGCCCTCCTCGATCATCCGGGCCAGGTTCGGGCAGGGTTCGGAGAACACCGCCAGGTCCTGCTTGCGCTTGTCGATCTCGATCTCGAAGACGCGGCTGCTGGCCGTGCCCGGCGTCGAGAAGACGCCGAGAATGTCGAGCTTCTCGATCTTGTCGCCGCGCCGCTCGGCCTCATGCTCCCAGGGCAGGCCGGTGGCCGCCTCGATGGTCGGGACGATGATGCCCAGCACGTTGAGCGCCCGGCCGGTTTCCTTGCGATAGCCCGGCAGCCAGGTCTGCTGCAGGCGGCGAAGCGCGATGGCGCTGGCGGTGTTGCAGGCCAGCACGACCAGCGACGCCCCGGCCTCGAACAGCCGGATACAGCCGGCGCGGGTCAGGTCGACCACCTCCTCGCCGGGCCGCCCGCCATAGGGGGCGTTGGCCTGGTCCGCCAGGTAGATGAAGTTCGCGTGCGGCAGCCGCTCCACCAGGGTGCGGTGCACGGTCAATCCTCCGACGCCGGAGTCGAAAACGCCTATGGCCATGCCTTGCGGTCTAGACCCGCGCGCGCGGCTTGGGAAGCCATGGCGGTATTGGGCGAAATAGGGCCGAATGACGGCCATAAATTCCTGTTGACGCCGGGCATTACGGGCGTAGTCTCATCCCATGGCCAGAGAACCCGTCCAGATCACCAGCGCCGAAAGTCAGGTCATGGAAGCCCTTTGGCGAAAGGGCCCCTGCACCGCCGACGAGCTCGTCGCCGAGGTCAAGCAGGTCCAGGACTGGGGCGACGCCACGGTCAAGACGCTGATCAATCGCCTGCTCAAGAAGTCCGTCATCCAGTCGGAGCGGGCCGGCGGCCGTCACCAGTACCGGCCGCTGGTGCAGCGCGAGGACTATGTCACCTCCGAGAGCCAGGGCCTGCTGGACCGCCTGTTCGATGGCGAGCTGGCCCCGCTGATTTCGCATTTCGCGGAGCATCGCAAGCTGAGCCCCCAGGAGGTGGCCCGGCTGAAATCGCTGATCGATGAGATGAGCGATGATCAGTGACCTGCTGATCACCCTCGCCAAGCTGAACATCGCCGTCGCGGCGGCGGTGCTGGTCGTGCTGGCCCTGCGCAAGCCGCTCCTGCGCCTGTTTGGCGCCCAGTCGGTCTACGCCTCCTGGCTGATCGTGCCGATGGCCGCCAGCGCCAGCCTGCTGCCCGCCCTGCGCAGCGTCCCGCTGGAAGAGGCCGCCGTGCCGGAAGTGGCCGCCATGATCGAGGGCCAGCCTTGGCTGTCGGGCCTGGCCATCGCCGTCTGGCTGACCGGCGCCGTGATCCTGGCCCTGCGTCTGGCCGCCGGCCAGCGCCGCTTCATGCGCAAGGCCGCCCGCGGCCAGGCCGGTCCGGCCATTGTCGGGGTCATCGACCCGCGCCTGATCCTGCCCAGCGACTTCGCCGAACGCTTCACGCCGGAAGAACAGCGCCTGATCCGCGCCCATGAGCGGGTGCACATGGACCGTGACGACGCCCGCGCCAACGCCGTGCTGGCCGCCATCCAGTGCCTGTTCTGGTTCAACCCGCTGGTCCATCTGGCCGCCGGCAAGATCCGCCTGGACCAGGAACTGAGCTGCGACGCCGTGGTCGTCGCCCGCTATCCGAAAGAGCGCCGCCGCTACGCCCAGACCATGCTGAAGACGACCCTGGCCGAACAGGCCCTGCCGGTCGGCTGTTACTGGCCCGCCTCGGCGCAGCATCCGCTGGAGGCCCGCATCGCGCTGCTGAAAGCCCCCGCCCCGACCAGCACCCGTCAGTTGGTCGGCCTCGGCCTCGTCGCCGCCGTCGCCCTGCTCAGCGCCGCCGCCGCCTGGAGCGCCCAGCCGCCCCGCGCCCAGGCCCCTGCCCCGCCGCCGCTGCCCCGGCCGGTGATGGATCTGATGATCCTGCGGTAGGTTACATCGCTGTCATGTGACGCCGCCCGCCGCATGCCCTAGGGTCCCCCCAAACGAGACTCTGGAGCTCCATGCCCGTGCAACGCAGAACCTTCCTCGCCGCCTCGGCCGCCGCCGTCGCGGCCGCCGCCGTCAATCCCGCTTTCGCCAAGGAGGGTAACGCCCTGCTCGCCCCCTGGACCGGCCCCTACGGCGGCCTGCCTGCCTTCGACAAGGTCAACGTCGCCGACTTCAAGCCGGCTCTCGAAGCCGCCATGGCCGAAAACATGGCGCAGATCGACGCCATCACCGCCAACCCGGCCCCGCCCAGCTTCGCCAACACCATCGCGGCGCTGGAAGACGCCGGCCGCACGCTCGGCCGCCTCTACCGCTACTACGGCGTCTGGTCCTCGAACATGAGCACCCCGGCCTTCCAGGCCGTCGAGGAAGAGATGGACCCGAAGCTCTCGGCCTTCAGCGACCAGATCAACCAGAACGAAAAGCTCTTCGCCCGCGTCAAGGCGGTCTACGACACCCGCGGCGCCGCCGGCCTGACCGACGAGCAGAAGCGCGTCACCTGGGTCTACTACGACGGCTTCGTCCGTTCCGGCGCCCTGCTCAGCCCCGCCGCCAAGACCCGCGTCGCGGCCATCAACGAAGAGCTGGCCGGCATCTACACCCAGTTCAACAAGAACCTGCTGGCTGACGAGAGCACCTACATCGAGCTTTCCGACGCCGACATGGCCGGTCTGCCCGACAGCCTGATCAGCGGCGCCCGCGCCAGCGCCAAGGGCAAGGGTCTCGACGGCAAGGCCATCATCCTCAACACCCGCTCCAGCGCCGAGCCCTTCCTCACCTACGCGCCCAACCGCGCCGCCCGTGAGAAGATCTGGAAGGCCTTCGTCGGCCGCGGCGACGGCGGCGGCGCCACCGACAACAACGCCATCATCACCAAAATCCTCAAGCTGCGTGTCGAACGCGCCAAGCTGTTGGGCTATCCCACCCACGCCCACTGGCGGCTGGGCAACGCCATGGCCAAGACGCCCGAGCGGGCCATGGAGCTGATGGAGGCGGTGTGGACCCCGGCCGTGGCCGCCGTGAAGCGCGATGTCGCCGACATGCAGGCCATCATCGACGCCGAGAACGGCGGCTTCAAGCTGGCCCCCTGGGACTACCGCTACTATGCGGAGAAGGTCCGCAAGGCCAAGTACGACCTCGATCTGAACGAGGTGAAGCCCTACCTTGAGCTCAACAACCTGCGCGAGGCGATGTTCTTCGCGGCCGGCAAGCTGCACGGCTTCAAGTTCAAGCCGGTCAGCGGCATCCCGGTCTTCCATCCCGACGTCAAGGTCTGGGAAGTCACCCGCAAGGGCCAGCACATCGGCCTCTGGTACTTCGATCCCTTCGCCCGCGAGGGCAAGCGCTCGGGCGCCTGGATGACCGACTACCGCACCCAGGAAACCTTCAAGGGCAAGATCACCACCCTGGTCTCCAACAACTGCAACTACATCAAGGCCGAGGCCGGCAAGCCGGTGCTGATCAGCTGGGACGACGCCGAAACCATGTTCCATGAGTTCGGCCACGCCATTCACGGCCTGTGCTCGGAGGTGGTCTACCCGACCGTGGCCGGCACCAACGTGGCCCGCGACTATGTCGAGTTCCCCAGCCAGCTGAACGAAAAGTGGCTGACCACGCCCGAGGTGATGGACAAGTACATCATCCATTACGAGACCAAGAAGCCGATCCCCAAGGCGCTGGTCGACAAGATCGAGGCGGCCTCGAAGTTCAACCAGGGCTTCATCACCGTCGAGTACCTGGGCAGCGCCCTGATCGACATGAAGCTGCACCTGGCCGGCGACGTGACCATCGATCCCGACAAGTTCGAGCGGGAAGAACTGACGAAGCTCGGCATGCCCGAGGAGATCGTCATGCGTCACCGCACCCCGCAGTTCGGCCACGTCTTCTCCAGCGACGGCTACTCGGCCGGCTACTACAGCTACCTGTGGTCCGACACCCTGACCGCCGACTGCTGGGAAGCTTTCGTCGAGGCCGGCGGCGCCTATGACCGCAAGACCGCCGACCGGCTGTATGCGACCATCATGAGCCGCGGCAACAGCAAGGACCCGGCCGAGCAGTACCGCGACTTCCGCGGCCGCGACCCGGAGATCGGCGCCCTGATGCGCAGCCGGGGCTTCCCGGAGCCGGGCAAGGCGTAAGAGATGGGGGCCGCGGCGGAGACGTCGCGGCCCTTTCTTCTTGTCGCTCAGGCCGGACGGGCGTCGAGGTACCAGCCGCCGGTCCGCAGCGGCAGGGCGCTGATCCGCACGCCGCCGATCCGCACCGAGCCTGATTTGCGGCCCGTGACCAGCCGCAGCGCCGCCTGACGCTGGGCAGGCGTGGCGCCGCGCGCCGCCGCATCAACCAGCACGGTCATCTCGCGCGCGGCCTCGGCATGGGTCCGGACGATGACATCGGCGCTGATGGTCCTGGGCCGTCCGCCGACGCCGCAGACCCGCCAGAAGGCGCCCGCCGTAATGCTGCGGCAGTCCTGCCCCTCCCGCCGGACGCTGCTCCACGTCGTGGCCAGCACCGGGCCGCGCGACTGTTCGATCCGCAGCGCCGCCTGATCCATCGTGACGGGGAAACCCGGACCACCCATGCGCCTTTCCAGCCCTGGCGCCTGCAGCCGGTTCCACAGCCGCTCGGCCCCCGGCTGCAGCACGATCAGGGCGATGGCGCCGATCATGATCGCCCCGGTCTTGCCGTTGAGCGGCAGGTTCGGCTTGCGGCGTTCGGCGGGTGGGACAGGGCGAGTCACCCGGCGATCGGACGAGCCCGCCGCGCGTTCGTCAACCGGCCTTGCCGCCGCCGCCAAAACCACCCACCTCAGCAGAATGCAGATCACCGGCATCGACCACATCGTCCTGCGGGCCCACGACCAGCAGCGGCTCGTCGACTTCTACACTGGCGTCCTCGGCCTCAGCGTCGAGAAGCGGCAGGACGCCATCGGCCTGGTCCAGCTGCGGGCCGGCGGCAGCCTGATCGACATCGTCTCGGTCGATGGCCGCCTCGGCCGCATGGGAGGGGCCGGGCCGGGCCCGGAGGGCCGCAACCTCGACCACGTCTGCCTGACCGTCGCCGGCTTCGACCTGGAGACGGTCAAGGCGCATCTGCTCGCGCATGGTGTCGAGGTCGGCGAGGAGGGCCTGCGCTACGGGGCCGGCGGCGAGGGCCTCAGCCTGTATCTCAAGGACCCCGAGGGGAACGGTCTGGAGCTGCGCGGCTAGTCCTCATCCTCGTCTTCGAACCGGCCCCAGGCGCGCAGGCCTTCGATCCGCGTCTCCCCGTCCTGCTTCAGCACCGTGCGCACCTTTCCGGCGCCGGTGGCGATCACCGCCTCGGCCAGCCGCTCCGAATGGGTGACCAGCCACAGCTGGGTGCGCTCGGCGGCGGCGGCGATCAGCCTGGCCAGGGGCTCCATCAGGTCCGGATGCAGGCTGGCCTCCGGCTCGTTCAGCGCGATGAACGGCGGCAGGCGATAGGCCAGCAGCGCCCCGGCCAGCGAAAGGAACCGCAGGGTGCCGTCCGACAGTTCGGCTGCATCGAACACCCGCTGGGGGAAGTCGGGAAAGGTCATGCCGAAGTTGGCCATCAGGCCCGGCGTCGGCACCTCCAGCCTGGCCCCCGGGAAGGCGGCGTCGATGACCTTGTCGAGCTCGCGGCTGTCGGCCCGGATATGGCGCAGGGTGGCGAACACCGCCGCCAGATCGGACCCGTCCGAAGCCAGGGTCGGGGTGGCCACCGCCGGGCAGGGCCGGCGCAGCGGCGAGGCCGCGTCGGTGCGCAGTCCATGGTAGAACCGCCACTGCAGGATCGTGCGGCGCAGGGCGTCAAGCTCCGGATAGCGCCCCGGGTCCTCCAGCCGCCCCAGCACCGTCTCGGAGGACAGCAGGTCGATGTCGAGCGCCGCCGGACGGCCGTCCTCGCCCCGCACCATGACCGAATGCCCCTTGCGCTCCAGCAGCCGCACCGCCCGCGAGCCGGTCTCGAAGGCGACGCTCTCTTCCTTGATCTGCGGCTCATAGAGGAATGTCGCCGACAGCGGCTCCCCCTTGAACTGGGGCGGCATGCCGACGGTCACCTCGTAGCGATAGACCCCGCGACTTCGCCCGTCCGGATCGGCCAGGCTGACCGACAGGGTCATCTCGGCCTGCTCATTGCGCCGCCGCGTGCCGGCCCAGAGCACCGAGGTCAGTCCGCCGTCCAGCACCACATCCCGCGCCAGCCGGTTGGCGGCCGCCGACTGGATCAGTTCCAGCCCCCGGTAGAGGTTGGTCTTGCCGACCCCGTTGGTCCCGACGAACACGTCCAGCCCACTGACCGGATAGGTGATGCCCCGCAACGAGCGGAACCCCTTGGCGCGAAATTCACGGACGACCAGGCTCATGCGCCAACCATCGGCCGGGGCCCGCGGATTCTCAAGGTCGGTGGGCGATCTCGCGGTTGACCGTGAGGCCGGAACCCCACGATTGTGCGTCAGGTCCGGACGGGGAATATGGGGGGACGAACGTGACTTACGATCTGAGCAAGGGCCACACGCGGACCATGGGGGTGGCGGGCGGCGTCAACAAAAGACTGAGCATTGTCGCGGCGGCCCTGGCGGCGGCCGTCATCGGCGGCATCTGGGCCTCGATCCTCAACGTTGATCCCTTGAAGCTGAGCGCCCCCTGGGAGGTCTGGACATGGCTGGGCCTCTATGCCTTCCCGGCGCTGGTGGCGATCATCGGTCTGTTCCTGCTGCCGCTGTACTTCATGATCCTGCGGCCCGCCGGCCATAAGGACGCCACCGTGCCGGTGTTCGCCGTCTTCGGCGCCGCCGCCGTCTCAATGGTCGCCGGCCTGCTGCTGGTCAGCGGCCCGCGAGCTCTGCGCGACTACGACGTCTTCAAGCTGGAGGACGCCTATGTCCGCGCCACTCAGAAGGACATCAACGAGATGGAGACCAGTCTGGCCCGGGCCAGCGTGCCGGTCCTGACCGCCGAGGGCGGCGGCGATCCGCTGATCCGGGCCCAGGCCAGCCTCGACCGCTACAACGCCGAGGTCACCGCCAAGGCCACCGCCTTCCGCGCCCGCCGCATCGCCGTGCGCCGCGACATCTCCGCCCGGCTGGGCGACACCCAGGCGGCCCGCGAGCGCATGCTGCGGTTCGACCGCCAGGCCGCCACCTCCGACCGGGTGGTCGAGAAATTCTGGGACCTGCGGGCCGAATACGGGGTGATCGCCGGCAAGTTCCTTAGCGACCTGCGCAACAACCGCGGGGCCTGGGACATGGATTATTACGGCGTCCGCCTGCGCGGCGGCTGGGGCAATCCGATCGCCACCAACTACTACGAGATGAGCCGAGTCCAGCGCGACATGAAGCGGGTCTACATCGTCTTCCGCCAGCAGCCGTTCATCGACCGCCGCATCAAATGACCGCCCACCGCGAGATCGAGCGCAAGTTCCTGGTGCTGGACGAGACCTGGCGGGATCAGGTGGTCGGCGAGCCGGTGGTCATGCGGGCGGGCTACGTCAGCCGCCGCAAGCAAGCTTCCATCCGGGTGCGCTTCGAGGGCGAGGCGGCGATCCTGACCCTCAAGGGCCTGGCCATCGACCCCGAGGGGCGCGAGCGGCCGGAGTTCAACTTCCCCATCCCCGCCGACCAGGGCGCCGCCATCCTGGACAGCGGCATGGTCGATGGCGGGGTGATCCGCAAAGTCCGCTACACCGTGCAGGTGGGGGCCAGCCTGTTCGAAGTCGACGAATTCGAGCACCCGCGCCCCGGCCTGGTGCTGGCCGAGATCGAACTGCCAAGCGCCGACGCCGACTTCGAGCGGCCGGACTGGCTGGGCGAGGAGGTCACCGCCGACAGCCGCTATTCGAACGCGGTGATCGCGGGAGAGGCCTAAGCGCCATTCCTTGACCTTTGCGCCCCTTTCGCCCATAAGCGCGCCCTTCCCGGCGCAATCTGCCAGCGCCCTCCCCCATCACGACCCCGATGCCTATATCGGACGAGGATGGAGAGGACCCCCGTCGACGCGATCGTCCACGGGGGCTGGCTTCGTTGTGCATATGAGGTTGTGAATGTTTGAAGGCCTTACAGAACGGCTGAGCGGTGTCTTCGACCGCCTGTCCGGACGCGGCGTCCTCAGCGAGAAGGACGTCGATGAAGCGCTGCGCGAGGTTCGCGTGGCGCTGCTGGAGGCTGACGTCGCCCTGCCGGTGGTCAAGGACTTCATCGCCAAGGCCCGCGAGGAAGCCACCGGCGAGGCGGTGATCCGCTCGATCCGCCCCGCCGACCAGGTGGTGAAGATCGTCTACGACGGCCTGGTCGAGATGCTCGGCGGCGAAGAGCCGGTGGGCCTCAACATCGCCCTCAACCCACCCAGCGTCATTCTGATGAGCGGCCTGCAGGGCTCGGGCAAGACTACCACTTCGGCCAAGCTGGCTCTGCGCCTCAGCAAGACGGACCGCAAGAAGGTCCTGATGGCCTCGCTGGACACCCGTCGTCCGGCCGCCATGGAACAGCTGGCCATGCTGGGCAAGCAGGTCGAGGTCGACACCCTGCCCATCGTCGCCGGCCAATCGGCCGTCGATATCGCCAAGCGCGCCATGAGCGCCGCCAAGCTGGGCGGCTACGACATCCTCATCCTCGACACCGCCGGCCGCACGACGCTGGACGAGAGCATGATGGCCGAGGCGGCCGAGATCGCCCGTATCTCCAGCCCGGCCGAAACCATCCTGGTCGCCGACAGCCTGACCGGTCAGGACGCGGTGCGCACGGCGAAAGCCTTCCACGAGCGCCTGCCGCTCACCGGCCTGATCCTGACTCGCGCCGATGGCGACGGGCGCGGCGGCGCGGCCCTGTCGATGCGGGCCGTCACCGGCCTGCCGATCAAGTTCCTGGGCGCCGGCGAAAAGGTCGAGGCCCTCGACGTCTTCGACGCCCGCCGCGTGGCCGGCCGCATCCTCGGCCAGGGCGATATCGTCGCCCTCGTCGAAAAGGCCGCCGCCGACTTCGACCAGGCCAAGTCCGAGGCCATGGCCCGCAAGCTGGCCAAGGGCCAGTTCGATCTGGACATGTTGTCGGAACAGCTTTCCCAGATGCAGAAGATGGGCGGCATGGAAGGCCTGATGGGCATGCTTCCCGGCGTCCAGAAGATGAAGGGGCAGATCGCCGAGGCCGGCCTCAACGACAAGTCGATCAGCCGCCAGCAGGCCATCATCAGCTCGATGACCAAGCTGGAGCGCAAGAAGCCCGACATCCTGGCCGCCTCGCGCAAGCGCCGCATCGCCGCCGGTTCGGGCGTCGACGTGGCCGAGGTCAACCGCCTGCTCAAGCAACACCGTCAGATGGCCGACGCCTTCAAGATGATGAGCAAGGGCGGCGGCAAGGGCTTCGCCAAGATGGCCGCCATGCTCGGCGGCGGCGGCGGCGATCGCCTGAAAAACCTCGGCGGCGGCAAGATGCCGGAGGTTGATCCGGCCGAACTCGAAAAGCAGCTGAAGGGATTGCCCGGCCTGGGCGGACCCGGCGGCGGCTCGTTACCCAACCTGCCCGGCCTTCCCGGCCTGGGCGCCTCGTCTTTCAACCCGTTCAAGAAAAACTGAACCAACTCCAAGGACTACCCTCAAAATGCTGAAGATTCGTCTGGCCCGTGGCGGCACCAAGAAGCGCCCCTACTACTCGATCGTCGTCGCTGACAGCCACTCGCCCCGCGACGGCCGTTTCATCGAGAAGGTCGGCACCTACAACCCGCTCCTCAAGAAGGACGACCCGACCCGCGTCACCCTGAAGCTGGAGTCGATCGAAGCCTGGATCAAGAAGGGCGCCCAGCCGACCGACCGCGTCGCGCGCTTCCTTGCCAAGGAAGGCCTCGTGCAGTGGGCCCACGGCAACAACCCGACCAAGGGCAAGCCGGGCAAGAAGGCCGAGGAACGCGCTGAAGAGCGCGCCGCCGCCGCCGCCGAACTGGCCGCCAACCCGCCGGCCCCCGAGCCGGAACCGGAAGTCGAAGCCCCGGTGGCCGAAGAAGCTCCGGCTGAAGAGGCTGCTCCGGCTGCCGAAGCTGCGCCCGCCGCTGAAGAGGCCCCAGCTGCTGAAGAGGCTCCGGCCGCTGAAGAAGCCCCGGCCGCCGACGCTGGCGAAGAAAAGACCGAAGGTTAAAGCTCAGGTCCCTTCTCCCGCTTGTCGGGAGAAGGTGGCCCCCGAAGGGGGTCGGATGAGGGCAGCACCGGCTCCGGCTGGTCTGCCCTTTTCCGTATCTGAACCACACCTTCGAAGGCTGGCGCTGCCCTCATCCGACCGCTTCGCGGCCACCTTCTCCCGACAAGCGGGAGAAGGACGCGGCTCTTGCCCTCCGCGCCGGTTTCCGTTCCAAGGCTCTGCATGAGTTCCAACCTCCTCCTCATCGGCCGGGTCGGCGGCGCCCACGGCGTTCGTGGCGAGCTGCGGATTGCCACCTTTACGGCCGATCCGCTGGCCCTGACGCAATACAAGCGCCTCAAGCGCGCCGATGGCTCGCCGGCCCTGACCATCACTTCGGCGCGCCTGAACAAGGGCGGCGTCGTCGCCCGCGCCAAGGGCATCGACACCAAGGAGGCGGCCGACGCCCTGCGCGGCCTGACCCTGCACATCGACCGCGCCGACCTTCCCGAGCCGGACGAGGACGAGTTCTACCTGGCCGACCTGATCGGCCTGTCGGCAGTGACGCCGGAGGGCGAGGTGCTGGGCAAGGTGAAGTCCGTGCAGGACTTCGGCGCCGGCGACATCCTGGAGATCGAGCCAGCCCTCGGCGGCCAGACCTGGTACCTCGGCTTCACCCGCGAGGCGGTGCCGACGGTCGATATCGCCGGGGGCAAGCTGACCGTCGTGCGGCCCACCGAGATCGAAGTCCGTCCCGAGGACGGCGAGGACGAGGCGTAAGGCGCTTACACCTTCACCCTCATCAGGCATTCCTGCGCCACCGACGCCGCCAGCCGGCCGTCCTGGGTGTACATCTCGCCACGGATGAAGCCCCGCCCCTGGCTGGTGCTCGGGCAGTCCTGGTCGAACAGCAGCCAATCGTTGAAATCCACCGGCCGGTGGAACCACATGGCGTGGTCGAGGCTCGCCGACTGCAGGCCCGGCGTCTGCCAGGTCAGGCCGTGGACCCGCAGCGCCGTCTCCATGAAGGCCATGTCGGAGGCATAGGCCAGGCAGGCCTGCTGCAGCTTCACTTCCGGGCCGATGGGCGCCTTGGCCCGCATCCACACCTGCTTGCGCGGCGGCTTGGGCACCGGCTTGAACATGTTCTGCGGGTCCGGCCAGCGCAGGTCGATGGGGCGCGGACGCTTCATCTGCTCCTTCATCTTCTCGGGCAGCTTGTCGCCGAACTTGGCCAGCAACTGGTCCAGTTCGGTCTTCACCGATTCCGGATCGGGATGCTCGGGCATCGGCGACTGGTGCTCGAGCCCGTCCTCGGCGACCTGGAAGGAGGCGGCCAGGTTGAAGATCTGCTTGCCGTTCTGGATGGCGATGACCCGCCGGGTCGTGAAGGTGCCGCCGTCGCGCGACCGATCGACCTCGTAGAGCACCGGAATGTTCACGTCGCCCGGCCGGATGAAATAGGCGTGCAGCGAGTGGCAGACCCGGTCCTCGACCGTCTCATAGGCGGCCAGCAGGGCCTGGGCGATGACCAGGCCGCCGAAGATGCGCGGGAAGCCCTCGTTGGGGGACACGCCCCGGAACAGGTTCAGCTCGATGGGTTCGAGAGCCAGGGTGGCGATCAGGTCTTCGGCGTCGGTCATGGCGCCTGCCATAAGCCTGTGGAACCGGAGCGGCAAGCGGCTCGACGGCAGGCCGATCCGGCGCCAGTCTGGCGACGGCAACAGGGATGGAGGGGACGATGGCGGCCAACGGCTACCTGGCGGCGAACTGGATCGCGATGGCCTTCTGGCTGGTGATGATCCTGGCGCGGTTCATCAAGCCGATGCGCGGCTGGGCCGATCCCCTGTGCGGCTACATGGTCCCGGCCCTGTTCGCGCTCACCTACCTGATCATGCTGGCCATGAACCTCGGCGGCGCACAGGGCGACATGAGCACGCTGAAGGGGGTTCAGACCCTGTTCGCCCAGCCGAACATGCTGCTCGTCGCCTGGGTTCACTATCTGGCCTTCGACATGTTCGTCGGCGGCTGGATCAGCCGCACCGGCGATGCCGAGGGGGTGTCGCCCTGGCTGCTGACTCCGATCCTGCTGCTGACCCTGTTCTTCGGCCCGGTCGGCTTCCTGCTGTTCGTCCTCATGCGCCTGGTCCGCCGCCGTGGCGCCATGGTTGGCGCCTAGAGCCTTGGCCATGCTGACCACCACAGCCATCACCCTCGCCCTGATGTTCCAGTCCGGCTCCGGCCTCGCCTATGGCGAGGCCCTGTCCCGCGCCGACAAGTACAAGGACGATCCCAAGGCCGCCGAATGGCGCGCCCAGAAGATGGACCCCTTCCTCAAGCCCAAGACCACGGCCCTGTTCGACCGCTGCTATTCCAGTTCGCTGCGCCGGCGGATGAGCTTCTCGCTGGTGGTCAGCTTCAAGGACGGCAAGTTCGACCGGGTCGACCGGGACAGCGAGGACCAAGTCGCCGTCTGCATGGCCGACGTCTTCGCGGAGTACCGCTGGCCGACCCCGCCGCATCCCGATTTCGCCGAGAAGTTCAACCTGGACCTGGCGCCCAACTAGCCCGGCCCTTCGACTCTTGAGGCAGGTTGGGCTATACGCCCCGCCCCATGCCCTTCACCGCCACCGTCCTGACCATGTTCCCCGAGGCCTTCCCCGGTCCGCTGGGCGTCAGCCTGATCGGGACCGCCTGGCGGGAAAGCGACCTGTGGCGCCTTGAAACAGTGGACATTCGGACCTTTTCCAAGGATAAGCGCGGCTTCCTCGACGACACCCCCGCGGGTGGCGGTCCAGGACAGGTGATGAAGGCGGACGTAATCGCGGCGGCGCTGGACAGCGTTGAGACTGCGGGACGGCCGCTTTTGTGCATGAGCGCCCGGGGCAGGCCCCTGACCCAGGCGCGGGTAAGTGAGTGGGCCAGGGCGCCGGGGATTGTTGTCCTCTGCGGCCGGTTCGAGGGGGTGGACCAGCGGGTGCTCGACGCCCGGGGGTTCGAGGAGGTCTCTGTCGGAGACGCGGTCCTGGCCGGTGGCGAGGCGGCGGCGATGGTGGCGATCGAGGCGTGTGTTCGGCTGGTCCCGGGTGTTCTGGGTCAGGCGAACAGCCTCAAGGAAGAGAGCTTCGAGGACGGGCTCCTCGAGCATCCGCAGTACACGCGACCGCGGACGTTCGAAGGGCTCGATATCCCCGAGGTGCTGCTGAGCGGCGACCACAAGCGGGTCGCGGCCTGGCGGCAGGAGATGAGAGAACTGACGACCCGCGAGCGAAGGCCCGACCTCTGGTCAGCCCACCTCGCCAACTTACAGGCAAACGGCGCCCACAAGGGTAAGCCTCGGAAATAATTGGAGTAAGACAATGGCTGCGAACATTATCAAGGAACTGGAAAAGGAAGAGACCGCCCGTCTCGCCGGTCTGCGCAAGACCCCCGATTTCCAGGCCGGTGACACCCTGCGTGTCAACGTCAAGATCAAGGAAGGCGACCGCGAGCGCGTGCAGGCCTACGAAGGCGTCTGCATCGGCCGTCAGGGCGCCGGGCTCCACGAGAGCTTCACCGTCCGCAAGATCAGCTTCGGCGAAGGCGTTGAGCGGGTTTTCCCGATCATGTCGCCGATGATCGAAAGCATCGAAGTCAAGCGTCGCGGCGTCGTCCGTCGCGCCAAGCTCTACTACCTGCGCGACCGTCGCGGTAAGTCGGCCCGGATCGCCGAACGCGCCATGGGCGCCCGCAAGGAAGTCGTCGAGACCGCCGGCGAGTAAGCCGACCTTACGGTCCGGATTTGGAAAGGCCCCGCTGGATACGGCGGGGCCTTTTCTATGGCCGATCTTCAGACGAACTGGACGATGGCTTTACGCCCAGCCGAAATGATTTCGGATTGCACCGACCATTTGTGCAGAGGAAAGCTCGCGAGAGTCATAGAGCCAAGCTGTGGGCGCTCCAAAGCTCCCCAAGTGTTCGTTGGTGCCCCCGGGGTCCGGAGACATCAATACGATCGACTCTAGTGCCCAACCTTCTCCTATCCATGCGGACAGATACGCCTCCGCGGCTGGATAGGTGCCGGATGGATCGACAACTGGGTCATAGCGGAGCGCGCTAAGCACGTTCACGGAACCTGGGGCACGCCCCCCAAGCCGCGCGGTGACCGCTTTAACCTTGGTCTTGATGTAGTCGATGGACTTCTGCTCTGACCATTTGGCCTCCTGCCAAGCCATTACCTTCGGTAGCACCCGGAGGTAGCCCCCACCCCTCAAAAGTATATCCGAAAATCCGGGTGCGCCTCCGGATTGGCGCGAGGCCAAGTCCTTGATGCTGTGGGATTTGCCCACTTGAGTGCCGCCGATGATCGTCCAAAGCCTTACAGTAGTCATGGCCCCTCCCTGCGATGTCACACATCGGTACAGGCGATCAGCACAATTTTCAATCTAAAGGGGTATTTTCTCTTACTTCACCCCAGCGATATATGCGTCCACCAACTGCTCCAGCACGTCCAGCGGCAGGGCCCCATTGGCCAGCACCACGTCGTGGAAGCCGCGGATGTCGAACTTCGCGCCCAGCGCCGTCTTCGCCTTTTCGCGCAGCATCAGGATCTTCTGCTGGCCGACCATGTAGCTGGTCGCCTGCCCCGGGTTGCAGAGGTAGCGTTCGATCTCCTTCACGATGTCCCGCTCGCTGAGCATCGAGTTCTCGCGGAAGAAGTCGATCGCCTTCTCGCGGCTCCATTTCATGGCGTGCATGCCGCTGTCGGTGATCAGCCGCACCGCCCGCCAGGCCTCCAGGCTCAGCCGGCCGAAGTCGCTGATCGGGTCGACGTAGTAGCCCATTTCCTTGCCCAGCCGCTCCGAATAAAGCCCCCAGCCCTCGGTATAGGCGCCATAGAAGCCGAACTTGCGGAACTTCGGCAGGCCCTGGAGTTCCTGCGACAGGGCGATCTGGAAGTGATGCCCCGGCGCGCCCTCGTGATAGGCGATGCCCTCGATCTGGGGTTTGAGCACCTGGGTCATGTCGGCCAGGTTGACGTAGAAGATGCCCGGCCGCGAACCGTCCGGCGTCGGGCGGTTGTAGAAGGCCACGCTGGCCGTCTCCTGACGCCATTCCTCGACCGCCCGCACCTCCAGCGGCGCCTTGGGCAGGCGATGGAAGTACTTCGGCGCGTCCATCATCACCTGGGCGATGTAGCCCTTGGCGTCGGCCAGGTACCGGGCCTTGCCCTCGGGGGTGTTGGGGTACTGGTACTTCGGGTCGGTCTTGATGGTCTGGAAGAAGTCCTGCAGCGAGCCGGTGAACCCGACCTTGGCCATGATGGCCCGCATCTCGCCCTGGATCCGCTCGAGGTTCTTCACCCCGAGCTGATGGATCTCTTCGGCGTTCATTTCGGTGGTCGTCGAGCCCTTCAGGCGGAAGGCGTAATAGGCCTGGCCATCCGGCAGCGCCCAGGCGCCGTTGTTGCCCTTGGCAAGCGGCTGCACATCCTTCTGGGTCTTCAGGAAGATGTCGTAGCCCTCGCGGAACGGCCCGGTCAGCGCCGCCTTGCCCTCGGCCAGCAGCCGGTCCTTGTCGCCCTGCGGCACGGAGAGCTTGCCGACCTTTTCCTTGAAGTCGGCCCAAACGGCGCTGTCCTCGGTCCCGCTGAAGGGCTGGCCTTCCAGGACGTTGAGCGCGTCCTTCTCGACGGGTCCGAAGGTGAAGGCCGGCGGCACGATGCCCTTGGCGGCCGATGCCCGGATCGAGGCCGAGACCTCGGTCATCACCCGCTTCGCATCCTTGAGCCGGCTGATGTAGGCCTCGGCGTCGCCGATGCCGTCGACCCGGTGGTTGTTGATCAGGAAGATCGGAATGTCGCCCGCCGGGCTGCCGTTTGTCGTCGCCTGGTAGAAGTAGTGTCGCCAGCGCACCCCCTCGCGGGCCTGCTCCACCGACTGCTCGAACAGCCGCCAGCTGATCTGCGACTGACCGTTCAGCTTGTCGAAGGCGAACCCGGCCTTCATCCGCGTCAGCTGGTCTTCCGACAGGGCCAAACCCTTGTCGGCCCCCGCATCGGTATAGTCGTCCAGCTTGCCGTAGTCGGCCTTCAGCCCCAGCGAGGTCATCGCCTCCGGGCTCAGCGCCAGGCTCTCGT